>NZ_CFHOXV010000026.1:0-43909 GCF_984505615.1 Alteromonas sp. | reverse complement strand
GTATAGCCTTTGATGTTGATCTCACCGGCACCACCATCAATTACGGTATCGCCGGTATACGCCTTGCCGTCAGCGATGGACAAGGTACCGCTCATATCATCATAAAAGAAGCCCTTCGCGAACACATCACGGAAATCCAGGCTCAGTTTACGCACCAGTGAATTCAGGCTGAAAAGGGTAAAAATACGGGAGCCTTTATCACTGACTTCGCTGAGATAACCGTCTGACAAAGACCACTTTACATCGCCTGTCAGGGTTTCTGCACTGAAATCCATGGGGGATTTTGCCCAGCTTAAATCAAAATTCATTCTGGCGCCTGAGTCTTTAATGCCACTGTCGACGCCCCAGTTTTTCAACATCATGCCCACATCATCACTTTCCAGCGAACCGCCCAGTAAAGTGTTGTTGTCGTCGCCGTCAAAGACCCATTTTCCTTTTGCTGAAAACTTGCCATGCTTACTCACTGCACTGAGTTGCCGTATATCCAGACCAGACGTTGCTTTCGCCACATCCAGCGTTACCTCGCCTAAATCTTTATCGAGGAATATGCATTGTTTACAGTGGAAATAGACCGGCGGTAACGTATTCGCATCCCAGTTATGGGCCACGCCTTCATCTTCTGATTCCCAACTTTCAAAACGGATATAGTCAGCTTCAACGGCAACGCCCCGCGCCAGCCAGTCATCATACAAATTCACCGTCGCTCTGGCTTCCGTGGCGTTAATATCCAGCATCCAGTTATTGTTTTGCTGCTTGGTGGTAATTTTAGCGTTATGCAGATTCTGACCGGCAATCACCAGGTTACCGGCATTAACAAATATACGTTCCGGCACAGAAAACAACGCGTTTTTCTGCGTACCGGGTTCGCCGCCACTGCCCATGCCGTTTACCAGTAACTCGATGGTTTTGTACCAGTCCGTCACATTCACAACATCCATGGCGGCAGAGATACTGAAACCAATTCCCATGCCTACAAAGTCGCTGTCACCCAAAGCCAGGTGGGCGCGGGAAAACTGCATTTCCTGATGAGGCAGTACACCTTCGAAGCGCACATCATCCCCTAAGCTGGCTTTCACCGTTGAGGCTTGCTTGTTCCCTTCACTAATCACATTGAACAGTAAATCACTGTCTGCTGTTTTGGCAAAAGGGGCTGGCAACTTTGAACTAAGGCCGGTTAACGGCGTAGTGATATTCGCACGGTAACTGAATCCTTCCGGCGGAATACGCAATGCGACAACGGCCTGCCAGTGGGCATCACCGGATAAATAAGTGTCGAAGTCAGGGTTAAACTCAGCCAGCAGAGGATTAATGTTCCAGGTACCATCCAGCGACAGATCCACCAGATAATCTTCGTCTTCCTGCTTGCCGTCAAAAGATAACCTCACCGGCTGCCCGAGCAACGACGCCTCTAAATCAGTGAACTGCACCTTTTCGTTTTCAAAGCTGACTTTACCGGTAGCGCCGGCAAAATCCATTTTTACGCTGCTCACGTGAACATCGTTCCCGGGCAGGGTCACTTCTCCCCGGGCAATAACCTGGTTACTGTCGAAAGGAATTTCAAGATGTAAGCCGGCAGACAGGTCTCCCTTTATCTGCACATCTTTATCCAGTAATCGTCCCAGCGAACCGGATAAACTGCTCTGCAGCATAAGTGAAGTGACATCCGCACCTCTGGCATTACCCGTGGCATCGATAATCACTTTTGAGTCGCCCCGTAAGGCAGGGATCACAGCAGTCATATCACTCACAGCAACACCACCAAGTGTGCCGCCCGGACTGTGCATAGTCAGGCTGTCGTTCTCGAACAATAAAGTAAGGTCCAGCCCTTCCAGTGGCAGCCAGTCATCAGAGAAGCGGAAGGTGCTGCCGTTTACCTGTACTTTGGCCTGAAAAACCCCTTCATTGCTGCTGAAAGGAAACTCTGCCGGCTTACCCTGCCAGAGTATAGTGGCCCCTTCTATTTGCCCCGGCCCGACGAAAGCCCGGTTGAGAAAAGCCGTTGTGTTTTTGCCAATTACCGGACCAGGCAACAAGTGCTGTATATCTTTTACCGGACGGGACGCGATGTCAGCACTTACCGACAACTCCCGTGATGTGGTATCAAAGCGGAATGCCGGTTGAAACGATAATTTATCCGACTGCACATCCAGTTTGTGGCTCTGGACAACCCAGTGATTGCCGTCATCAAGGGACTGCCGGTAAACAAACACTTTCCCTCTCAGCTTGCTTACCTGCACTGATTCCGGTAGCAAATTATCGATGTCCAGGGTGCTGTCATCTGCAGATAACAACACCACACCTTGTTTCTTATGCCAGAAAATATCCATGTCGAGGTGAGAAAGCCCGGGCACATAGCCATCCTGATCCCAACTCACGTCAATGAGTTTTGCTGCCAGGTCGAACCCTTTCGGCTGCAGTTTTACCTGTAGTGTAGCCAGTTGACCACCCGGGTTGATATCGCGGATATTGTCATCGGCGGTATCGTCTGTGAACAGGGGTAATAACACCAGAAAAGGGTTCACCGGTGCCGGCTTCACCGTATTCACCAGTAATTCATTATCCGATACGGTTCCTACCAGATCTGTGACCAGGCTCTGATCGTTGGCATCAAAAATGAGCTGATCAACACGGAAATGCCATTTGTCTTTAACCGGTTGCGCCTGAATGCTGCCGCCGCGGATCCCCGAGTTAAACACCAGCGCATCGTCGCCACCCCACGCCAGCTTACTTTCGTGGAATTCGGTATAAAACGCACTGAAGTGACTTTCTTTTACTTCCGCCCAGACTTCAAAATTCGCCCGGCTCTCACGCAACGGACGCCGCGTCGCCAGCAAGCCGCTGACCCAGGGAGAAATATCCAAATCCTCTGCACGGGCGTACATCACACCATCCAGTGAATCAGGGGTACCGGTGAGATCGAGAATAAAAGAAGCCGAGTTATTTGCCAGTTCCTGTACCCGCACTGCGCCGGTGCCCTGGTGACGCCGGTCTTTGTTGATCCAGCTCAGTGACTCCAGTTGCAGTACTTCCCGCTCATTATTGCGGGTAATCGCAACCTCACCGTCAGTAAGTGAGAAACGCTGTAACTGCTCAAGGAAAAGGCTTTTAAGGGCATCGACGACAGGAAAATCACTCTCACCGGCACCGTCAAGACGGTCGGCATCGATTTCGAGTGTCAGTGCGTCCAGAGTAAAGGCATTGGAAGACAACATCCGTAAGCGCAGGCTTTCCCAGAAGTCGATTTCCATGTGGACTTGTTTAATGCCAAGTGCCACCGGAGAAGAGTCGCCATTGGCGAGCACCACATCATTCAATACGATGCTGGGGCCTGATTTTTCCCAGTCAGCCTGAACGCTGCCGATTTTGAGATCGACACCGTATTTTTCACTGACATAGTCTTCGAGCAGGTATTTTTTATGGTCGATATGAGGCAATGCGTAGCGCATAACGCTCAGCATGACAGCAAACAACACTAAAAAGACTGCCAGCAGCATCCACAGCTTTTTTACCAGCCAGGTGGCTACCTTACCTGCTTTACTCACTTAACGGGCACCGCCTTACATCATGACTACGTCGTATTTATCCTGGTTGTAAAGCGGCTCTGTCTGCACTTTAATCTGCTTAGACACAAACACTTCCAGCTCAGCCAGAACATGGGATTCTTCACCCAGCAGCGCATCGGCCACATTTGGCGAAGCATAAATAACAAATAATTCTGCGTCATAGGCACGGTTAACACGCACCACTTCACGCATAATTTCAAAGCAAATCGTCTCGATAGTTTTTACCGAGCCCCGGCCTTTACATACCGGGCACAATCCGCACAGGGTATGCTCAAGACTTTCGCGGGTGCGTTTACGGGTCATTTCAATCAGACCCAGCGAGGTAAACCCGTGAATATTAATCTTTGCCCGATCTTTCACCGTTGCCGCTTCCAGACTATTTAAGACACGCCGTTTATGATCCGGTTCCGACATATCAATAAAGTCGATGAGGATCATACCACCCAGATTGCGCAGCCTGAGTTGCCTTGCGATAGCCAGCGTGGCTTCAATGTTAGTATTGAAGATGGTCTCTTCCAGATTGCGGTGACCGACAAACGCACCGGTATTAATATCGATGGTGGTCATCGCTTCTGTCTGATCGATAATGAGATAACCGCCGGATTTAAGATCGACCCTGCGATCTAACGCCCGCTGTATTTCATTTTCAACATCATACAGGTCAAAAATGGGCCGGTCGCCACGGTAGTACTCCAGTTTGCTTTGCAGTTCGGGAACATATTCGGCGGTAAATTCCCCTAATTCCCTGAAAGACAAATTGGAGTCAATACGGATACGGTCCAGCTCAGTGCCAACAAAGTCCCGCAGCACCCTGCGGGCCAGGGGCAAATCTTCATACATGATGTGCTGCTTCTTGCGGCCCATCCGTTGTTTGATTTTATTCCACAACCGGCGCAGAAAAGCCGCGTCGGAAGAGAGTTCCTGTTGCGATACGCCCTCTGCGGCGGTTCGCAAAATAAAGCCGCCTTCATCGTCACAGTATTCCTGTACCAGATTCTTCAGCCGCTCCCGCTCCGCTTCGTCTTCAATGCGCTGGCTCACGCCAACATGGGTGACACTGGGCATGAACACCAGATAGCGAGACGGGATTGTGATGTCGGTAGTCAGCCGCGCGCCTTTCGTACCGATGGGATCTTTCACCACCTGCACAATAATGTCCTGACCATCACGCACCAGCTCGCGGATATCCCGCTTTTGCAGCTGACTGCTGGATACCTCATCAACAATTTCATTGTGGACAACGATGTCTGATGCATGCAAAAAAGCGGCTTTATCCAGACCGATATCCACAAACGCTGCCTGCATGCCAGGTAGCACACGGCTCACTTTCCCGCGGTAAATATTCCCCACCAGCCCTTTCTTGGTGTGCCGCTCTACGTGCACTTCCTGAAGGATACCGTTTTCGATTAATGCGACCCTGGATTCAGAGGGCGTTACGTTGATTAGCAGTTCTGCACTCACGATGAAATTCCAAATTCTTTCAACAAACAACGGGTCTCGTACAATGGCAGACCAATCACTGAACTCACACTGCCGGATACCGATCTGACAAACTGACCGCCAATGCCCTGAATGGCATAACTTCCGGCTTTATCTGCAGGTTCTCCTGTCTCCCAGTATGCGGCAATATCGTCGTCGGTGACAGGGGCGAAAAGTACCTTTGTGCATACGCACAGTGTTTTTGATTGACCACCGCAATAAATACTCACGGCAGTCAGCACTTCGTGTTCCTTGTCAGACAAAGCTCTGAGTGTGGCGAAACAATCATCACGGTCTGCCGGCTTACCTAACGGCCGGCCCTGAAAAGCAATGAGCGTATCTGAAGCCAGCACCACATAAGACGAATCCGCATCTGCGTTCAGACGCTCACTGGCAACCCTTGCCTTTTCAGCCGCCAACCGCGTCACCATGGTTTCAGGAGATTCTCCGTCGAGGGGAGACTCATCGATATCGACAGGAAACTGACGATGAGCAAACCCCATCTGGTCAAGTAATGCAGTGCGGCGGGGAGAAGCAGATGCCAGAATAAGTTGCGCTGACATAACGCCTCCTAATTAATATTGAGTTGTCTGCGTGCTTTACGGAGCAGCCAGAATATCCATGGCCATAAGATCATCGTGCTGAGGACAGGCCATAAATAGCTGAGCTGAAAAGGAATGCCGGTGAGAAGGTGCTGAAGCCAGAATAAAACGGTGTGATAGAGCGCACTGATAAGGCCAATGATAATAGCCTGTTGCCACACCGAGTAGTTGCGTAAACGCTGATAGTTAGCCGCCAGTGTAAACACCGATAAACTCAGGGAAAAACTGTGAATCCCCAGCGACGTCCCCAGCAAAATATCCATGGCAATTCCCGCCATGAAGGCCACGCCTACATTCACGCGGTGAGGCAATGCCATGGTCCAGTAAGCCAGCACAATGAGCACCCAGTCCGGCCGGTAAATATCGACCTGGATAGGCAGAGGCACAATTTGTAAAACCAGTGCAATGAGTAAAGTGGCAATAATGGCAGAGTGGCGGGTCTTAATCATTCTCACCCTCCTGGCCTTCATCACCGGCGGTACTGACACCATCAAATTCCGCTTCCCCGTCATGATGTTCCGGCCACAACAACAGCAAATACTTCAGCCTGTCCAGCCGTGCAAGAGGCGTAGCGGCAACAATGGCAAACGGGCGGCTTTCGTCCCGGGTCACCCGGCTGACCTGTGCCACCGGATAACCCTCCGGAAATACCTGTCCTAAACCTGATGTCACCAGAATATCCCCGACTTCCACGTCCACACTATGAGGGACATGCTCCAGCAGCAGCTCATCGAGAGAGCCGGTACCACTGGCAATAAAGCGGATATTATTGCGTACTGAGCGTACCGGCACAGCATGAGTCACATCAGTGATCAGCACCACCCGGCTGTTCGTCGTACCCACTTCCATCACCTGGCCCACTACGCCACGGTCATCCAGCACCGATTGCGACAGGAACACATCGTCCAGGGCTCCTTTGTTGATCACAATTTGCTGGCTGAAAGGACTGTTTTCAACGGCCATCAGCTCTGCCACCTTTTTACGCACGTCCGGCTTTGCCGGCGTATCCAGTAAGGCACGGAGTTGATCGTTTTCAGACTGTAAAACATCAAATCGCTGCAGGCGTTCGCTCATCAACAAAACCTGATTGGTCAACCGCTGGTTTTCTTCAACGAGATCTTCATGGGAGGTAAGACGTTGCGCGCTGGCGCTGAGCAGTACGCTGGGAAGGTTCGCAAGATATTGCAATGGACTCATCAGTGAGTTCATGTACACGCGCGAAGACTGAAACGCATCAAATTTCGAATCTGCGATTATCAGCGCCACCGACATTACCAGCGCAAGAATGAGGCGGCTAATCAGTGAAGGTCCGCGTGTGAAAATCGTATCCATATTACCCGTGATACGCAGTAAGGCTACCTTGCGGTAGCCTTTCTGGTTTGATTATTCGTAGCTGAACAGGTCGCCGCCATGTATATCAATCATGTCGAACGCTTTACCGCCACCGCGGGCTACACAGGTTAGTGGATCATCTGCCACCACTACCGGAATACCGGTTTCTTCCATCAGTAAGCGGTCCAGATCTTTCAGTAACGCACCACCACCGGTAAGTACCATGCCGCGTTCAGAAATATCTGAAGCCAGTTCCGGCGGAGACTGCTCGAGGGCAACCATGACCGCAGACACGATACCGGTTAACGGTTCCTGTAAGGCTTCTAAAATTTCATTGGAATTCAGCACGAAGCCACGGGGAACACCTTCCGCCAGATTACGGCCGCGCACTTCAATTTCACGTACTTCATCACCCGGGTAAGCAGCACCGATTTCGTGCTTAATACGCTCTGCGGTAGCTTCACCGATGAGTGAACCGAAGTTACGACGCACATAGTTGATGATAGCTTCGTCAAACTTATCACCACCAATGCGTACGGAAGAGGAATACACCACACCGTTCAGTGAAATAATTGCAACTTCTGTGGTACCACCACCGATATCGACCACCATGGAACCGGTGGCTTCTGATACCGGTAAGCCCGCACCAATAGCAGCCGCCATCGGTTCGTCAATCAAATACACTTCGCGGGCACCTGCACCCAGTGCAGATTCTTTAATGGCACGGCGTTCTACCTGAGTAGAACCACAAGGTACGCATACCAGCACTCGCGGGCTGGGACGCAGGAAATTATTATCGTGAACCTGTTTAATAAAATGCTGCAGCATTTTTTCAGTCACATAGAAGTCAGCGATAACGCCGTCTTTCATTGGACGGATAGCACGGATATTACCCGGCGTACGGCCAAGCATACGCTTAGCTTCAGAACCCACAGCTGCGACACTTTTTGGTCCTGATGCCCGTTCCTGACGGATTGCTACCACTGATGGTTCGTTAAGTACGATGCCCTGATCTTTTACATAGATGAGCGTGTTAGCCGTTCCGAGGTCGATGGACAAATCGTTGGAAAACATGCCTCGAAGCTTTTTAAACATGAAATGCCAGTTCCTGTTATTGCGCCTGCATACCTTTCTTCGGGCATGGCTTGCGGCGTGACTGCGAAATGAAGATATATATCCGCACACTTTAACAATGGGCACTACTTTGGGCAAGCAAATAGCCCCCTAAGGCGCACAAAATACCGCTTCGCTGGTCAGCTTAAATGATTGAGCAGAATTTTAGTTCAAAAATCAGCCAGCAGGGGAATTGTTTCGTCATGTAAAAGTGTGCAAAAAGAGTGACAATCACCACTCTGAACAGTCGTTAGACTGAGAAGACGGCATTCCGTTCAGGAAAAGTTCAGGAAAATCCGGAGGCAAAGGAAAACACACCAGGCAAGACTAATAGTTGAAAGGTTTAGTCATGTTGTATGTGTTTGATTTCGTCGCCACCATATCACCGGCAGCGCAGGTGCCGGTGGATTTAATTTCATAATGGTACTCTGTCTGATTACTGCTGACAGGGATTGAACGGGTGGTACACCGGACCACGATTGTACAGCCTTCAAACCCTTGAGTATTCACCACCAGACTGTCCAGATTGAAAGACGTCTCGCAAATATGCAGATTGCCGTTAACCGGCTTAATCGCATGAGCCAGTATTTCGATCCCCACCAACGATGCCTGCTCAGCCCGCTCGCCCATGACCTCATACACAATGGTTTTTTCTGATGACTGCACCATTGACGCCATTGAAATACCAATGAGTGACAGCACTACAATGGCAAACATCGCCAGTACCAGCATGCTGCCGCGTTGTGATGCGGGTAAAGCGCAGGTTGTTTCAGGGTTTGAACGCAACGTGCACCTCCTGAAAATGATTAACCTGTTCACCGTTATCATTAAACTGAAGGTTTATCCTGACGAAATTGCTCTTTCCGGCAGGGCCGGCAAATACCATAAACGGATCGTTAGCAGCATAGGTAGACGCCGGATTACCTGACAAGGGGTTTGTAACATGCTCAGCCACAATTACGGCACCAGACAACGACAAAGATTGCGAAGTATTCATATTTTCTTCTTTGCGATATACGTTCCCATTCGCCACACAGTAGCTGATTGTCCGGTTAACAAAATAGGCATAGTGATGGGGTGATGCCTGCTGAAAGGCGCGGTCTACCTGCACCTGAATGACATCATCACTGTCATCACGGGTGAGGCAATGCCCGTCTCCGTCATCTGAGCATCCTGTTACCCGCGCTTTTCTGTTACGAGACTGATCGTACACGTCAGCAGGTTGCAGGGGATAAATGACGATGTGCTGATCATTAGCGACAATATGGTAATTACCATCCGGGTCATGTGGCCAGAACATATTAATCGTGCGGTTGGACGTCGAACCAAAAGGTGCGGTGGCATAGCTGGCAGGCCAGACGACCGGGGTAAATTCAACGCAGTGCACACCACTGTTTCCGGCGATGCGAAAACTGTTTGGCACAGCACGGGCCATTTCCCTCTGCATGCGCGTTACGGCGAAGCGGCCCTCGTTCATCAGTTGCTCTCTCTCAACACTGCCGGCAAACAGCAACATGGTATTCCCCATAAAGCTGCTTATTCCCAACCCCACAATACCCAGAATCACAATCACTGTAACAAGTTCAATCAGGGTGAAGCCTTTCTGTACACTGAACTTCGCCATCAGATATTCCACTTATAAGCAGAGAACACAACCGTATCGCCACCCGGTGTGGTAATAAAGACGACAATGCGTTTTATATTCCCGGTATAGGTACCGGTATCGTATACGCCATCCTGATTGGTATCGTCATCGTCTATGCCATCGGTATTATCATCGTAGTGCACCCGGACAAACAGCGAAAACCCCTGATAAAGTGGTGAGCCGTCAGGCGCGATAAGTGCAACGCCACGGCTGTCAGTAATACCGGCCCCGGATTGGCTTAGCAGGTGATAATCATCCACATCATCCCAGTTTGCTCTGACTTCACCGCTACCCGGTCCGAATTCACTGGTATAAGAACAGCGATTACCCTCATTACACCGGGGGTCGTCGGGATTGGAACTGGAACGCACATCAAATTTTTTACTGTTAATTTCCGATAACAATGCCCGCCCGAGTTCCGCTGCACGGGTTTGCCAGATGGGTTCAAGGCTTTTCTTTGATTGTTCAGCAATGAGCTGCACAGACGTGGCCAGCACAATGGCAAATATCACCATCCCGATAACCGTTTCCAGTAATGTAAACCCCCGGTTAGCATTCATAGATGAAGCCCTGGCTGTTTACGCACACACTGGCGGTTGATTTGCCGGCAAATGAAATACGGCAACCGGAACCTGAAGCGCACAGAGCGCCGGGGGTCAATGGTTTACCCACACTATTAAAGCCGATATAGACCGGCGCAGAGGCATTGCCATCGTAGCCCGACATAGTGACTTCCAAGGCACTCATTTCGCCATTATTCGTACGGAGGTGGCTGGCAGCGTTGAAATCAATGCCGCTCTGACAGGACGCGGATGCACTGGCAGATGCCAGAGTGGCCACTGGCGGGCCGAAATTGAGCGATGACGGGGAATAATTGAAGTTCAGCCGGTGACAATATCCGTCACGGGTGTCCTGCATGGCCTGCATCTGAACATGCCTTAGTGCGCTAAGCAGGCGCTTCTGCAGCAGGAACTCGTTGTACCCCTTGCCGTCATCGAAGCGTGAAATCGCTACCACCGATAACACACCCAGTAAAACTATGATGATGACAAGTTCAACAAGGGTAAAGCCCGACTGAACTCTCAAGGTTGCAGGACACAGATGCCCTACGCGCTTTCTCATTGATACTTCCGGTTAGCAGCCCTGATCCTGTACGACAATAACAGGTGCCGTATTGGCATTCGCTGCCTCAGTGTAAATAAGCTGACAAGCATCAGCTTCTGTCGCGTTATATGCTGTACCTTCCGGCGTAATTGTAAACTGGCCGGCTGCCGGAGAACCCACAGTGATTGTCCAGTCAGCGTCGCTGAATTCTACCCAGTAGTTCAGGTTAGTGATGGAAGCCACTTCGGCATCCGGATAGCCAAAATCCGTATCTACTGTATTGCCGTTGATAGTTATCTGAGTGGTTGCATCACCGGCATAGGCCGTGCGCTGTTCACCGGCAATGGCAGATTTTGCATAAACCAGTTGCATACCGCTGGTCAGTGCCGCTTTAGCACCTTGCAGGGTAGATGCACGGGCATCGCCTTGTAAATCAATGAAACGGGGCGCTGCCGTCACGGCAAGAATACCTAAAATTACGATCACAATGACCAGTTCGATAAGTGTAAAACCACGTTGTTGCATGTTCAGTACCTCTAAATAGGAAATTAACTATATATATTATGGCTCAAAATCTTTCTCAGGTAGTTATGGATTGATCGCTATTGTTAGTGAACACAATAACCTGACCTATCCTTGAGTCGTATATGAATCCATTTCCCTGTGTGTTATCGACTGGCGCAGTATTTAAGTTCTTGATGGTTTGACTTAAATAATAGTAGCACTGGTCATTTCCGCCAGATCCTGTACCACTGCTTACAGCGGTATAGTAACGAAATCGTTCCGTGGGAATATTTTGCCAGTTAGCAGTAATGGTCGGTGCACTCTGCATGATCAGACTGAAAATGCTCTGGCAATCTGCATTACTCATACTGGTATCTTCCGAGCTGCCATCATTCGCCAGTTGCCCGGTAGGGTAGCCGGTGTCACTGTCGACCCCTACACGCACGCCATCCAATGTGACAAAGGTTTGATTCGTGCTGTCGTTGTCCTGCGGACGGGCCTCAAGTTCCCATTGCGCCCGTACCAGCCCCACGCCGGTGGCAAAGCCGCCTGCCACACCTTCAACGGTGGCATTTTCCGCATCTTCGGTTACGTCCAGAAACCGGGGAATGGCCACTGCAGCCAGCAGGCCAAGCAATACCACAACAATGGTCAGCTCAATCAGCGTAAAGCCGGCCTGACTCTGTGTTGCCCGATAACGCTGTATATCCATGTTTCTGTTCTCCCGTTTTTCTGCATGCTGGCGATGTACCGGATCACTCATCTTCATAGGTCACATCTCCACGATAAATTGCATAATCAAAATAGTCACCGCTGCTCAGTCCGAACCGGCAATAAGCATTAACCGGCTCACCCGACTCTGTATCTGTATCACCTTCGTAAAAATCCCCGCGGACTCTGAAACCATCCACTTCCATAGGCTTATTCAGCAACATCTGCCACAGCTTCCGGCAGCCGTCATCTGTATGTTTAACGCCGGGCCAGCCCGTTACTCCCATCACCACCGGACGGCGATCAGTCTCTTTACCTTCGCTATTATAGTGCACCAGCAAAATACGCTCCGGACGGCCCTCAGCCTGCCACTGCCAGTGTGCGCTGACAGCACTGTCTTCGAGTTTATCGCCGAAGCGGAACAGGATCTGGCCTTTCAAATTCGGCTCCGATTCGTAGAAGTAGACGATAAAACTGCCCATTAAAATGGCAAACACCAGGGTTGATATGATGCCAAGGAACATCTTGCGCTGTTCATTCACTGCGGCGGCGTTACTTTTTCTCACCGGCCCCCCTTTATCGCACTCATCATGTCCCACATCGGGGAGAAAATACCCAGAGCTAAAATCAGTACCATGCCGGCTACAATCACAATCAGGAACGGTTCAATTTTCGCAGTCAGGCTTTTCAGGTCGTAATCCACTTCCCGTTCATAGAAACCGGCAACCTCAGCAAGCAGCTCATCTACCCGCCCGGTTTCTTCCCCCACGTTAATCATTTGCATGATCATCGGGGTGAAGAGTCCGCTGGCATGGCTAACCCGGGTTAAATTCTCGCCCTTCTCGATGCGCTGGCGCATTTCAATAACAGAAGCAGACACATAAGCGTTATCGACCGCATCCGCCACAAGATTAAGGGCATTGGTAAGGGGCACACCGGAATGAAGCATCATTGAAAAACTGCGGCTGAAACGGGCCAGCAATGAGCGGCGGATGATGTCGCCCACCACGGGAAGACGAAGCTTGAGACGATCCCATTTGTAACGGCCGCTTTCGGTACCTACATAGCGGTAAATGCCGTAGCTGATTAAGGCGATAATGCCGATAAGAATATAGCTGCGGTTAAGCATGAAATCAGAAATGGCCAGTAGCACCTTGGTCATGGTGGGCAGTTCTGCACCGAATTTGGCAAACATGGTGGCAAATTTAGGGATAACGAATACGTTGAGCACCACAAAGGCCAGTGCCAGAGCAATCAGCACGAAAATAGGATACCGGGTGGCGGCTTTAATTTGTTTACGGGTTTCCTGCTCCCGTTCAAGGTACTCAGCTAGCTGTAAAAACGCATCATCCAGACGACCGGTATTCTCGCCCACATGAATAATGCTCACAAAAAGCTGGTTGAAAATATCGCTGTGCAAATGCAGCGCCGAGGACAAACTGCGCCCCCTTTCCAACTGGGCGATAACATCAAGCAGAGCAACACGCATTCGCGCAGAGTTACTGGACTCAGCCAAACCGCTGACGGCCCGCAAAATAGGAATACCGGCACGGGTCAGTGAAAACATCTGACGACAAAAGATAACCAGTTCATCCAGCGATACATTGGGCGTGTACCAGTGCACGTCCATGGATTTTTCAGCACCGGAAGCCGGCTCATCTTTACTCGCAACAATTTTGATGGGGATGACATTGCGGGCCAGCAACAGCTTTGCCACGGCGCTCTCGTCCGTGGCTTCCATAGTTCCTTCGGTTAACTCACCCGTCCTTTCACGGGCTGTATAACTAAACCTGGCCATCACCCGTGTCCTCTGCTTTGTCCACGTCTGTATCTGAGGTATCTGCGACCATTTCAGACAACTTGAGCACTTCCTCAACGGTGGTCATGCCCATTTTCGCGTAGGTTAATGCGGCGTAAGCCAGCGGCCGGTAACGGTTGCTTTCTCTGGCATGGTGCGCAAAGCCTACGGTATCCCCAACCTTCAGCGCATCCATCATGGCGTCATTCAGTTCCAGCAGTTCGAACACACCAATCCGGCCTTTGTAGCCGGTCTGATTACATTTCTGGCAACCGCGACCTTTTTTAAATACCACCTCTCCCAAAGATTCATCCACGTGTTTAAGCCAGAACACCTCTTCCGGGGTGGGGGTGTAAACACTTTCACAACTGTCACAAATTTTACGGACCAGACGCTGGGCAACAACGCCGCGTAACGCACTGGCGGCCAGGTAACCCGGCGCCCCCATATCAAGCAGGCGGATCGCACTGGAAACAGCGTCGTTGGTGTGTAACGTTGACAATACCAGGTGACCGGTTAATGCTCCCCGCAGACCGATTTCCACGGTCTCCTGGTCCCGCATTTCCCCCACCATGATAATGTCCGGATCCTGACGCAATGTGGTACGCAGTACACTGGAGAAAGTCAGGTCGATTTTGCTGTTAACCTGCACCTGGTTTACCCTGGGCAAACGGTATTCCACAGGATCTTCAACAGTGATGATTTTTCTTTCCGGTTTATTCAGCTCACTCAGCGCGCCGTAAAGGGTCGTTGTTTTCCCTGAACCGGTAGGACCGGTAACCAGAATCATGCCGTGCGGGCGTTGTAACAAAGTGCGGAAACGTTTCAACAGCGGCGCGGGCATCCCGGTTTGTTCCAGTGTTAATACTCCGGCTGACTGATCCAGCAACCGCATTACCACCGCTTCACCGGACTGAACCGGCATGGTTGATAAACGCACGTCAATGCGGTGTCCCCGTACCTTTACCTGGGTACGGCCATCCTGAGGTAATCGCTTTTCAGAGATATCCAGACCGGCCATCAGCTTGAGGCGTAATACCAGTGCTGCAGCAATGTTTCCCTGCGGAATAACAGTTTCCTGTAACACACCGTCGACACGCTGACGTATGCGCAGCTTGCTTTCATCCGGCTCAATGTGAATATCTGAGGCTTTGGCAATGACCGCATCATCGAAGATTGACTGAAGTAACCGGGAAACAGCGGTGTCCTGCTCTTCTTCCACACCGGCACTTAACGAAAAGTTATCTGATTCCTGATATTCCTCTGCCAGCTCATGAGCGAAAGAGGCGATTTCATCGGTTTTACGATAATGGGTATCGTAGGCGTTATATAGTTGCGCTTCGCTGACCACAGCCATATCAAATGGTTTGGGCAGCAGATCCGACAGGTTATCCTGCGCGTTGAGGTCAGCCGGGTCGCTCATCGCCACCAGCAACCTGTCACCTTTGTCTTCAATAACCAGCGCTCTGTACCGGCGTGCCTGAATCTCCGGTAATAGCTTTACTGCACTGGCATTCACCTGATACTGGTCGAGGTCGATAAGCGCGACCTTAAGGTGGCGGGAGAGTAATGTTAATAATTCCTGCTCTGTCACCAGCCCCATGGAAATAAGTGTGGCACCCAGCTTACGGCCAGTTTTACGCTGTTCCCCCAGCGCCTGTACCAACTGCTCATCGGTAATTAAACCATCCTGTACCAGCAGATCTCCTAAACGGATTTTCGTCTGACTCATAATTACTCCGAGAGATCCTTAATCCGTTTCCGGACGAATATTTCAACATCGTCTTCAAGCCCTTGTCTGTTAAGAGCCTTCTGGTATGCCTGTACCGCCAGATGCCGTTGATCAAGCTTGTCTGCGGCAATACCTAAACCTAACCACCAGCGCGCTATGGCAGGCTGCAGTTCTGTCAGCGCCCGGTAATCATTGATCGCTGTGTCGTATTTTTGCTGCTGATTGGCGTAACCTGCGCGAAATCCCAAAAAGTCCGTGTCGGTAGTGACGACCGGCTGACTGATCACTTCCCAGGCCAGTTCGCCCATGTTCTGCTGAGTGTAAAGACGCCCAAGCATCAACCGGATACTGGTATTCGCCGGTGCTTTCACGAGTGCCTGTTCCAGTATTTGCTGCGCCTGCTCTACTTGTCCTTCTGCGAAATACACCGATGCCAGTTTCTTGCGGACATCAAGGTTATCCGGCTCCCGTTGAGATAACAGTATCAGAAGACGGGTGGCTTCACGCATATTGCCTTTTTTCAATTCACCGGCAATCTGATCGCGCAGTGTTGCTTCCACAGCGGCAGACTGCGACTTAGTGACTTTCATCACCCCTGTATCAGCGGTTTTACTATGTGCTTTTTCCGGTTTTGTTACCGGTACACGGTTGCCTGCAGATTCCGGAGCCGTTTTTTGTACAGCCTCTTCCTGCCGGGATTGTGATTCTGTTTGAACTTGATTAAATACAATGACCGGACCATTGTCACCGGCTTGTGACGCTGTCCGGCCTCCGGCCTGCGGTATATTTTCCGGCGTTACCGGTGCTGGCTCTGAGCTATTTATAACGGCAACTGATGTATTATCAGGCGGTGCAATTGCAGTAAGGCTGCTATCTCCTGATGCGGTAAGACGAGGCTCCGGCTCAGATTCATCAGAGACCGGAGATGACGAGGTATTCAACGATAACGGCACAGGTCCGGTTTGGTTATCCGGTGAAGTCCTGGCTGTGACCGGTGGGGCGGTTCTGTCCCCGTTGTCTTTGGCATCCACCAGAAAAGTAAACGCACTCCATGCAATTGCGGCAAACAGCAACACACCCAGAATGATCAACCGGCTCTTTCTGCCAGCGTCTCCCGATGAGGACGGTTTATAGTTTTTTGTGTTGCCGCCCTGATTATTCTGTCCTTCAAGGTCGCGGAGCATTTTATTAATGACACTCATGCCGCGCCTCCGCTGAACCACATACCTGCGATGACAGTAACCGCGATAACCACTCCCGCCGCAGCGAGGCCAACGGCTTGCAGAGACATACCGGCTATCCGCCGTTGTGTGGCTTCGGTATCTTTCACGGCATATTTAATATGCTCCAGTGTCACTTCATGTTTTCCTTCGCCATAAGCCAGCATTAAAGCCTTATGAGAGACCACATTAATCAGCCTTGCGGTTCCGCGGCAGGCAGACACCATCATCTGACAGGCGCGGTGGCCGAACACCGGCGCTCCTTTGTATCCGGCGACCTGCAATCGATGCTGCACATACTGCTCAACCTGATCTACATTCATCAATGCCAGCCGGTAGCTGAAAGTAATGCGCTGCTTCAGCTGCCGCAATCTGGGTGTAGCCAGCTTCTGATCGAGCTCCGGCTGACCAAACAGCACCACCTGAAGTAACTTTTTGGATTCTGTTTCCAGATTGGTCATAAGTCTGAGCGCTTCCAGCGTTTCCTCAGGCATGGCCTGGGCTTCATCGACGATCAGCACCACCGACAACCCTTCTTTGGCTTTTTCAATCAGTTTGGCTTCAATCTGACGGGTAAATTGCTGCTGATCGCCGCCTACATCCAGCACCACACCAATTTCAGCGGCTACCGCACGACGGAACTCTTCCGGTGACAGCATGGGGTTAGGAATATAGGCGGAGGGAAAGTTATCCGGCAATTCGTTGAGCAATTTCCGGCACAGCAGGGTTTTGCCCGTGCCTACCTCTCCAGTCACTTTGATAAAGCCTTCACCTGCGTCCAGCGCCGTTTTCAGCACTTCCATTGCCTCATTATGGCTGGGCAATCCGAAGTAGAACTGGGTATTCGGCGTCAACGTGAAGGGCGGCTCCTGAAGGCCAAAGTGACTCAGATACATGACTTATTCCACGTACAGCCAGTCAGCCATTTGCGAACGGCTCATTTCGATTTGCTTACTCCACGTGCCGGGCTCAACCACAGTGGGCTTAAGCAGTATGATCAGTTCTTTTTTGGTTTCCTGCTGACGTTTATTTCTGAACAGGTTCCCCACCACCGGAATATCCCCCAGCAACGGCGTTTTACTTTCATTATCAGTAATGGTGGTTTGCATCAGGCCGCCAATTACAACAATTTCTCCCGAAGAGGCACGGATGACCGTGTCAGATTCCCGGATAGTGCTTTGCGCAAGCGGCAGCACAATTTCTTCTTCGTTGAGGGTGACAACTTTAGTCTGCTCTTCGGTTTCAATAACAGAAGGATGCACATGCAACAGCACACTGCCTTTATCGTCAATCTGGGGAGTAACATCCAGCGCAATACCCGAGAAGAACGGCGTCAGTTCAATATCCGGGACCACTGAAGTCGATGTGGCTGTAATCGTATTCTGGCTGGATACGTCGGTAACAAAATATTCATCGTCACCCACTTTAATCACCGCCTTCTGATTATTTGTTGCAGTAACACGGGGGCTGGACAGCACCTGAACATTCCCCTGCGTGGACAACAGATTCAACACTCCTGAGAAATCCTGATTCAGGAAAGACAAACTGGTGATGCCGCCCAAATCCGGGGTCAGTGCGTTGCCAAACGTACCGGCGGTGGTAGCGAATGAGAAATTCGTGCTGCCCACATTGGCGATGATTTCATTCCAGTTGATCCCTTGCTGATAGCCGTCACTCAGCACCACTTCAAGAATACGGGCTTCCAGCACCACCTGACGTTGCAGGTGGGTTTCAGATACCTGCAAAAAGCGTTTTATGGCACGGATTTCTGACGGTAATGCACGAACGGTAACCAGACCGGCCTGAGGCGTAACAAACACCGCACGACCACCTTCTGTGCCAAGCATAGACGCCAGGCTGGTTTGTAAATCTTCCCAGAAGTTAGTTTCTGTGCGGGTGCTGATCATTGTGCCGTTATTGTTACCGGACATACTGCTGTACTGGCCGTTGCCGCCCATTTCACTACCGGTAAAATTACTGAAGTTACCGCTGCCGGACTGACTACCGTTTCCGCCATTGGCATTTTGCGATACCCCGCCGGAAATAATACTGGTTTGAGTCGCCCCGTTACGCTTCATCAGCAGGTAGTTCACGGCGAAGGTTTCGGTACGCATACCCGCGGGTAACACGCGAAATACGTTGCCCTGTCTCTGGATATCGAATCCGTATAAATCAGAGAGTAACGACATGACCCCGTCCAGTGACACCTGCTTCAGATCGAGGGTAACCGAACCGGTCACATCCGGGTGCACGGCTACACTGTATGGCGTGTCATAAACCAGCCCGGACAAAAACTGCCGCACATCCACGCTTTGGGCATTAATGTCGTATTTTTCAGGGCCAAGCAGTGCCGCCGGCGTAGCCGCAGGTCCGGGCGCGGTCATCAGTGCGGAATTCACGGCATCCGGTACTTCATCTAATTTTTCAGAAGTAGCCTTATTCGCCTTTTCAGCATCCAGCTGTGCCTGCAACTCGTCTTTCAACGAGCGCTCAACAACAGATTCCTTTGGCGCTGACTGACAGGCGCTCAAAACGAAAGCTGCAAGTAAGGTGATGGTGGCTTTACGCATTGCCTGATCCCTAATATGAGTCCGCAGTGCGGATACTAAACTTATCTGATGATGCCGGATTCACTGACAGCGTCACCGGTTGCCAGCGGCCGTCGCGCTGCTGACTGATAATCACTTTGTCTTTTAAAATTGTTTTCACGGTTGCGTCACTGAACTGATATCCCTCAGCCACCAGCTTGCCGTTAATGATGGCCTGAGGACGCATGCCATGATTAAAAATCGCTGTTACCTGATAACCGGTCTGCGTTTTTACCGCAGAAGACTGACCTTTATAGCCCCGTCCCGGTCTGGTCGGGTCGCCGGCATGCACATGCTGGCTCATCATGAGCAGAATGCCGGTAAACACCAAATATTTGCCGTATCTGTTAAACACCGATAAACGCCTTATCTGTACTGAGGGTATACACTTCCACGGTGACATCTGCCGCCGGCCATGCCGTCACCTCGTAATCAATTGACCGCCAGTAAAGCTGCCTTGAGCGGGTTTCCAGCACTTCGATGAAATTCTTAACGTCGAAATAATTGCCCCTGAATGTCATTGTCACGCCATGCTGATAAAGCTCTACATCCTGCATAGATTCGTTATCTGCAAAAACAGAGACGGGCTCCGCCGACGACATTTCAGTCAACGTCAGTGCCTGGGTATGAGAAAACACTTCTTCCACCAGCAACACCATTTCATCCGGCGACACCAGCTCGTCGAGTTGTGTTGAAAAGCTGACCGATAAATCATTCTTCTTAGCCACCAGCTCATCATATTCAGCATGCTTTTCCGCATCCGGGTCTACCGACAGCGCTTCCACGAACAGGGCCTGTTGCGCCTGTAACGTCTGCTTTTTCATTTCTTCGGCAGCCAGTTCTTTTCTGTACTCGCTTAAGTCATTCATGGCAGGCTCAATAAAGAAGGTAAAGCCTGTAAGCAGCACCAGTGCGATACCGGATACCAGGGTCATCACCTTTTCCCGCCGGGATAAAGCTTCAAATTTAACGTGTAATGAAGGCTTGCTCACTGAGCACCTCCCTGCAGCGTTAAACCCGGCGCACTTTGCTGAGCCGGCGCAGCAGCCGTTGCTGATGCCGTTCTGCGGGTGGACAACTCAAATTTCAGGGCGTCATCTTCGTCCATATACACTCTGGCAGCGGCAAAACTGCGTCCTCTGAAACTGCTTGTTTCACTTAAACGCTGTAACCAGCGGGGAAAAGCCTGGGGTGAAGACACCTGCCCGTTAAAGGTCATGTTAGTTTCAGACACCGCCATAGACTCGATCCAAAGATCAGACTCATGTTTGTCAGCCAGGTCGTCCAGCAGAACACTGAAACCTTTGAATCGCAGCGGGGCGCGGGCAGCAAGTTCTTCCAGTACACGACGTTGCTTACTGAGATCCAGTTTGATGTCTTCTACCTTTTTGATCAGCGCAGGGTCTGCTTTCCAATTTGTTACCTCGGCCTGTAATTCATCAATCTGGCTTTGATGGGTGCGGTTGCGTTCCAGCAGTTTCACGTATTCAGCTTCTGCGCTGCTGGCCAGATAATGATAAATACTGCCTGTTATCAGTACGATGAGAGCCACAACACCAATGGCAAGACTGACGCTGGACAATGACAGATAATCAATGCGTGGTTCAAAGCGGGACTGGTAGAGGTTGATATTACTTTTCATCAGTCACCACCGGTTTTGCAGAAAGCGTTTTGTTCCGTGCAGGCGTCAGTGCCATGCCCAGACTGCTCAGATTAGAGATAACTTCCGACGGGTCGTTGACCACCCCGCTAAGATCCAGCTCAGTCACCTCAGCCGAAACTGCCTGTGATATCTGTTCTAAAATAATTGCGGTTTGTGCTGCATTGATGCGAATCATCACCTTACGTACCGGTGCCTGACGCAGCTGGCTTTCGAAAAAGTCCATGGAACGCTGAATTTGAATACATAATGAATCCAGCACGCCCATTCTCAGTTCCTCTGCGGAAAAACTCCCCAGGTTCTCGAAGCCTTTCAGTCTGCGGCTGAGATACAAGTGACCGTCTTTGACAACGTTCAGAATAATTTCTTCTCCGGCTTCCTGCGTCAGCGTGATAACCGGTTCCTGCATAACCGGCAATAGCGCGCAGTGCGCCAGCTCTTCAACAGAAATACTTTCCAGCCGTACATTTGCTTCGATACAACCGGCGACAATCTCTTTTATGGTGTCTTCAGGCATAGCAACGACATTGACCTTTTTATTGCCGGCCAATGGCACAGGTAGATCGAAGTAGTCCAGCACCATGGGCTTGTCGAATCCCATCAGCTCTTTCACCGGCCAAACCAGAGAATCATTGATTTCGTCATCTTTAACGTCGGGCCGGTCAATCTGCAGTAATTGATACCAGTTTTGCGCCAGCGCAACGTGACACTCTGCACCGGACAGCTTTTGCTTTGCTACCCATTTACTGAGTTGCGCCTGCCACTGGGAATAAAGCACAGAAACTTCAGAGACAACATAGGATTCACCGCCTTTGCTACGCAAAGCCGTGAAGGTAGCGGTTTCGGCAGACAACGACACACCGACAGCCATGCCGGCACGCTTCGATTGAAAACGTTGTTTGAGATAAGTTGTCCAACCAATGTACATAGTGATTAATTCGCTTAGTTATTATTCAGCGCCGGCAGAAAAAAGTGTCAGCGTACTGTCAGCCGTTATAAGTGTAGACGATTAACGCCCCAATAGCCGTTATCCTTCTCTGCAACTGCCCAGCCCCGCTGTTGCAACCTTTTGCGAATTTCCCTGTTCATCATTCCATGGCCAAACATGACTATTTTTTTATGGGTCTTTGCCCGCACTTCCAATAAGTTAACGGCCATTTCTGCCCGGGCTTTAGCGTCTTTATAGCTTTCAAACCTGCCGCCCGCCCCGGCCATCCACAGGGCACGACTGAAATAAACCCATGTCCACGCTTTGAGCCGGAACGGTAACCGGTAATAAGGGATATCCATCTCTCTGAATAAACTGCTGTATTCACAGGCACCATGGCCGCAGTAATAACGGGCCGTTAAACGGGCCCGGTACAAATCGCTGCTCATGACAAAGTAGTTGTTAAGGCTCAGTAATTTAGCGGGTTTACTTCGGGGGTCAAGGTCAGCGGCATTATACTTTCGAATCCAGTTCGCGTAACCTGATGCTGTACAACGGATATTATCTGCTGAGCGGGGTCTGCCATGCCGGATCAATATAATTTCAGTCTTCACACCTGTGCTCATATGTGCAATTTAAATCCGGAATCCGATGATAAACAAACCCTTATAAAAGAGAAAGCACTTTGACCCCGTTACCATTTTCAGACCGGAGCCTGCCTTCGTTACGCGCGGCACTTCCCCGCGACGATGAAAAAGGGCCTTACATCGATGTACTTAACAAAGCAGACGCGCCGGCTAAAAGCAAAAAACAGGCAATGAAAGCCCTCTTTACATGCCACGGTCCCTGCTGGATTGAGCCGGTATTTTGTTTATCAGGAAATGCCACCGTGGAACTGGGCCGGTTCGTTTTTCTCAATCACAATGTGACATTAATTGCTGAGCAAAACATCCGTCTTGGTGAAGGGGTATTTGTCGGGCCGGGCACCATCATCAGTACCGTGCCATTAGACACCGGAGAAATTCATCCCCCCGTCAATATGAATAATGCGCCGGTGACAATTGGCGACAATGTGTGGATTGGTGCTAATGCGGTTATTCAACCCGGCGTCACTATTGGCGATCAGGCCATCGTCGGTGCGGGGGCAGTGGTGTTTGACGATGTACCGGCGAACACCACTGTCGCGGGTTCGCCGGCCACCATCCTGAAAAAATGATAATGCCTCATCATCTTTTCAGACGGGCAAGACCCGCCCTAAAATGACCAGGTCACGCCCAGGGTTGCTGTCGTACCCAGGCCTTTAATATTGTAGCCACCGTAGGTGTATGACTGAGCCCGCGCCGGGTAGTAATCACTGTTGAACAGGTTCTCGATTCCCATAAACGCATTCCAGTTGTCTGCAAACTGATATTTCCCGCTTACATTGAAAATGTTGTAGCTGGAGACCGGGCCCTGATCGCCCACATATTCCCCGTCTGCATTGGGCGCAAAGCGCTTACGGTCGCCAACGTGCAAATAGCTTACTGTTAGTGACATACTATCAAGGGGACGCCAGTTTACATTTACCGTGGCCTTCGGCGGACTGATTTGACGCGAGCCTAAATAGATATCGGCTTCAGTATTCTTACCTTCAACGTAACTGTACGTTGCCACGATACCAAGGGTGTCAGAAACACGGTAGTCAACCAACCCTTCATATCCCCAGATTTCCTGTGGTGCACGCACCGGCTCATACACACCGGTAACGGCATTAAACTGGTTTGTGGTGCCCAGTTCAGAAGTGCTGCGGTAAGCAGCCACTTCAACACGGACATTATCAAACAGGGAGGTGAAACCCGCTTCATAGTTATCGATAATGGACGCTTCTGTCTGAATCAGACCGATATCGTCTACTGTTGCTGCACGGAGTAAACGGCCAATATCGGCGATATCTGACCCCTGTGAATAGTTAATAAACGGACTGAATACATCCTTCCAGTTGTACTTAATAGCTACGTTGTACGTCGTGGCATCATAATCAATGGTATCTCCCTTTACCTGTAGCGGCACAGAGCATTGTGTTGCAGTACGGCAAAGCTTGAGTGTTTCATAATCATCGACGGTTAAGTCGATGCTTTCTCTTCTGACACCCGCTTTCACAATAATATCGTTCTGAATTACCCACTTGGTCTGCAGGAAGCCGGCAATGCTGTCCATGTCCATTTCAGGTACCCATACCCGGCCATCCACCAGTGGCTGTGAAGTGGTGTCCTGCAAGGCATCAACACCATAGATAAACGTTGCTTCTACACCATCAAAGTCGGCAATGGTGTTGAATGTGGCTCTGGCACCACGTTTCTCAGAACGGATAATCGACTGGCCCCCGTCGTAACCCTCGTCAGGATTTGCAAGGTTCGGTGAAAAGAAGAACACATTTTCTATGTCCTGCGAATACACATCGAGGGTCATTTCGGTGTTGGTGAAGATATTGCTGTCGGTGTATTTAACAGTAATGTTTTCATTTCCGTCAGGCCCCTGGGGCTTACCCTGTTTCTGAAGGGCTTCCGGAACATGAATAGCGTAGGTTTTCTCACCCTGATTAATATCGCCGGCCACATCCCCTAAATCTGTTTTTTGCTGAGAACTGAAATAGTTGTAACTGAATTGCAGACGCTTTTCGTCATCAAACTCATAACCCAGTTTAGTGAAGTAGTTCTGCGTTTCCGCGTCTGAAAGCCCGTACTGCAAGCCAAGAATATCGCCCTCTGCATCCCGCTGCACGCCGTTTTCTTCGTAACTGGCAGTCAGCAGATAATCAAAGTTACCGGCTTTTCCGTTAACCGCTGCGGATACCCTGGCACCGGCGGACTCTTCCGTTTTTACCGCACTGAACCGTGATGAAAGACTGATCTGCCCTTTATGGCTGTCCTGTGTTGTTGCCTGCTTCGTAATGTAGTTAATGATGCCGCCTGATGCACCGTTTCCGTATACTGACGTGGCACCTTTAATCACCTCGATACGTGCAAGAGCACTGGGATCGATAGTTTTAATCCCCAGTGAACCATTCCTCAGCGGCGTTGACTGCGGCACACCGTCAATCATGACCAGAGGCGCCCGGCCCCGCAACGACTGACCGGTATTGCTTGAGCTGCCTGTATCAGGAGCAAGTCCCGGCACCATTTGCGCCAGCAAGCTCTGAAGCTCGGGATTAACCTTAAGATGTTCTTCAATCTGGCGCTGAGAGATGACTGTAATGGACGCCGGCACTTCATCGATACTTTCGATAACACGGCTTCCGGAAACAATAATGCGTTCAATGTCGTCTGTTTGCGTTTCGACAGCCATTGAAGAGGTGCTGACAGCCAACGCCACGAGAGAAAGGGAAAATTTAGGCATGAAAACTCTTTTAAGAAATATAACAAGAAGAAAGGCGCGTTATACTAAAGGTGTAGAAAGGCAATGTAAAGATAATGAAAATTATTATCATTATCCTGCCGGGATATGACTTACTTGTAGTGTCGCTTGTACCAGAACCAGATCCCTGAGCCGGTAAAAAAAGCAGGCAACAGAGCAACAAAGAACCATAAGAACTGAACCAAAGGGCCGGCAAAATCGCCGGTATGGAACTTATATTTGAAATTCCAGACCTGCGTGGCGACGTTTGCCGAAGAAGCATCGTAGCGTCCGGTTTCCTGCCCCGTCACGGGGTGAGCCCATACCCAGCTGTAAGCATGGGACTCGCCGGGATTTTGCATTCTGAAACCAATATGTTCACCGGCTTTCAGAGGGAAATAGATGCGGAATAACCGGGCATCAGGGAATATTGTTGTTGCACGGTCATAAGCGATATCGATGGCGGCAGGCAATAACGATTCAGACGCCGTAAGCCGCGCGGGTACGGGCCGGGTTTCCACCTCTGAAAAAGTGATGGTTTCGACGACCTGCTGCGTTGGCTTTTTCCAGTTGAAAGCCATGCCGGTAAACGCAATTAAGAGCAGTGGTACCAACAAGTAGACGCCCAGCACCGTGTGAAGCTGATACATCAGGATACGTAATTTTGCGCGGCGTTTGATAACCAGCCGCTTTAACCTGTTTTTCGGTTTCACCCACAGGTAAAAACCCAGTAAGAGTTCGAAGATAAGTACCAGTGCGCTTATCGAGACCCAGTTACGTAACGGCTTGTCCTTTTCTCCGTCCTCATACAATAGCCAGCGGTGCAAAGCCATCGTGAAGCCGTAGATAGTGGTGTAGTAGTCATACCGGTACACAACGTCACCGGTATAAGGATTGACACTGACATACTCATCGTTCGCCAGCTTTCCCTGCCAGGCAAGCTGTGGATCCGTTTCCGGCATCAACATGGCAAAGGGCTGCCCGGTTTCCGTTTCAACGGCGGACATCAGGCGTGAAAGAGGAAGTACTTCATCCTGTGATGACACCTGCCATTTATCAGGTTGTGAAAGAATCTGGATATCTTTGGCGTAAACCAGCAGCGCTCCGGTCACACTCAGACAGGTAATAAACAGTCCTGAAATCAGCGCCAGCACAAGGTGTAGTCTTCTAAGCCAAAGTTTCAAATGAGCAATCCCGGGTGTCCGTTCAACGGTGCAGTTCCGGTGCCGGCTATTTCTTCCGGCACGGTGAGCCGGCAATACTAACAGGAAAAACCCTTCCCGGAACACTCTCTTTC
Organism: Alteromonas sp.; assembly: GCF_984505615.1. Taxonomy (NCBI): domain Bacteria; kingdom Pseudomonadati; phylum Pseudomonadota; class Gammaproteobacteria; order Alteromonadales; family Alteromonadaceae; genus Alteromonas; species Alteromonas sp. The sequence continues at coordinate 17,261 of NZ_CFHOXV010000026.1, read as the reverse complement.
AGGCTACAACCTGAAAGCTTGCCGGATCCAGCCGTGCACAGGACTGTGGTGGGTACGCCCGTGCCACACAAGATGCTTGGCAAAACCGGGCACATCCACTGGCAGCGGCAACACTTTGAGATCCGGTACCTGACGGGCAATTCTGGCAGGAACCACGGCAAAAAGATCGCTGGTCCTGACCATATCCAGAAGTACAAAGAAGCCGGGTACCGACAGTACAACGTTGCGGGAAAGTCCAAGTTCACGCAGTTTTTCATCAGTGATACCGGAAAACGCACCACCGTTGTACGACACGATAGCATGACCGGCCTGACAAAAAGTCGTCACGTCCGGAGCTGCTTCTGCAAGCGGATGTGCTTGTCTCATCACCCACACATAGTGTTCTTCAAAAAGCAGGCGGGATTTCAAATCCAGCGGCGTGGTTTCAGGTGTCACCAGGGCTAAATCTAGTTCTCCCCGCTCCATCTTTTCTGCAAGCGAGGATTCATTTAACCAGTGACAGGCAATTTTCAGTTCAGGCGCCAGCTCTCTGAAGCGCGGTAGCAAAGGCGTTATCACGGTGTTCAACGAATAATCCGTCACCGCTACGTTCAATGTCATTGACACCTTTTGGGGATCAAAATCATCCGGTTGCAGTGCGGTATCCAGTTCGTCCAGGATACGTCGTACAGGACCGGCTAACGCCTGCGCCCTGACCGTGGGAACGATGCCTCTCTGGCTGCGGACAAAAAGCGGGTCATTCAGGTTCTGACGCAAACGGTTCAGCATGCCACTGACTGCCGGCTGACTCACCGACAAGGCCTCTGCGGCCCGCGACACGTTCTGTTCTTCCATCAGGGTGAGAAACACCTTGAGCAGATTCAAATCGATATTTTTAAGCCCTGACATGCAGAATCCGTTTATCTGTAGTTAACATTACTGGCGGGCAGCAGACACCAGCCCGTCCAGCCATTCCTGATGACCATTGATCATAGGATTAGGCTTGGCAACCGCCAGCGCTTTGGCAGGCTCACCAACCTGAGTTTCCTGGGTCAGAATGCGTAGTCTGTCACCGGGTAATTCTTCAATTAGCCAGGCATGATGTACATCCAGCCTGTCTTCACCTTCTCTGCTCCAGCCGTGCCAGGCTATACGACCGGGCTGTTCATTCTCCGGAGCCTGATATTCCACCACTTCACATTCAACGGGAAAACCGAAGGTTTCGAAGTAAAAGGTATCGCCGGCTTTGAGCGTCTCACTGTTGCTGTTATGAATTACCGGATTGGCAGAATTGGCATAGTACTGTGGCCAGTAAGAAGGCTGCGCCAGCAGGGACCACACCTTCTGAATATCCAGTGCCTTAACGATTACCTCATTGGAACAAAAATTATCGGTATACCCCGGCAGATATTGCTGTGGCCATTTGATTGCGTGCATAAAAACTCCTGAAATAGTAAGTCGTCAGTTGACGAACTACATCATTGAGCTTTGACAGATATAAATCCAATTGCCATTTACCATTACACCTATCAGATATAATTATAACTGGAATTTTCCGGAGAACAAAAACAACAAACCCTGCAAAAAGCAGGGTTTGTGAGTATGAAGATTTTTGTGTTCTTGTTCAGAACGATGACTTTCCTAGAACGGAATATCGTCATCAAAGTCAAAATCAGGCTCGGCCATAGGCGGCTTGTTACCACCTTGCTGGTTTCCGCCCTGATTGCCACCGCCGTAGCCGCCGCCCTGATTGTTACCCTGTGGACGTTGCTGATAACCGCCGCCCTGGTTGTTGCTGTAACCACCCTGGTTGCCACCCTGATTTCCACCTTGAGGACGTTGCTGGTAGCCACCGCCACCCTGACCGCCCTGACCACCGCCATCGCGGCTGCCAAGCATTTGCATCTGGTCAACAATGATCTCCGTTGTGTAACGGTCCTGACCTTGTTGATCCTGCCATTTACGGGTCTGCAATTTACCTTCAACGTAAATTTGTGAGCCTTTCTTCAGGTATTCACCGGCGATTTCCGCCAGACGACGGTACATAGTTAACCGATGCCATTCTGTACGTTCCTGCATCTGGCCTTGTTGATCCTTCCAGCTTTCACTGGTAGCAAGACTCAGGTTTGCTACGGCGTTTCCATTTGGCATGTAACGAACTTCAGGATCATTCCCGAGGTTACCGACCAATATGACTTTGTTGACGCCTTTCGTTGCCATCGATGTCTCCTGTTAACTCTGTCTTTGTCTGTGACTTATGAATTCACAGCCACCCGCCCCGCACGCTTTTTGCGGATTTCTGGCGGATTTAACGTTGTTGCTCAACGTTGTTCCCTGCCCGTGCAGTCGCTGTAAATTTTGTGATAGTGGGCCAGTATACCTGATTTTTTTCTCTGGCTAAGGGAATATTTTGGTTAAATAAAAGCTGAGGCAGCCAGTTAATTGTCGCACAAGGTTTTTTCCGGATTTATACACCCGCGGCCCCAACCTGTATCTGTGCTGAGTCAAAATTTATCACATGCGGAAACGCTGTCGAGCTGTACTGACGGTCCGTTTTGTTAACCTGACCGGACAGATGTCCGCGAATTAAGTTATTAACATCTAAAGTTAATAATTTTCGCTTTAATGTAATCGTTTTCTCTCCAATAACGGCTATTTTACGGGCAAAAATGGCTTTTTTAGAAAAATTTCACAAGATCTATGGTAAACGTTTACCCATTCATGTTATAAAGTTGTTATTGTGAAATGACAGCAGTCTGTGCCCTACAGTGTCTCGCCTGATTTCTCACAGTACCTACGTGCTCCAACGCATTATTAGGACACGATGAGTAAACGTTTACCCTGAGAGTTACGTATGAATAATAAATTTAAATTAAGCCTGACTGCAGCGGCACTCGCACAATGCCTTACGCTGACAACTGCTGTTGCACAGGAAAACACTGACACAAATACAACCGTTCCTGCAGACGAAACCGAAGTTATCACGGTACGTGGTTTCGGAAGCACGCTGACAAAATCCCTTCAGCACAAAAAACTTGCTGATTCGACGGTAGAGATCATTTCTACTGACGATCTGGGACAACTTCCTGACGTTACTATTACTGACGCACTGGCCCGTTTACCCGGGATCGCCGCTGATCGTGACCGTGGTAATGCCAGCATCATCTCTATTCGTGGTTTGGGCCCGCGCCTGAACCTGGCAACCATGAACGGTCGTGAAATCGTTAGCGGCGAGCCAAGCCGCAGCGTGCGTTACGAGCAGTTCCCTGCCGAATTAATCAGCTCTGTAGAAGTATTCAAAAGCCCGATGGCGAACCAGACAGAAGGGGGTATCTCGGGTCTGGTGAACATGAACTTCGTTGAGCCACTGTCGAAAGACGAGCGTCAACTGACCATCTCAGGCCATCTGATGGACTACCCGCTAGCCGACGACATTCCTACTGCAGATGCACAGGGCAAGCGCGGCAGTTTCAGCATTGTTGAACCTGTGTCTGACACCCTGGGTTTCGCTTTTGGTATTGCCTATCAGGATCAGCCTTCCGTTCAACGTGAAACCACCTCTTATTCCTACAACAAAGTTGTCGCAGAACAAGGCGACGTGAATGACAATGGTATTACTGAAGCCGCTCCCTGGGGTGGTAAGTCAGGCACTAAAGGCGGAAACACTGAGCGTGTAGGCACCATGGGTGTTGTACAGTGGATCCCCACTGATTCTCTGGAAGTGAAATACAACCTGTTCTACTCAAAATTCGATATTGAAGAGCGTGAAGACCAGTTATGGTTTGATGGTTGGGGTAACTGGGCAAACGGCAGCGTATGGAACTACCAGAACTCTGCCACCACACCGGAAGTCATTACAAAAGCAGACGGTTCCGAGCAACTGGTTGCCGGTGGCATGCTGTGGGGCGCACATTCGGTCAATAACGCTACATGGTTCCAGGAAAATGAGCTTATCAGTACAGGTCTGAATCTGGACTGGCAAGGTGACGTGTGGACAGTGAATGCCGATATCGGTTTCTCAACAGCATCAATTACTTCACGTTGGGTAAACCTGACGTCTGACTATACAGGCCCCACGCCTGTTGATATTGGCTGGGATGTTACCGGCGACAGTCTGGCCATCACCTCCGATGTAGATATCAGCAACCCTGACTATTACACCTTAAATGGTATGACGGTAGATAAAGATCGTGAGCTTGAAGATGACATGCTGACGATCAAACTGGACTTCTCCCGTTATATTGACTGGGGTCATGCGACGAAGTTCAGCTACGGCGTACGCTGGTCAGATCGGGAAAAAGACAACAGTGTAATCAGCTGGTGGCAAGGTGTCACCGGAACGGCTGACTCAGGCTACGCCAGCAGCTATGCATTAGGTGGCGGTCTGGTCTCCCCTGACATTTATACTATCAACGACTGGCAAGGCACAGTCGATCAGGCCTTCGGTGGCATTGACGACCGTAGTAATCACGAGCCCACAAACGACGATTTATTTGCCAGCTGGAACCTGCAGGAAACCAATAAAGCCGCTTACTTCATGTTTAACCTCGAAGGCGAAATGTTTGGTGTGCCTTATACGGGTAACGCAGGTGTACGCTACGTACATACGAGTTCTACATCGGCGGGTGTTCAGCAAAATGAAGAAGGCTTTGCTCCGGTATCGGTAGATCACAGTTATACTGAAATCCTGCCATCTCTGAACCTGCGGGTGAGTATCACCGAAGATTCGCAAATCCGTGTGGGCCTTGCCCGTACCATGTCCCGTCCGCCATTGATTGAAATGCGTACCGGCTTCCAGTTAAACACGCAGTCTGAAGTGAAAACAGCTTCAGGCGGTAATCCTTCACTGGACCCCTTCGTGGCTGACCAGATTGACTTAGGCTACGAGCATTTCTTCTCTGAAGATACGGCTTTCACATTCTCAGTGTTCTTCAAAGATCTGAAGACCCATGTGGGCACATCGACTGATGTACTGACACTGGATGGCGTGGACTATCAGTTCAGCGGCCCGGTAAATGGCGACGGTGGTCAAATCCGCGGTTTCGAAGTGATGTATCAGCAGGCATTCTCAATGCTGCCGTCTCCTTTCGATGGCCTGGGTATTTATACCAACTACAGCTTCACCGACAGCAACGTGACAGAATTTACCCCTGCGGAAAATCCGTTACCAATGGGCGGTTTATCTGAACACGTGGGCAGCCTGACATTGTGGTATTACAAAGCCGGTGTTGATGCGAAAGTATCGTACAACTACCGCAGTGAATATACCCGTGTAGGCAGCTGGGAACCCACTGAAATCTACACCATTGACGACGAAGCGACCGTTGATGCCAGCATTTCCTACGAAGTGACTGAAAACTTCAAGCTGATGCTGCAAGGTCAGAACCTGACAAATCAGGTTTCACACACATACTTCGATAACGACCCAAGTCGTGTGGGTAGCTATGTCGAGTGGGGCCGTCGCTACTTAGTCGGCTTCCAGTACTCAATGTAAGGTAAAAACCCGCCGGACCGTCTCAAAGGGTCCGGCGATATTTCCTTTTTCTGCTTTCACACAAATTCGTATACCTAACCACCCGTCAGAGGCTAATTAACGTGATCAACGCTATTCGTCTTACCTGTATTTTAGGGGGGTTGTGGACGCTCACAGCCTGCCAACCTGCTGATCAGTCTTCATCAACAACTTCAACAGCTCCGCAGCAGATTACTGAAAAACAGCAACCTGTAAGCCAGACTATTGGTTTTAACAAAGCCTGGCAGTTTAAAAAATCAAAAGATGACGTTTTACCCGAAGACATTAAAGGTGACTGGGAAAATGTGAGCCTGCCTCACACACCTCAACTTGAACCTGAGGTGGTCAACGATCAATGGCAGGGCACGGCGTGGTACCAGAAGTCTTTCACCATGCCGGAGGACTGGACCGACAAAGAAGTCCTCATTCGCTTTGAAGCAGCCATGAACAGTGCACAAATTTGGCTGAACAACGAAAAAGTGGGAGAACATCTTGGTGGCTATTTGCCTTTTACCCTTGATTTGACCCCATTTTTAACACCCGGTGAAAACCTAATCAGGGTAAAACTGGATAACCGCGATAACCCGGTTACCGGCCCTAAACCCCTTCACCTGCTGGACTTCAACACATACGGCGGCCTGTACCGCGATGTTAACCTGCTGGTTAAAGACAAGCTGATGATTACCGATGAAATGCTGGCACAGGAAGTGGCTGGCGGCGGCGTATTTGTCACCTATCCAAAGGTAAGCGAAGGCGAAGCACTGGTAAACGTTAAGACACAAATTGCGAATCACTATAATGAAGCAAAGTCTTTCCGGCTCACTCAGTCGTTATCTTTCAATGGTAAAACACTGGCTACAGAAACAGAGAGTTACCAGTTATCCGCCGGCAGTGATAAGCACTTTGAGCAGACTCTCAGCGTTAACGCGCCTGCACTGTGGTCACCGGATTCGCCAAGCTTATATACCTTAACCACAACCCTTTCCCGTGAAGGGCAAGTAACAGAAACCCAAACCCGTAAAATCGGCATCAGGGAATTTGCCTTTAACGATAAGCATGAGTTACTGATTAACGGCAAAAAAACCTTCCTCCGTGGCGTTAACCGGCACCAGGAATACCCGTTTACGGGCTACGCAACTTCTGCACAGGCTGACTACCGCGATGCAGTGAAAATTAAGTCCGCCGGTTTCGACTATGTCAGGTTATCCCATTACCCTCATTCACAGGCCTTCATGGAGGCAGCCGACGAGCTTGGACTGGTACTTTTAGACGCGGTGCTGGGCTGGCAGTACTACAACAGCGATCCTGCGTTTGAGGCGCACATTGTGCAGTCTTGCGAAGATTTAATCCGCCGGGACCGTAATTACGCCAGTGTTATTGCCTGGGAATGTTCGCTGAACGAATCGGACATGCCGGACGCATTCATTGCCACCTTGTCAGACACTGTGCATCAGCACTTTCCCGGGGCTTTCTCCGCAGGCTGGGAATATGGTTATGATATTTTTGTTCAGGCCCGCCAGCACCGGTTGCAGCATTATGAAACACCCGGGCAACCGTATATCGTTTCAGAATACGGCGACTGGGAATACTATGCGCAAAACGCCGGGTTAAACCAGGACACCTGGCAGAACCTGAAAGAAGACGAACGGACCAGCCGGCAGTTACTGAACAGCGGAGAACAACGTTTGCTTCAGCAAGCATTAAACCTGCAGGAAGCCCATAACGACAACTTTACTGTGCCCGCGTTTGCCGACGGATACTGGGTCATGTTCGACTACAACCGGGGTTACTCTGACGACATCGAATCCTCGGGCATCATGAGTATCTACCGCCAGCCTAAGTACAGCTATTACTTTTACCGTAGCCAGCGGGACGCCGACCAGCTGGACGCCCGGTACGACAGTGGCCCGATGGTTTATATCGCCAGTGACTGGCAACCTGACTCAAGTACACAGGTACGCGTATTTTCTAACGCTCAGGAAGTCGCGTTGTACCTGAACGACGAGTTAGTAGCAAAACAACAGCCGGACAATAATCCGCTCACAGCGCACCTGGCTCACCCGCCATTCACTTTTGATGTTAGTCAGTTTGAAGCCGGCACCCTGCGCGCAGAAGCCATCATCGATAATGCCGTCGTTGCGGATCACAGTGTCACAACCGCATTAAACGCGACTGGCATCAGGTTAAACATCGACGAGTCAGGCGTTGCGCCGGCAACCGGAGTGAATGACAAGGTGTTTATTTATGCGCAACTCGTGGACGATAAGGGTAATCCCGTATTTGCAAATAACATCACCCTGTCAGCAACGGTTGAAGGCGACATCAGACTGCTCAACCAAAGCCCTGTTGTTACAGCAAGGGGCGAAGGTGCGTTATTACTGGAAATCGGAGATACGCTTAAAGGCGCTACAGTCACGGTTTCAGGTAAAAATCTGAAGCCGGCAACGCTGACTTTCTAACAGAACAGGACTCTACAGAATGCATATTCTTGTTACAGGCGGCGCAGGTTATATTGGTACACATACCTGCATCGCACTTATTGAAGCGGGCCACTCTGTGGTGGTGTTAGACAACTTCTCAAACAGTCACCCTGAAGCGCTGAAGCGTGTTGAACAAATTTGCCAGCGTCCCGTCCCTTTCTATGAAGGTGATGCGGGTGACGCAGACACGTTGAAGCACATTTTCAGCCAGCACCACATTGACGGCGTTATTCATTTCGCGGGCTCAAAAGCAGTGGGCGAGTCGGTAGAAAAGCCCATGCTGTATTATCGCAACAACGTGACAGCCAGTCAGACCCTCATTGAAACGATGAACGATGCGGGCATACACACGCTGGTATTCAGTTCATCTGCCACGGTTTACGGCGATCCGCAGTCAGTGCCGATTTTTGAAGATTTTCCATTAGGGCCAACAAATCCTTATGGCAGAAGTAAGCTGATGGTGGAACAAATCATTCAGGACTTCTGTCAGGCCAGCGGCACATTCAGTGGCATTATCCTGCGCTACTTTAATCCTGTCGGCGCCCACGATAGCGGCAAAATTGGCGAAGATCCTAACGGGATCCCCAATAATCTCATGCCTTTTATCGCCCAGGTCGCCGTTGGAAAGCGTGAGACTCTGTCAGTATTTGGCAGCGATTACCCCACTGCTGACGGTACCGGTGTCCGCGACTATATTCATGTATGTGATTTAGCTGACGGTCACGTGAAAGCCCTTGAAACCCTGCACGGCCAGCCCGGTAGTCACATATTCAATTTGGGGACGGGCAACGGTATCTCAGTGCTGGAAATGGTGAATGCTTATGCCAGCGCCAGTGAACAGCCTGTCCCTTACCAGCTTGTTGCCCGCCGTCTCGGGGATATTCCCTGCTGCTACGCCAACTCAGACCATGCTAAGAAGGTGCTGGGATGGGAAGCAAAACACGATTTGCACAGCATGGTATCAAGCAGCTGGCACTGGCAGTCCGGCAACCCTGACGGATACCAGAACGGAAAATAAAACAGACTGTTATGTCTGTTGAACCGTCGACTATTTGTAACAAGTTCAGAGAAGAGTGATGATGTTTTCACGATTGATATCTAAACAGCGATTTTCTACCACGTTTCTGGCTACCACGCTGTTAGCCGCAATGGTTTCCCAACCTGCTGCTTCAGCGGACGTGAAGCACCCTACCCCGGTTACTGTATCAGACGGCAAACTGCTCTGGGCCAGTGGTGAGCCGGTGTATCTGTTCGGCGTTAACTACAGCGCGCCGTTTGCCTACGGCTATCGCGCCATTTCCCGCCGTGGCATTGACCATAAAGCGGCTATCGATATGGATGTGGACCATATTGCCCGTCTGAAGCTGGATGCATACCGGATCCACGTCTGGGACAAACTTATCACAGATAAGCAGGGCAACATGCTTGATAACGAATATGTGGAACTGTTCGATTATCTGATGATGCGCTTGCAGGAAAGGGGTATCAAAGCCATTTTGACGCCAATCGCCTGGTGGGGAGCCGGTTATCCGGAACCCGATCCTTCCGAGCCGGGATTTGCGGTGGGTTTCAGCAAAAACGATATGAACGAAAAGCCTGAGCTGATAAAAGCCCAGCAACGCTACCTGACTCAGTTTATGGCCCACAAAAACCGTTTTACCGGTAAAGTGATTGGCAGTGACCCTGATATCATCGCTTTTGAACTGTTCAATGAGCCGAAGCACCGCCAGGCCCCTGAAAAAAGCGCTGCTTACGTTAATACCCTGTTGGCGACTGTCAGAGATACCGGTGTTACCAAGCCACTTTTCTATAACCTGTCAGAACAGGGAAATCAGCCGGATTTTGCTGAAGCGATTTGTAACAGCAATGTGGATGGTGTTGCATTTCAGTGGTATCCCACAGGCCTGCTGAAATACAGTGCACTGAATACCAATGTACTGCCTTCAGTGGCGACTTACACCAATCCTTTTGCAGATATTGATGCCTGTGCATCCAAAGCGAAAATGATTTACGAGTTTGATGCCGCTGATGTGACCCGCAGTGTCATGTACCCGGCAATGGCCCGTAGCTTCCGTGATGGCGGATTCCAGTGGGCGACCCAGTTTGCTTACGACCCTGCTGCAATAGCCGATACAAACTCCGACTACAACACCCACTTTTTGAACTTGCTGTACACGCCCTCCAAGGCCATCAGTCTGATGATAGCCGGTGAAGCATTCCGTTCATTGCCGGACGATTATCAGGCGCCAGCCTATCCTGAAAGCAACCAGTTTGGTGATGTCACACTGTCATACGACCAGGACCTGAGTCAGTACGACGACGGACAGCAATATTATTATTCTAACTCTACCACGCAGGCTCCTGGGGACGCTGAACGTCTTACTCATGTTGCCGGTGTGGGCAGCTCGCCGGTGGTGAGCTACAACGGTTCGGGGGCGTATTTCCTCGATAAACTGAGTAACGACCAGTGGCGACTGGAGGTGTATCCGGATGTCCTCACATTGCAAGATCCCCATCAAAATTCAAGCTTACAACGTGAAGTAGCCCGACTTTACTCCCATTCGCGTGAGTTTGATGTGTCCCTGGAGGGCCTTGGGAGCACCTTCTTCGTCCACGGTCAAAACAAAGATAATACTGTCAGTATTCAGGCTGAAGATGGTAAATTCGCCGTTTCACCCGGCATCTATTTGCTGTCGGCAAACAAAGATGCGCAACCGGTTAAAGATACGCAGTTCCTGTTACCCGCGCTCACCACGAAGACAGCTATGGTTGTGCACCAACCTCAACGTAAGCGCAACGTAAACGAACCACTGACTATTACTGCCAGCGTAGAGGCTATCAGTGCATCACCATCGGTTACTCTTCAGCTTCGCTACGAGGGCTATAACGCCTGGGAATCCATCCCGATGACATCAACGGACGGCGTTACCTGGCAAGCCAGTTTGCCTGATGACAAAGCATGGCAAAAACCCGGTAAACTTGAATACGCCATTACTGTGGAAGACAGCGGCGAAGTGTGGACATTCCCCGGCAAGCAAAAAGGCAAACCGCAGAACTGGGATTTTCTGAATACCGCGTTTTATCACACCTTACTGCAACCGGAAAATACGCCGGTCACACTGTTAGACCCGGCCAGAGACCGCTCAACATTTATCGCGCCTCAGGACACCGTCAGCTGGCCTGCCAGTTCGGCAACACAAGAGGGCGCTACGGTGGTCCTCAACGTGTTTGATGAAATGATTCAGCAGGGCGGTCCGCTATTGCGTACCGATCTGGCTGTGGGCAACCGGCTGACTGACAGGAAGCTGGATGACTACGATGCCGTTGCACTTCGCGTGCGTGCTTCAGGCGGAAGTGACCGCTTGCAACTTGGCTTTATCGCCAACGATGGTCTGGCTTACGGCACAGACTTCCCGGTCAGCAAAGAATGGAAAACACTGGTGATACCGCTGTCTGCCTTTAAACCGGTTCCGCTGTTATTCACCCGTGCCTATCCCACATTTATGCCTGTAACAGCAGGCCCGTTCGAGCAGGCACCGCTGTCCCTGAATGCCATAACCGGTCTGCAGTTCTCGTTGCCGCCTTTAAAGCGGGCGCCAAAATCCGGTTACCGTGGTATTGAGTTAGGAGAGATTGCCCTGATTAACACGGACAACTAACAGGACATGACCCGGCAGTCGCCGGGTCATATTTCATCCCCGCCCTGTATCAGCGCTATGTGTCTGAAGTGGATTTTACCGGCTTGCGGCGTGGCGTCATTATCGAGAATAAATGTCAGGTATTGATAATTACCTGCTTTGAGATACTCACCTACCGGTATAACCAACCGTTGCCAGCCGTCCTGTTCGCTCAGATCATCAACAAGATGACCGTATGATTGCGAACCACCGAAGCTTAATATCACGCCGGGTCCCTGCTTTAAATTGGTATCCAGGCCTAACGCGGCAATTTCCGCCGGACCTTCAATTTTAACTGTCGCGACCAGCCGGCTGCCAGCGTCGACAATGAACTGCCCTGCGATTTGTTTCCATGCGTTACCGGATAACGTTAATGTTGAACCATCATCGCTTATAGTCATTCCGCCATTGACGGTGTCATCCTGTTTCGCATCGTAGCTTGCCGGTGCAAACTTATTAAAATTGAGCATTTCCTCAAGTAACACATGGCTGAAAGACAGGTAAGGAGCCGCGCCGGTCACCGGGCCGGTTTTTCCGGTGATCAGTCCGCCTGCGAACTTCGAAAAATTAGCAACGGTGAGACCATCAGCTATGTTCAGGGTTTTCGGCGCTGCCTGTTCAGCCAGTGACCGGGCAAAGGCGGTGTTTAGCTTAGTTGAGTCGGCAAAAGGCACAGTTATGTCAGCCTGAAACCGCTCGCTGGCGGTATCCAGATTAAACAGGTAATTACCTGTGAAGACACTGCGGACATCGAACTTTTTATCAAGAATGCTGAAGCCGGATACGTCTGTCGCCGGACCGGTGATAATCACATTGTTCATCGCGTTTACCCAGAACCCGTCATCACCCTGGACATAAGATGCGGTGATACCGTTTCCTGAAGAATAAACGTAGTTGTTGAACAGGTTAACCTGTCCTTCAGGATTAGATGACACGCCGCCGGCCTTGATAGCTGCCCACATCATACCGCGCTCGTCGCCCATGCTGTGAACGGTGTTATGAAAAATATAAGACGGTCCGCGACGCACCGGCGCAATACTTATTCCGCCATAACCGTGGGAAAAATCATTGTTGTAAACCAGTACGTTGTGCTGACCACCATCCAGTTCGATAATGTCGTCGTTGGCGTAAGCAAACGTGTTGTTATATATCGCCGAGTCCCGGATGAAACCGCCATCGCTGTTGAGATTAAACCGGCTTTCCACCACATCATTAAAGCGCACCTCATCAGTACCGGTGAAGGTATTGTTGCGTATTATGATTTGCCCCTGAAAGGCTTCCTCCGGATGGTTGGCGAAAGCAAGGAAAGCATTGGTGCCCTTGGGATGGCCGTTACCCCAGTGGTTTGCGCCAAATACCGGGTCATGCACATAGCAGTTTTCTACGGTGATCACGCCACTGCGACGCATGAAGAAGGCGGAATCGTAGTTAATCTGCCGGCCCCGGTCGTCATAAGCGATGCCTTTGCGGTACTCTGCCGGGCGTCTTCCCCACTGAGAAATGTCGCATCCGTTGACCCAGATATGATGTGCTTCTTCTGCAAAGAAACCGAGCTGACCGCCCTGCGCAATGGTGATGTCTTCGAAATACACATAACTTTGCGCACCGATGCGGATGGCCGAAAGAGCATCCTCCGGGGCTACGATGGGTGTATTAAGATCGCCTTTAATCATGGCCCATGCACCGGGCGCACCTTCGATACCCAGCGCTTCTACATCCAGCGTACCGCCCTGATAAATATCTTTCAGATGATATATCTTCTGAGGGTCCACCGGCGGCTTGTCAGCCCGGGTATAGAAGGAATCTGTATACAAACGGGTTCCGGTATCATCTGTCACACTCAGCTCAATGTCATAGTGTGAAGACGGCTTCAGGTACACTACGGCACCGGATAACGAGCCATTAACAGGGTCAAAGTAAAGCGGGTTAGCATCCTGCCACTGCGTAGTACCAGCTTCACGGAAACGAAGTGTATTGTCAGCACCTGCGGACTGTCCGGGCAATTCTATCCCTGCAGATTCTATTAATGGCGTAATTGTGAGTTGTTCAGGCAGTGGCTCATCAGCACCGGCGCGGGCACTCAGTACAAAGCCGGTCAGAAAACATAACGTCAGGATACGACACATAATTGCCTCGCAAGTAAGAATAGTCAGGGGAAAACAGAACGTACGAACAGTACCGGTGACTATGCTACCAGCGGAAAGAGTTATTTACACATTAAATTGTTTGATAAATACACAATAAAGAGAAGAAGAGGCTGGCTAAAGCCAGCCTCTCTGCCTGATTGACCGGATATCAGAAACTGGTTCTGACACCGAGAGTGTAGCGGGCTCCATCATCGATTAACTGTACAAACTGCTCTTCATAGCGGCCATGACGGGACAAGGTCTCCCCGGTCACGTTGATGCCTTCAAAGAACACCGTGAACGACTCGTTGATGTCGTAGCTGGCTGACACGTCAACCTGTCCGTAGGTTTTAGTGAACCGGGGCTCGGTTCCACCCAGCGGGCTTACCAGATCCTGCATGAACGCTTCACGGTTGTTATACGCCACACGCGCCTGCAACGGCCCCTGCTCATAAAACAGGATCAGGTTCTGGGAGTCGCCCAGACCTTCAAGGGCAAATACCTGGGTGGTGTCGCTGGCATCCAGAGATGCATCGCTGTTTACAACCGTGGCATTCGCCTGAATACCAAACCCGTTTTCAAACGTATGGAGCCACGCCAGTTCCAGCCCGTTTACGTCAGCAGTTTCGCCGTTTCCGGGTAAGCGCACGTTGAAGTCATACTGACCGCTTTGCAGGTTCAGCGTTTGTGTTTCCACTGTCGCAACAATGAAATCTTCCACTTCCTTAGTGAATGCTGCCACTGCCAGATAGCTGGTATCGGCGTAGTACCACTCCAGAGAGAGATCCATGTTGGTGGATAAAAAGGGCTTAAGACGGGCATTTCCTGATTCTGCCTGAAGGTTACCCGGACGAGTTACGGTGACATTAAACGCCGGCACCATGTCGCTCATGGTGGGCCGTGTAAGGGTTTCAGAAAAGCCGACCCGCAACATCAGGTCGTCTGTCAGCTCCATGCGCGCATTGATATTCGGCAGAATGTTCGAGTAGCTGTTCGACTCGCTGATGGGGACACCTTCGTCAGTCGCGTATACATCGCTGTAGTCTGACGGATCATTAGGAATGGGCAATACATCCAGTAATTCACGGCCATAACCGCCCACCGACGTATCTGTCTGACTGAACCGTAAACCGAAGTTGATATCCACCGGCATATCTGAAATCAACATGCTGAAATAGAGCTGGGAATACACACTCAGTACTTCTTCCTGCACACTGAAGGAGTTACTGCCTATGGCAGGATTATTGATACTCTCGGCATCAATGAGTGCCCGCACTTCTTCCGGCGTTTGTCCCGACGCTTCCGATATCTGCTGTACCGCTTCGTCAGAAATAGCGTACTCGAAATAGGCCTCCGGATCGTAAGTTATCCACTGCTGACTGGCCTGCGGGAAAAAATTCTCTGCGGTAAAAATGCTCAGCAAAGAATCCGGAATATCATACTGGTAGCCGCAATAGATGCTGCACAAACTGGATGAAACACTGTTATTTTGCTTCTGCCGGTCCTGGTAGTACACGCCAAATTCCATTTTTGCGAATGCATTGTTGGAGTCCGGCAGCCAGGTAAAATCAGCCCGCATTTCATCAATGGTATCTTCTACGTCAAAACCTTCGCGGTTGGCAACGTGCAGACGTCCCGCAGCGAAGTCCTGCAAAGCGGCATCGCCGCCGTCAATAGTGATCACAGGTACGCTGCCGGAGTAGTCAATGCTGTAAGCGTTGTTGTAACCCACCACGTTAAAGTTATTGGCACCACCGCTGGCATTTTCGGCTTTTGACGTCGAAATGTCGAAATTTGCCGTAAGGTAATCGGTTACATTCCAGTCCAGATTAATGCCGTATGCTTTGATTTCAACATTTCTCGAGAAGCTGCTGCTGATAAAATCTGTGGCACCACCAACACCGTCAACCAGGGTGCTGTCGAGAGAAACCACACTGCCATTTTCATTAAATACCAGGTTGTCCAGGTTACTGTCAGACAACCAGTGCCCTACACTCGTGGCGCTGGAATCCACTTCAAATTTGGAATACAGGCCGTCAACTTTCAGGATCATATTGTCCTGCAGCGCGTACTGCATCACCAGGTTTCCGCTGGTACGCTGACGGTGAGCAAAGTCCACCCGCTGATCATAATTCTGCGGAATATAGACACCATTAAATTGTGCTGAATCTGCATAGGCCGGATTATCCCGTTCCGAACGGTTGGTCAGACTCACATTGGGACGCCAGTAATTAGACTGCAATGTATTGTTCTGTGCTTTACGTTCCTGATAAGAAGCAGCAAATAAAAGTCCGAGGCGGTCATCGAGGAAACGGTTAGTCAACAGTCCGGATACCTGCGGCGTGATCTCCTCAGACAATTCTTCATACATACCCTTGGCGCTGGCGGCACCGGCAAAGCCTTCGAAGTCAAACGGCTTCGCGGTTGTTACATTCACAGTAGCTCCAATACCGCCTTCCTGCATGGAAGCGACAGGGCTTTTATACACATCAGCTCCGCTGATCAATTCGGCAGGCAGGGTGTCAAAGCTGAATTCCCTGCCCTGATTTTCTGTCGCGATCTGACGGCCATTCACCA
Organism: Alteromonas sp.; assembly: GCF_984505615.1. Taxonomy (NCBI): domain Bacteria; kingdom Pseudomonadati; phylum Pseudomonadota; class Gammaproteobacteria; order Alteromonadales; family Alteromonadaceae; genus Alteromonas; species Alteromonas sp. Next base: position 910 of record NZ_CFHOXV010000026.1, on the reverse strand, counting down.
GGACGGTATTAAATTGCGGACCAAAACCCCGGACCGTGATGAACTGGCCTTCACCGCCGCTACGGTCAATAGCCACACCGGTAATACGTTGCAAAGATTCCGCCACGTTCTGGTCAGGAAACTTACCCAGGTCTTCTGCTGAAATACCATCAGAAACCACATCTGCGGCTTTCTTATTCAGCATGGATTCTTTCAGTGAGTTTTTAAAACCTCTCACTTCAATCACCTCAACCCCTTCTGCCTCTTGAGCGAATGATGGTGTGAGGTGCAGAGCAGCAAAGACCGCGAGCCCGGTTCTAGATAACTGTCGTAAAGGATTTAAATAAAATGTGTGTGAATTCGATGGTGAAGATGTGCGCGTCAAAATTCGCTCTCCTTATAGTATTACCCTCGTAAAACCGAATCACGAATACAAAAAGCAACAGGAGAAGCCTGAACATCTATGCGAAACCACTTTTGAAACATCGCAACATCCATACTGCGGACGACCAGCCTTTCCTCCCCTCTTCGTGATACTACGTACAATTTCAGCGGGCGGAATCTGTCACATCGGGTGCCCGGTAATTGCCGCACCGCGCTGTGACTTTCTGAATCAATTTTCAAAAAGCAAAAAAAGGTAAAACGTTAACCAGAAAGCCGTGTTCTCTGCACCTCAGCATGGTTTACCTGTTGATATACCAACCGGAATACAGGAATAACGTTCACCCTGTCTCGCTGGGATCCACTTATACGGGAAAGCAAGTTCAGTGTAAATAAATTGTAAAACTTAATTATTTAAGTTTCACTTATGAAACTTAGATTAACTTTAAATAAACATTAAATTTAAGTGGCTTTTGGCCCTAATAATTTCTGATAGCACAAAAATGTATGGTCCGCCTCGTTATTGCAACAGTAAATGTCGATAACGGGG
>NZ_CFHOXV010000025.1:0-62598 GCF_984505615.1 Alteromonas sp. | reverse complement strand
CAGCTAAATATTCCGCCGTTTTGTGCTCGCCTTTAGCAAGGTGTACGGCGCGCAAAGCATAATTTGCCTGCGCTTTTTCCAGCATAATGATGGATATTTGAGAGCAGGCGCCTGGCGAGGCGCATAAAGTCAGCATGCCGGACTACACACGGTTCTGCTTGAGAATTTTGGAATAAGCCAGCGCGCTGGGCTTTGGCTTCCGCTCAAAGGTTTTTCTGTCCACAGTGTGCAGGCCGAACTTCGGTTCGTAACCAGAAACCCACTCGAAGTTATCCAACAGCGTCCAGTGAATGTAACCTTTTACCGGCACGCCCTTATCAATCACACTTTGCAGATGCTTCAGCGAGTTAGTGATAAAGCGTTCACGCTGACTGTCATCTTCAGTACCAATCCCGTGCTCAGAAACAATAATGGGCTTACCGGTTTCTGCATAAGTATAGGCAACACAGTTAGCCAGAGAGGAAGCATCTATCCAGCTGCCTGAATGGTTTTTCTCTGCATCGTCCGGCGTGGGAACGTGTCCATTTTTATCCCACACTACCTTTTCGTAATTTTGCACACCAATAAAATCAGTCTCTTCAACTTTAAGCCAGTCGCCGTAGTTGTATTTACGCATCTCATTGCGCACAGAATCCGGACCTGCAGATTGATCATCCAGCATTGCCAGGGTAAAACCAACGTCCAGGTTGGTGCGTTCGGCTTTAATAGCCTGACGTGCCGCTTTATGGCCTTCTATCAGAATGGGATTCATTACATCTAAATCCTGCATGCGCGCGGCATTCAGGCCGGTAAAGTGCTCTGATTGCGTGGCTCTGCCAGCGGCAGCCAGCATTTTTTCCTGCATATCCCACACGAAAGGCGGGACGCCGAGCACTTTTAGCAGGCGAAGTAAGTTAGGTTCGTTAAAAGTAACCGCGTAGCCAATACCATCAGCCAGCTGTGCGGTAACTTTACTGCAATAGTTGGCGAACAGGGCTGGCGCTTCCGGGTTGGTCCAGCCGCCACGGGCTGCAAACCATACCGGGCTGGCAAAGTGATTAAAGCTTACCAGAGGTACCATGTTGCGCTTGTGGCAGCCGTCGATAATGCGTTTATAATGGTCAATCATTGCCTGGCTGAACAGGCCCGGTTCAGGCTCGATGCGTGCCCATTCAATTGAAAAGCGGTAAGCACTGAATCCCAGATTGCTGCACAAATCCAAATCGGTTTCCCACAACTCAAAACTGTTACAGGCATCACCGGACTGCTCCTTAAAAAGCGTGGGCTTTACGTTTTCCAGTAACCAGATATCCGAATTAACGTTATTACCTTCAACCTGATGACCCGCACTGGCTGCACCCCAAAGAAAATTGTCGGGAAACTGACCGCCAGCCGGTAAAGATGAAGAGGCGGCTTTGGCAAAAAGCGGGGCGCTCATTGTGGCAGAGGCCATAGCAAGGAATTGTCTGCGGTTGATCATGTTACGTCCTGATGTCAAAAATTAATTTCTCAACTGTAAAAATAACGTGAATCAACTTTCAGGAATAATAATCATTTTTGGCGGTTGTATAGTTTGGATTAATGGTTAAACCTGACACATTCCGCGAGCAGGGCGAACGGTTCGGGGATTTTTTCATCTATAGTTTTTATCAATACATGGCATCAAATAAATAATTTGTTCGTATTGAAGAAATTACGTAAGTTACATTTTGTTAAAAACTTGAAAAGGATGATAACAAAATGAGCGATATGACCCTGAACCGCTACAAAAGCCTTGAAACCGTGGTAGGAGCGGTCATCAACGGCTTATTCAGTTTGTTTTTTGTTTTCCTGATCTTCGGAGGGCTGGACGTGGTGCCTATGCAGGGCGACAGCGGTCTGTTCATTGACAGCATTCCTCAGGGGCTGGCTATCGGCTTTATGGGGGCGTTCTTTCCCTCATTTCTTACCCGCAAGCGTATCCGCAACGGCCAGTTGCACATCAATGGACAATCCGGTCACACATCCTGGCTACCGTCTCATCCGGTGCTTCGTGCACTGGTGTTTGCTGTATTTGGAGCGGCCCTGTCATTAAGCTTTTTTGCGTTGCTCACTTTTGCTGTAAATATCGAAGCCCTCGCGTTCAGTACAGCCGCTGTAGTAAAAACAATCTGGGGAATTTGTCTGGGGGGGCTTGTTGCTGCTATTACCATCCGCCTCGCGCTGAACGATTACGCTCATTGAGTTCAAAAACGTCTTTGCACCCATGTGTCAGTGGTGTTGCCCCGGTGAAGGCCGGGGCTTTTTGAGATCAAAAGCATTTACCACTTCAGCGACACATCGCCCAACAGACCAGAAGGTCTGAGCGGTGCATCCGGCACATAGGCGGGCAGGGTGGTGAAGGTGTACTTCTGCTTCACATCCGGCTGCGCGTCACCGATTAAGCGGTTCACCCACAGGTTCGTGATATTCAGCGTTACCGTATTCTCACCGGCTTTCAGATAGTCTGATACGTCGGCTTCGAACGGTGGCTTCCATAGTGTGGTCACCACCTGTCCGTTCACGACCACTTCCACCACATCCCGCACATCTTCAATATGCAGCTGCACAGGTTTGCCCTGCATCGTTTTGTCTATGTTGAAAGATTGGGTGTAGCTGGCGGTGCCGGAGAAATAACGGATACCGGTATCGTCCGACTCCGCCCAGTTTCCGGCTGACAAGGTCGCTTGAGCCGGGGCGCCACGGTCTTGCTGGAAGGTCACCTGCCATTCGTCTTTCAGCGTTTTTGATTTGCTGAACGTGGAAGCAACCTTACTCACTTTTGCCGGTGAATCACCGAATACCACATAACCGGATTCGTAGGGTGCCAGGGTTTTCTCAATGACGGTAACGCCGTCTTTTTCTGTACTGTCGATGGCTGTAATGGCACCGGTAACCGCGTTGTAGTGGTACGGCTTCTTGCCCGACACATTGAATGACAAGGTGACTGGCTCTTCACGGTTTTTACGGTTGGTGTAGTAGTAAATCTCTTCGCTGTCTGTCTGACGGTGAACGAAGAACAAGGTGGTATCGTCATGCTTGCCTGCGTAGCGGAAGTCCGGTGTGATACCGGCTTCTTTAATACCGCTCTCTACGTTGTCGGCGTTGATGACACGGCCTTTACCGGTTTTACCACTCCACAGTTTATTGGCAAGATCGGTAAACCGGGCGGCATCGTCTGCCAGCGACGGGCTGGCCAGTGGCTTTTTACCAATAATCGTTGCACCACCGGCGACCAGTTCAGCAATCCGCTCAAGCACCGGTAAGGTCATGTATTGCGAGGTACCGCCAAGATACAACACGGCATAGCGCTGGCCAGATTCTGTGCATAAATCCTTGCCGCAGTTTTCGAGCAGTTCAGTAATGATGTCGTTATTCACATAGTCAAACGCATTTTCCAGCGGCACATCTTCTGAGGGCTTGTCGTTGTATAGCGCGGTGGGCGGTGTGTCTTCACCGTAGAAGTAAGCCACATCCGCCTTGAAGTGACCTTGCTGCAACATGTAAGCGTTACGGCTGATGTAGGTTACCCAGGGTTTGGCATATTCTGCCCAGGTTTCCAGACGGTTAAAGTACTGACCAAACACAAATAAACTCAGGCCGGGGCCGTCGTCGTTGGGCTGGTGAACCGATGTATGGATGATGGGGCGGTTTACACCCAGTGCAAATTCCATGTCGATCATGGGCTGCAAATCCCGTGGCGAGAAGGCCCAGGGAGAAGACGCCGACGTCAGCGACTCTGCCGCTACCAGGTTTTGCCCGTAGATGTGTGCCACAGAAGCCGCTTCGCGGATATCTGCCCAATACTGCGGCTGCGGCCCAACCTGATTTTGGGTATCGAAGGCCCACATGGCGGCCATAGGCACATCGGCGTTACTGCGAATACGCATGCCGTCACCCAGAGTTGGGCGACCGTTCTCCAGTGCTTCGGAGTAGTGTTTCAGGCCCGCTTCTTTTACTCGCTTGCTGATCACGGCGTAGTGATTGTCTGCCAGCATTTCGCCTAAGGTTAAGCGGTAGTCGTAGAGAAATTTATCGGTTTGTACCGCATCACCAATGATCACGCCAACCAGTGCCGGTAACCAGGGCGTTAAGTCATATCCGCGACGCTGCCTGAATTCCGCAAACATGTCCGGCGTCCAGTTCGATGCGCCTACTTCAATACTGTCGTTGAGTAAGGCTTTTACGCCTTCACCTAATGCATACTCGCCGCTGGCGTCTTTATACATGTTGAGATAGTGGTCGATGTACGCATTAACCGCGTCTGCGTCGTATTTATCCACTTCCAGCCCGGTAGCTGCCACTGTCGCAGGGTGGTTTTCTTTGCCGGTTAAGCTGTAGCCCAGGCGGATGATCTTCCACTGTCCTTTTTCAGGGTGCCAGTTCAGTGAGCCGTCTGCATTGAGCTTGTCGGTAATATCGATTACGGCGTCTTTGGCGATGCCTTGTTCATCGTGTTGATACGACAACGGATAGTAGTCTTCAACAATGCCGAAACCGGCTTTATCTTCGAAGCGATGCACTTTTGCCTGCGGGTAAAAGGCCACTTCCAGCAGGTTTACCGGTTCTTGTTTCTTTTCACCCGTAGGTAACTGAAAGCCCGGCGGTGGCGCAGCGCCCGGTGCGGACGAAGACGGCAATGCAAACTTACCGTTCGGGTTTGCGGTCATCACAATTCGCATATACTGCGCGTTAACCGCAGGAAAACTGATGGTGGTTTGAGTGGTTGAGCCTACCGGAATGGTAGTGACATCTTCGAAGTTTTTACCATCAACACTGGCTTGCAGGGTGGGCAGAAAGGCCGCCGGGATAAACATGCCCGGTGGTGGCATGGCAAAAGATAAACTGCTCACCGTTTTGCTTTCACCGAAATCGAAGGTGATTTCCAACGGGGCATCCGGGTGTGACGTACTGTTTGTGGATGCGCTGAAAGAACTGTCACTTAATACCGCTAAATTTAGCTTGTCATCATTGTTGGTGCTTACAGAAACCGGTTGAATGCGTCGGTCGTGCACCGGTACCGCCAGTACGGCGATGTCTTCGTAATGTACCGGCAAAGTTTTGTGACCATGGGCCGGATCAGCAAAGATTTCGTCTGAGCCATAAAAATCCTGAAAAACGCCGGTATTGGTGGGCGGTTGGGGCACCCGAACGGCTTTTTTCTGTCTGGCGTCGATGGTAATTTCGCTCCACGCCAGCTTTTTCATGCCTTGTTCCGGCTTCACCCAGGGACCCCCGGTTTCACTCCAGCCCGGCGACGCGGCGATACCGAATTCAAAATTGTGTTTATTCGCTTCGCCCAGCGCATATTCAAAGGTGTCTTTCCAGGCCGGTGTCATGTATTCCAGTGTGGTATCAACAATCTTCGGTGTCATTAACTGGGCATCAAAGTTCTGCACGCCGCCAATGCCTACTTTGTTCATCCAGGTGAGATCTTTTTCTATCCCTTCACGGGTAACGTTCCCGTTCATCCAGTGCCACCACACTAAAGGTTTGGCAGATTGAGGCGGGGTGATGAAGTCATCTTCGAGTGTGCTTGCAGCGCTGTTAAATGAAAGCAGAGAAAGGCCCAGCGCCACTTTGGATAATGTGAACAGATACGGTTTTACGGGTTTGGTCATAAACTTGCCCCTTAAAAATGATAATGAGGGCTGGCACTCTCGTGGCAGCCCTCCGCGTAGGAAGATTAATTAAAAACGGGTTCTGAAGCCAACAGATAAGAAGCGGCCCATGCTCTTATAAGCCACACCCTCATCGATGTTACGGAACGGAGGATCTTCGTCCGTCACGTTATCAATGTTGAACGTTACCTGCGTATCCATGCTGAAGTCATAGCTGGCGAACAGCGACAGGGTGGTGTAGGAATCGATATGTTCCTCTGCCACATCAGCACTGCCACGGTAATAAACTGTACCGGAGAAGTACCAGTCGTCACGACGTAAGCCTAAAGTGGCCACACTGTTGAACGCTGAAATGGCTTCGTTAAAGTCACCCAGTGCCAGCGTGTCGTTAAAGCCGGCGCCTTTTACGTTCTCTTTGTCACGGTTCATGATGTAGGTACCGCTTAATGAGAAGTCCAGCTCACCTAAATCGATATCGCCAAACCATTGCACTGAGTAGTCCAGACCATCAACTTCGTAAGCGCCCATGTTCGATTTACGCTGGTCGCTTACCACATAGGGTAAGCCGTAAATGTCGACCATGGCTTGCAGGCTTTCGTAACCCTGAGTCGGGAAGTCGCCAAATTTCGCGATGATTTCTTCCACCGATGACGGGTTTACAATGTAGTAGTCTTCATTCACTTCTGCATCATAATACGCCGGGCCGAAGAAGAAGCCTGCGTTCTGATCCAGACGATCTTCGTACGCAATGCTCCAGTACGTCAGTGACACCTTCGTGGAGTCGGTGACGTACCAATCAGTCCCTAATGACATAGTTTCTGCGGTTTCAGGCTTAATGCCTTCTGACGCACCGCCTAAAGTAAATGACGGCTTAAAGAAATCAGGGACGAAGGGGCTGTCTGATGAACGCAGCGGACTGATTGGCAGGAACAGTTCATACTGCAGCGGTGCCGCTAAGTCAGCCAGTGCCGGGGCGTGGAATGATGTGCCCCAGGTACCACGAACGGTAACGTCTTCGGTGGGGTTCCAGGTCACCGCAATTTTCGGGTTTGAACTTGAGCCTACGTCGTTGTACTTGTCGTAACGGCCGGAGATAGACACGTCCAGATGCTGGATACCCGGCATCATATTGTCATCACCAACAAGGGGGATGTAAATTTCACCAAATACCGACTTAACGTTACGGTCGATGTCGCGTACTGAAGAGGTAGAAGGGTTACCCACTTCGCCAGCCGTTACCGACTGATAGAAGGATTCTTCTCGGTATTCTGAGCCTACCGCTGCCCGCATCATACCCCCGGCAATTTCAAACATGTCGCCGTTGGCAATGACTTTGAATTCCGTTAAATCCTGATCAGTACTGGTGTCGTCAAGCCAGTTATTAATGCCTGCCAGTACTGATGCACTGGTTTGTGACACGTCATAAGGGTTAAGTGCCGTCTCAGTGGTACTGGCAGAAAGTGCTGCAAGCTGAGCATCAGCGTTAATAGAATAGTCATGATAGTACGACGTACTCTTACCGTAGTTCACGGTACCTTTAATTTTCCACGTATCGGTGAGCTGATAAGTCAGGGTGGGCGTAACCTGCCATTGCTCATACATGGACGGGTTTGCGCCGGCGCTGCCCCACACATCCGCGTAAGAGAATGAAACCGTGTTAGAGGTCTCATCACCCACAGCGATAAAATAAGGGTTGTCAGAGGTAATCGTTGCGGAAGCACGAATATCTGAAGGGTCGTAATCTGTGGCTTCACGGCGTGAATAGTACGCCAGCACATCCAGGCTTAAACGGCTGGACAGTTCCTGAGTCAGGTTGGCGAACAGTGAATAACGGTCTTCTTCCGGATAATAAGACTGGTCGTCGTAGGTAGAACAGTAGTTCGGTGATGATGCATCTACACCGGGCAAACCATATAAGGTGTCGTCTAACAGAATGTTACCGGGCGTACAGGACGTAGAACGGTAATCTGCACCGCCAACACCGGTGAGATCTTCTTTAATGAAGTCCTGATCTTTACCGTACATCGGTGAACGGTCGCCGTAAGAGAATGCAGTGACCAGTGTGCCTTTATCCCAGCTTGTGCCAAAGCCGCCGGAAATATCAATGCGGTCGTAGTCGCCTGCACCCATACCATATTGTACGCTAAGTTCACCGCCTTCCATGTCTTTCTTAGGAATGAAGTTGATGACACCGGCAACAGCATCAGAACCATAGATAGACGAGCCGCCGTCCGGAATCACTTCTACGCGCTCAAGCAAACTTGCCGGGATCATCGACGAGTCCACCCAGTTCATCGGGCCAACCGGTACGAGGCGGTTACCGCCCAACATGACCAGAGTCGCCATTCCGCTCAAGCCGCCAATACCGCGAATTTGTGGTGGCTCAAAAGGAATTGAGGCTGTGAGGGTATTTTCCGGCACGGCGTTGAAGTCTGCCATTTGTGGAATACGGCGAAGCAAATCGGTCGCAGAGGTCACACCCTGCTCAATGATTTTTTCCTGATTCAAACCAATCACGTTGGAACCGACGGGATTAACCCCTTCGATCAACGTACCGGTAACGGAAATGACTTCAACGTCTTCCTCGTCTTCTGTTTGTGTGTCCTGTGCAATGGCAGTGGCGCTCATTGAAACGCTTAATCCTGCAATAACAGCAAGAGAAAGCTTGTGTAGTGGCATGGGTGTTTTCATCGTTATAACTCTCAGTATTAACCGACAGGTGTGTAATTTGTTACCAAGATTTAACAATGCATATACAAAAGTAAAATACTATATTTTTAATAATGTATTAGTTCAGACTATGCATGCCCTGTGAGGTCAGGCAGAGTAAGGTTTTCCCGTGGGGCAATTCTCTACGTGATATCGAAAATATAAATATCAAATATGATTATTATGGATTGAAAATGATTGTTTGTGAGTCCTGAATGGCTTGCGATACGTAAAAAACCTTGGGTTTTGTAAACAGTTGTTGTACTTTTTAATCAGAATTTTCCTTCGTGAAGCAGTTTTTAGCCGTGAAGCCAGATGAAATCCCCTTCTATGATTTATATGGTGAGTCGTTTTTAAAGCTAAGCGCTGATTTTGTTCATCTGGAAGATATCCGCGCCCGCAGTGCGGGATTGGGGTGGGAGATCTCGCCTCACCGCCACGGCAAATTATTCCAGCTTATTTGTGTGTTTGATGATGAATGGACAGTGCAACGGGATGATGAAAAGCTGACGCTTCAGGGAGACTGGGTAGTGACACTACCGCCCGGCGTAGTGCACGGATTTACCTTTGCGCCGGACACAAACGGCTACGTGCTTTCCGTTAATGCCGATGTGGTAAATGCATTGCGCAGTGACAGCGCTATCGCGGACTTTACCGGTGCAGTATGGTCTTCACAGGCTATTGAATTTCAGGACAAGCATCAGTCTGAACGGTTCGTTGCTTATCTGCATATGCTGGCCGGTGAAATGCGCAGCAATGATCCCGGCGCCACAGTGAGCATCCATATGTTGCTTAAACTTCTGTTTGTGCTGGTTGCCAGGCAACAAAATACAGCCCGTAATCTTGCCGGTACATCGGGCCGGGATTCCAGAGTATTGTTGGGCTTTCGTGAGCTCATCGACAAGCATTATCAGCAACATATGAATGTGAATGATTATGCATCGAAATTGTACATTTCTGTCTCTACCCTTAGCCGCATATGTCAACAGCATCTTAATACCACCCCGAAAAAGCTGATCCACCAAAGGCTGGTAAATGAAGCGAAGCGGCGACTGATTTACACCCGGCAATCGCTGGATGAAATTGCTGATACGTTAGGGTTCAAAGATACCGGCTATTTCTGTCGTTTCTTTAAACAGGCGGAAGGTACTACGGCGGGGGAATTCAGACGCCGGAGCGAGCTGTAAACGTTCTGCTGCACTGGTATCTGTTTATGACAATTTATTTATGGCTGTAAAATCTGTTTTGAATGCTGATGAAAGGGGCGAAAGCCTTTTAATTCTTATTTAAAAGGCTGAATTGTAAATAGTGCTTTTTTACTTGTATTTTTCGTATCGTTATAGAAAAAACTAATGTCTGTCGTCGCATTTCTTAACAGCATCTGTTGATTCGCGGTAGCATACTGTTAGCCCTGAAACGGCTTGTAGTTATTACGCCGCAACTGAATCGTTTCTGACAGCGAAATCCGGTGCCCGAAATATTTTGCGCTCCTTTCACTGTCAGCAGGAGAATGAATTAATGAGTGGTTTTACTGTTGATGCCGACTGGCTGCACTGGTGCGAGTCACCGTCGAAGCCGAAGTTTGTGGTTCCTGAAGGTGCTGTTGATGCACATTGCCATGTGTTTGGTCCCGGTAATGAATTCCCCTTCGCGCCGGAGCGCAAGTACACGCCATGCGATGCGTCTAAAGACCAGTTGTGGGCGCTACGTGATTATCTGGGTTTCAGCCGCAACGTCATTGTTCAGGCTACCTGCCACGGCGCTGATAACCGCGCACTGGTTGACGCACTAAATCACTCTGATGGTCTCGCCCGCGGCGTTGCTACCGTAAAAGCGGATATTACTGATGAGGAGCTTCAGGCTCTGCATGCCGCTGGTGTACGGGGCGTTCGATTTAACTTCGTAAAGCGGTTAGTAGACGCGCTGCCCTTCGATTCGCTGGGCACTATTGCTGAGAAAATTAAGCCACTTGGCTGGCATATCGTTATTTACTTTGAATCTCAGGAACTGCCTGAGCTGTATGATTTTTTCACCAGCCTGCCTACCACTGTTGTGGTTGATCACATGGGCCGCCCTGACGTAACAAAACCGGTAGACGGACCTGAGTTTGCCCTGTTTCTGAAACTGCTGGAAGAGAATAAAAACTTCTGGTCGAAAGTAAGTTGTCCTGAGCGCTTGTCCATTGTGGGACCGGAAGGTGGCTACGAAGACGTCGTGCCGTTCGCCCGGGAAGTGGTTACCCGTTTTGAAGACCGCGTGCTGTGGGGAACAGACTGGCCGCATCCGAACATGAAAACACATATGCCGGATGACGGGCACCTGGTGGATATGATCCCCAAAATCGCCCCCACGGAAGCATTGCAGCGTAAATTATTAATTGATAACCCCATGCGCCTTTACTGGGCGGATTAATCATCGCCGCCGGTGCCTTCAGGAATGATGCAGGTCTGGCTGGCTGAACAGAAATGAGTTGGGAGAATAAAATGAAAGTAATCGTAGTGGGTCCCGGTGCGTTCGGGATCAAACACCTTGATGGCCTGAAAAATATCGATGACGCTGAAGTTGTTGGTCTGGTTGGCCGTAATTTAGAAAAGACACAAGCCGTGGCAAACGAATACGGTATTCCGAATGTGTATACGTCTCTGGACGATGCACTGGAATCCGATGCTGATGCCGTAATCCTCTGTACCCCTACACAACAACATGCTGCGCAATCTATTCAATGTATGAAAGCCGGCAAACACGTACAGGTCGAAATTCCGCTGGCAGACAGCTGGGAAGATTCAGAAGCGGTAGTGAAAACCCAACAGGAAACGGGCAAAGTCTGCATGGTTGGTCATACCCGCCGCTTTAATCCTTCGCACCAGTATGTGCATAACAAAATTACTGCCGGTGAGCTGAATATTCAACAGATGGATGTACAAACGTACTTCTTCCGTCGTAAGAATATTAATGCCAAAGGTGAGCCCCGTTCCTGGACCGATCACCTGCTGTGGCACCATGCTGCCCACACTGTGGATTTATTCGAATATCAGGCGGGTTCTCCTATCGTTAAAGCGAATGCGATTCAGGGACCAATCCATCCTGAACTGGGTATCGCACTGGACATGTCAATTCAGCTGCAGGCTGAAAACGGTGCAATTTGTACACTGTCACTGTCGTTCAATAACGATGGCCCGCTGGGTACATTCTTCCGCTATATCTGCGATAACGGCACTTACATTGCCCGTTACGATGACCTGGTGGATGGCCGCGAAAATGCCATTGATGTGTCCAACGTCGATGTGTCGATGAATGGTATCGAGCTTCAGGACCGCGAGTTCCTGTCTGCCATCAAAGAAGGCCGCGATCCGAACAGTAGTGTTCACAAAGTCATTAACTGTTATAAAGTGCTTCACGATCTGGAGCAGCAACTTAACAGCTGATGCTGCTAGTCTTCCGTATCGTGTGTCGACAACGTCAGGCAACGACAGCCAGCGTATCCGGCATGATGCGGAAGCGGTATAAAAGTTAACGGGAGAGAGAGAATGAAACAAAGAAAGCTGGCTGGTCGTCTGGTGTCCGAAATCGGCCTTGGATGCATGAACCTCAACCACGCTTACGGCGCTTCAGTCTCTCAGCAGGAGGCCAGCAAGTTGCTGGCTTCTGCTTTTGAACAGGGCGTTACCCATTTCGATACTGCCGCGCTTTACGGTTTTGGCAGCAACGAAAAGCTGGTGGGTGAAGCCACCAAAGGTTTTCGTAAAGACATCTTTCTGGCCAGTAAATGCGGCATGACAGGCGTTGACGGCAAACGTGTCATCGATGGTCGCCCGGAGACCCTGGTAAAAACTCTGGATACCGCTCTGCAAAGCCTGCAGACCGATCACATCGACCTGTACTACCTGCACAGAATCGACAAAGATGTGCCAGTGGAAGAAAGTGTGGGTACCTTAGGTGACATGGTGAAAGCCGGTAAAATCGGTGCCATTGGTTTGTCTGAGGTGTCAGCAGACTCTTTGCAGAAAGCCCATAAAGAGTTCCCCATTGCTGCCCTGCAAACAGAATACTCTCTGTGGACCCGCAATGCAGAAATTGCTGTGCTGGAAACCTGCCAGAAACTGGGTATCGATTTTGTGGCTTTCAGCCCGCTGGCCCGTGGTTATCTGGCTGGTGGTATCGACAACCCGGAAGCACTGGCAAATGGCGATATCCGTAAAGGCATGCCACGTTTTCAGGGTGATAACTGGACAGCGAATCAAAAGCTTTATGCTGAGTTTGCAGCCCTTGCTGAAGCAAACGGTGTTACGCCGGCTCAACTGGCTATCGCCTGGGTTCTGGCACAAGGTGACCATATTCACGCTTTGCCCGGCACGAAGTCAGAAGCGCATTTAACGGAAGATTTAAAGGCCAGCGCAGTGTCTCTTGATAAGCAGGTATTTGCACAGGCTGATGACATCATCAACCGTCAAACCGTGCAGGGTGCCCGCTATGGTGCAGGTGCACAGGCAGATATTGATACAGAAGATTTCTGAGTATTTCCGGTTAATATATTTCTGAACGTTTCCCAACCTGATAGTAATTGAAGTCTACCGAGCCGCCCGGGGTTTTTGTCGCGTAGTTGAACAGACCGAAACGATATCCCATGAAGTGCTCGGGGATTGTATACCTCATGTGCAACTTCGAACCCAGGGGTATCCAGTCTTCATCGCCGAATTTGTAGTAGAAAGAGGCGACGTTTGTCCGGAAGTCGCAGTCTATTCGTAAAAAAACTGCTTCCTGACCCCGGGGCACTGATGCCTGACTCCCTACAGATGACTTTGGAGGAACAGGCTTGTCTGAACCGGGAGCAGCCTGTTCAACAATTATAATTTTGTTGTCGCCTTCTGCTCTCACACCAATAAAGCCATATTCCTTTTGCAGGGCAATCAGGCCTGCAACATCTCCATCTTTCATGTTGCTGACATCTATTTGCGTGTTCGCAGAGCTGGTTGGCCCGAAAGTGCGCTGGGTCAATGTATTTCGGGCGTGAAGTACGTTTTTATCTATCCGTGATGTGGAAATTCTTAAGCGTCCGGGATCACTTAGTAGAGTCCAGTTTTTGTCATCTGGATTATGGTTCCATTGCCATACCAGCGGGAGTAGCCGGTCGCCTTCCTTTCTTTCGAAATCATCAGAACTGACCAGCCCTTTGTATCCTGCGCGGGCAGGAAGGTGAGGCAGTATATCTGGCACTTTACCTTCTACCCCTAATACAGGCCAGTTGTTTTGCCAGCTAACAGGAACCAGAAAAGGAATGCGTCCTACAGGTCCACGATCGCCAAATAACATTGCGTACCATGCGCCATCCGGCGCCTGAATCAGTCCCCCCTGAGCGACCTGACGGTCTTGCATCATTATGCGGCTTTCATAGGGGCCTGTTATTTCATCTGCTCTGTGAACGATGACAGTGCGTGACCAGTGGCTTTCAGGAGAAGCTATTGTGAACAGATAATACTTCCCGTTAATCTTGAACATCTGTGAACCTTCAGCAGGAAGGCCGCCAGCATCGTGCTCGCCAAATACAAGGTTTGCGTTATCTATCAGTATTTTATTAAGACCTTCAGGTTTAATCGAAGTAGCATCTTCGTCCAGTTCAATTAGTTTTATCTGACCACCTCCGTAAATCATATAAACACGGCCATCATCATCAAAAAATAATGAATTATCATGTAATGCCGGTTCAAAACTGTGTGACTGCCAGTCGCCGGTTTCTACATCAGTAGTAGAATAAGTATGGGTTTTTCCTGAAGTAGCGGAAAATGTTGATACGTAGAAACGGTTATTGTGGTAGCGAAGACTACTTGCCCATGAGCCTTTGCCGTAAGCATTTTTACCGTTTTGCAAGTTGATTTCTTCGTTTTCCACGAGCCGGTCGTAGGCATAACTCACGATTTCCCAGTTGACCAGGTCATCGGATTTTAAAATTGGCAGCCCGGGGCTTAAGTGCATTGTTGTGCTGCTCATGTAGTATTTATTCCCGGCCTGCACCACCGAAACGTCAGGTAAATCCATGTTAACTACAGGATTGTGAGCAGCCAGTGTAACGGACGAAAATACACACATCAGATAAGAAAAAAAATATCTGTAACAATTACCCGTACTCACCCGTCTTTCCCTTAATATCAATTTGCCAGGTAAGCCCCATACTCCGGGAGAAAAAGAGCAATTGCGAGGGTAATACTAATAAACGTAACTGCGGTGTAACTAAAAAGTAATGTTTGTTTCTTTGTGTTAACAAAAACGCAATCGGGTTTAAGATTTTTCATAACTCCTCAGGATTGAAGCCGCTTTTACTATCACATGTAATGCAAATTAAACTTCAACCCGGGCTATTTCATGAAAAGCAAAACATTCATCTGTTCTATTATTGCCGGTCTTGTATTGGCGGGATGTAATTCACAGTCAGTCACATCCGGTACTGCAATAAATGCTGACCACACTTCAGGTAAAGTAACTTTTAACTGGTTTGAGTACTCAACTCCGGGAGGACCCGGAGAAGCGCCGGAGGGGAAATTTTTGAATCCGGTATTACCAGGTTTTTATCCTGACCCTTCTGTCACCAAAAGGGGGGAGGACTATTATCTGACAACATCTTCTTTCAGTTACACGCCCGGTTTACCGGTATTACATAGTAAGAACCTTACAGACTGGACCCTTATCGGCTATGCCCTCGATCGCAAGTCACAGATGGAGTTTGCAGGTGCGTCGGTCTCAAGGGGAATATTTGCACCCACCATTCGCTACCATAACGGTTTATTTTATATCATCACTACGTCAGTCGATAATGGAGGAAACTTTATTATTACAGCTGAAAACCCGGAAGGGCCATGGTCTGAACCAATCTGGTTGCCTGAAGTCGGGGGAATTGATCCGGATATTTTCTTCGATGAAGACGGGCGGGTTTACATCACCCATAATGACGCGCCTCCCGGAGAACCTCTTTATCAGGGGCATCGTGCAATCTGGATGTGGGAATATGACCCTCAGTCTCAAAAAGTATTAGCTGAAAGCCGGCAGTTACTTGTGAATGGTGGTGTAGATATATCTAAGAAGCCCATATGGATTGAAGCTCCGCATATTTATAAAATCGGTGACTGGTACTACTTGTCGTGTGCTGAAGGTGGTACAGGTCCGCAACACTCGCAGGTCGTATTTCGCTCCCGTTCATTGGATGCCCCCTTTATACCCTATGAAAATAATCCGATTCTGACACAGAGGGATTTAACCTATCCCCGTGCCAACCCTGTGGATACTGCCGGGCACGCAGACTTTATCCAAACCGGAGAGGGCGAATGGTGGGCGGTGTTTCTTGGCACGCGGCCGTACGATTTCGACTTGTACAACACGGGCAGGGATACCTTTTTGTTACCTGTGGAGTGGCTAAACGAATGGCCCCATATCCTGCCACCTGAAACGCCTGTACCGGTTACGGTAACTCGTCCGGCTGGTACCCGGGCTGCACAGGGGACCGATTTTTATTCATGGAAAGACAGCTTTGATGACAAGAAGCTTAGTTTCCGTTGGCAAGGTTTGCGCGAGTTCGACCGCGACTGGTTGAGTACCGGAAATGGTGAGCTGAATATCACACCGTTGCCGGGCTTACTCTCAAGTAAGGAAAAAGTAAGCTATATAGGAACCCATCAGGCTGCGGCAAATTTTTCTGCGACCACTGAAGTGACGATACCCGCTGATTCAACGGCTACCGCAGGTCTCGCTGCTTTTCAGAGTGCGGACTACCACTATTTCTTCGGCTTGCATGGGAAAAATGGCAAGTATTCTGCCTTCATTGAGCAAGTAGCCGACGGCAAAGTAAGCGTTATTTCAGAGCGACAGCTTACTACCTCTGCGGGTGAGCCGGTAACCCTGAAAGTTGAGGGCAAGGGAAGCAAGATCGCTTTTTCTTACAAAGAAAACGGAAAGTGGATCTCTGCAGGCGATACTCTTGATGCAACTCTGTTAAGCACACAAAAGGCCGGGGGATTCGTAGGCACCACCATTGGCTTGCATGCACGTCAGTAGTAAAAGACACCGCAGACAACGGATTTTGTAATAAGCAAACCGGATGTTGAAATCCGGTTTGCATCGCCTGGCTGTGAAATCTCATTTACCGGCAAAAGTTTGTGACTGTGTCTCTTCAGCAAACCGCGCCAGTTGTTTCGTCAGCCGGTCAACTATCTCAGGATGAGAGTCAGCCACATTGAAGCGCTCTGACGGGTCATCTTTAAGGTTATACAGTTCAGGCTGAACACGGGTATCACTGGCACTGGCCATCTCACCGCTGAATTCATCAAAAGGAGACAGGCGCAGTTTCCATTTTTTATCTCTGACGGCTTCAGCCACATCACCACGGAAATAATAGAAGTAATTGTCTTTGCTATGCGGAGTATTACCTTTCAGAAAATCCGACAGATCCGCGCCGTCCAGTGTGAGATCTTCAGGCAAAGTTGCGCCGCTTAATGTGGCGAATGTCGGGAATAAATCCAGTGCAGAAATCAATTCTGAATTGACCGAGCCGTTAATTTTGCTGTCAGGCCAGTGAATGATGGCAGGGACACGGGAACCGCCTTCATAGGTTGTGCCTTTTGAACCTTTTAACGTGCCGGCGCTGCCCACATGCCAGCGTTCCACACCGCCCTGAACCATTCTGTCCGGCAGGTTTTGCCACGGGCCGTTATCACTGAAAAATACAATAATGGTGTTGTCCGCTACGCCTTTTTCTTCCAGTGCGTTCAGTACTTCACCAACGCTCCAGTCAATCGTTGATACCGCATCGCCATACAATCCGCCTGCGGATTTTCCCTTTTGAAAATCCGGTGCTGCCACCGGTAAATGGGGCATGGACCAGGCCATATATAAAAAGAAAGGTTTGTCGTCAGAAAATGCGCCTATATTGGCAACAGCTTCTTCGGTGTATGATGTGGTGAGTACAGACTGGTCTTTGATCACGCCCACAGGCTTGTCGTTACGGAACATTTGCAGCGGAGACATACTTTCTCTGCCCATCAATTCTGCTGTCACCCAGGGATCAGTCATATCATTGCTGTAAAGCAAGCCGAAATACTGATCGAAGCCATGGTCCACCGGCAAAAATCCGGCTTTATCACCCAGATGCCATTTTCCTACCATAGCAGTTTGATAGCCCTGAGATTTAAGCATTTCAGCCATCGTAAATTCAGACTGGGGCAGGCCGCGATCTGAATCAGGCATCAATACCTGCTGCATACCGGAGCGGATGGCATATCTCCCTGTCATCAGTGCCGCACGGGAGGGTGTACATACTGCCTGACCAGCGTAGAACGAGGTGAGTTTGATCCCTTCTGTGGCCATTGCATCTAAATTGGGAGTCACAATATTGGGATGCCCGTAGGTGCTTAGATCTCCGTAGCCCATATCGTCAGCCATCATCACGATGATATTGGGTTGCTCCGGTTGCGGGGCTGACATAGCGCTGTTGAGCCCTGCCAGCGAAAATGCGGTGATAAGTGAAACGCGGGCAGAAGCTGCCAGCAATGTAGTTACATAGCTCACTGGTAAATTCCTTAAACTAGGGGAGAAAAAAGGCCCGGCCGTAATATCGGGGTATTGAGGGATTGGCCGGGCACTCACTGGAAATCAGAACGTGGCGCGGAATCCCGCAAACAACCGGCGACCATTGTCTACAACCTGATAGGGCAGGCCGTCGGTGAACTTAATTTCTACCGCTTCATCAAGCAGGTTCACGCCTTCCACGACAACGGTGAAATTCTCCGATACGTTATAATTCACCGATGCATCTAACGTGCCGTATGCCTGAGTAACCGCGCCTCTGCCACCGAATGCTACAAGCTGAGACAGAAATTTGTCGCGCCAGGTATAGGAGATACGCGCGCCGAAGGTATCATCCTCGTAAAATCCGCCCACGTTGAAGTTGTGCTTTGAGCCGGCGGTAATGGCTTCCGGGTCGCTGTTATCAATAAAGGTATAGTTGGCGTTGACACCTGTATTGGCCAGCAAGCCCGGCAGTGAAACGAAACTATGCTGACCGGCCAGCTCTGCACCACGAATTTTGGCACCTTCGCCATTGGACGGACTGCGGTCGATAAACTGGGCTGTAAAGACTTCCCCGGTCAATGCATTGGTCACAGGCAGGTTTATTACCGTAGAGCCGGAGCGGATAAGAGACACCAGATCTTTGTAAAACAACGTTGCAGATACCATATCTGTGTCACCGTAGTAGTACTCCAGAGCCACATCAATGTTATTCGATTTAAACGGATCCAGTGTCGGGTTACCGCCTGTAATACTGTTGGCTTCCACGTTCGCTACCGTTACCGGCGAAATGTCTGTAAAGCGCGGACGGGCAATGGTTCTGCTGGCACCAAATCTCGCAATCAGCTCATCTGTGAGGTTATAGCGAAGGTTAAGACTCGGCAGCCACTCACTGTAACTGTTGGATTCCTCGATTAGCCCCAGCGGTGCCACTGTGGTTAACCCGCCGTTAGGATTGAAGGTAATCTGATTTAAGTCAGCGCCGGCACCACGGGACAATTGCTCTGTGCGGGTGAAACGAACGCCAAAGTTACCCGACAGATTGCCATCGCCACTTTCAAACGCTATTTCGGCATAGGCATTTGTCGCTTCTTCGGATACATCCTCCGACAGGGTGGGATCGATACCGTAATTGCCGGCAGCAATCAGCTCTTCCCGTGAAAAGCTGTTCAGCATTCTGCGGGTATCAATGGCCAGCCGCTCCTGAATCAGGCCCGGATAGTTTTCAAGATAGGCGCCGTTCAGTGGTGATACCGGTTGTAGCAGGAAAGCGGCAGAAGATGTACCTGTGATCCCCAGTTGTTCGAACAACTCCACCGGAGGCTGGTCGCCAAAGAGTGACTCAATTTGGGCCACATTCATCGTCAGTCGGGCACTTTGACCCACTTTATTACGGTCAGCGTAGTGGAAGCCTGTTTTGAATTTCGTAATATTGCCGAAATCCAGATAGCGCTCTGCGTCGAGTTTTATATCCAGTAAATCTTCCGATGATGCCTGATTGTAGGCACCGTTAACACCGACGAGGCGATAGTTCTGCGGGTCCAGCACACGGTCTTCAGAGCCGTTCATATAAGTGGTTGAGGTAACCGCATCGCCCTGTTCAGATTGCAGCGTTAAATCCACCAGCGTACTGTTCACAATATTCAGGTTGTCTGCCAGCTGTGAAGAACGGGAGCGGTTTACCTGACCGTTAACTGTCCAGTTATCAGTAAGATATTTACCCAGCAACGTCATCGACCAGGTATCACCTTCCCGCTGTTCTATCCGGTTACCGGCACGGGTATCCACATTATCAGCGCGGAACGTCGTTGCCACTGCACGTCCGTCAATGTCGCGGATTTCAGACTCGTCAGGATAGTACGGCCCCAGTGAGTTATAGGGGAAAGCGAGGAATTCTGCCCGCGCGCTGTCGACTTCATATTTTGTGTAAAAGCCGTCAGCCGTCAGCTCAAGGTTGTCCGATGCCGCCCACTGGGCTGACAAAATTGCGCTGGTGCGGGTACGTTTTTCGTCGTACATCGTGTGAAAGGTAATGTAGGGAATGGCTACACTGCCATCATCCAGTACGCCATTACCGTTGAAGTCCTGTCCGCTACATAAGTCCCGTGAGGCCACAGAGCCGTCGCAGATCTCCGGATTGGCAATCCCGTCTTCAGTAAAAGCGCCAAACTGTTGAGAACCGCTGGTGAAACCTTCAGCTTCAGAAAAGCTGGTATAACCGAAATTTAGAAAATCCTGGGTGCCGGAATTCCGCTCCATGTAAGACACACCCAGTGTCAGACCGAAATCACCGTCGCCATAAACATCGCTGTAGAAAGCAGTAACACGGGGACCAATATCTTCCGCGTTTGACTCCTTGCTGCCCTGCACTGACAGCGCAAGCTGGCGCTCAGTAAAGTCGAAGGGGCGGGGAGTGCGGATCACCACTGAGCCGGCCAGGCCACCCTCCTCAAGAGACGCCGTGGGCGTTTTATGTACTTCCAGGGTTCTGACAAATTCACTGGGTAAAGAAGTAAAGTCAAAGCTGCGGCTGGTATCTGAACCGGTATCCGTTAACGCATTTGGTAACGCCACATTGTTCATGCGGACAAGCACGAAATCGGAAGGCAGGCCCCGTATATTGATCGAGGAGCCTTCACCGCGGGAGCGGTTGATTTGGACACCTGTAATACGTTGAAGGGATTCCGCAACGTTAATGTCAGGGAACTTACCTACATCTTCGGCAGAAATCGCATCAACAACGGTGGAGGATTCTTTTTTAATCCCCATGGCCTCAGTGAGGCTCTGGCGGATCCCGGTAACAGCGATGACTTCCATATCATCAGTTGGCGTGTCCTGAGCAAAACCGGGGTTGCAAAAGGTGGAGGCAATGGCGATTGCTAATGTGCTTTTCAGGCATCTGTTTTTTGTGTGTGTCATCGTGCTCTCAGTAATCAAAAGTCGTTGTCCGGAAAGAAACTACAAACAGACAGGATCTGTTTACTCTTCTTTGTTAACTGGAGGTTAACTTAAGGTTAATGTTGCACGCGTCTTGTGATAACTACAATTGATATTAAATTATCAACCTATAACTTATGGGAAATTACGATTGATTATATCGGGTTCTCAGCGCTTCCAGCAGATAATTCACCGGTTCGAAATCTGTCAGACTGGTGCGGCATACCATGCCGGACGAGAACGTCTGATTCAGTGAAATTGCCTCTACAGGAATTAAATCGTACTGTGCAAAGGTTTCTGACACTGCATCCACAGACATAATGATATGGTCGGTTTGCTGGCCGATACGGGCAAGGCCAAGTAAAGATTCGATACCGTAGGTGAAGCCGGAAAAAGGAATGCCTTTGCGTTGCAGATTCTCTTTCATGGAAATGTTTATCGCACCTTCCCAGATCCCGAATGCAGACCAGGGATAATCGCACAGGGACGTTGCGCGTTCGTTCGCGGGCAGGGCATGGATAGGATGTGAGCGGCGGGCGAACAGCATGCTTTCGAGATTTAACAGCGGAATGGCGCTGAGTCCGTGAGCAAGATCCCCGGCGGGGATCAAGCCAAAATACATGTCAGAATCACCATTGAGTACTTTGGGAATGGCAACGTCTGCGGATTCAAGCTTAATGCCGATGTTCAAGCCAGGAAACTGGTGATACAGCGAAGGCAATACATCCGGCAAAATCTCAGACAACCAGACGGGGCCGGCGCTGCCTGTGAGAGGTTTGTAATAGTTCTGCTTAATTTTCTCAATTTCACGGGTGGTTATCTCCGCTTCCTTAAGGATGATATTGGCTTTGGTCCTGAGAATATCTGCGAAGGGAGTGGGGTTTAAACGGCCTCCGGTTCTGTCGAATAACTTCACATCCAGTAGCATTTCAAACTGACTCAAACTCTTCGACAGCGCAGGCTGGGACACATTCAGTACCTCCGATGCCGCCCGCAACGAGCCTTTATCATAAATTGCTACAAACTGGGCGAGATGCCGGGACAACAAGAAGCGCATAGTACACCTGCATTAATGTGAGTAAGCTTATGTTGCCCCCGGTTGCAGGTAAAAGCCAGCGCGTCCGTAAGAGTGAGCATAAAAAAACGGAGGCCTGATGCCTCCGGTTAATTAACTAAAGCAAAATATACCTGAAGTGATTATTCAGGATGATTGTCCAGTACCATTACGCCCGCACCGGTATTGGATATCGGGGCATGGTAATGTTTGTGCACTACTTCCACGTCGTGGCGTAATGCGCCGCGCATTACCATCCACATAATGGTTTCAATACCTTCAGAGCCTGAGCGGCGCATGATTTCAGTGTTCGAGAGGTCTGCAAACCACTCAGGATCAGTGGCGATTTTATCCATACACTCTAAATCGAATTCCACATCAATGATGCCGGCGCGCTCACCTTGTAGCTGGTGAGACATACCGCCGGTACCCAGAATCACCACGCTGAGATCGTCCGGGAAGCTGGCGATAGCTTTGCCTAACGCCTGGCCCAGTTTGTAGCAACGGCGGGCGGTCGGTACAGGGTGCTGAACGGTATTTACCGCCAGAGGAATGGCCTGAACCGGCCAGATTTCATGGTCGCCGTAAAGCGCGCGGATAGGGTTTACAAAGCCGTGGTCGACTTTCATTTCCTGACAGGTACAAATGTCGAATTCCTGCTCTACCAGTGATTCCGCCAGATGCCATGAGAAAGGTGCGTTACCCGTGAAAGGTGCGACAGGCTTCAGGCCCCAGCCCTCGTCGGCATTGAAGTACTGGTCAGCACAGCCCAGCGCGAACGTGGGCACTTTGTCGAGGAAGAAATTCAGGCCGTGATCGTTATAAACCACAATCACGATGTCGGGCTTCTTCTCTTCCAGCCAGGCTTTGGCCGGACCGTAGCCGTCAAAGAAGCGTTTCCAGTAAGGCTCCTGCGTTAAATTGTTGGATATTGCAGCGCCCACTGCCGGAATATGTGAGCTGGTGATACCGCCTAAAAGCTTAGCCATTCCAGTAGTCTCCTTTTGCCTTAATCAGTTCATCGAGCTTCTCGGCCCGTTTTTGTAAATTCGCGATAAATTCTTCAGTCGTAATGCCCTGAAACGCCGCGCCGGCATCCTGTACTGATGTACCACGGGGAATCGCCATTTTGGCCATGAAGTAAATGTTTGCACCCATTCGCAGCATGCCGAGAAAATCCTGATTCACCACAGCATCTTTATATTTGTCTTTCACACCCATTTTGTCGCAGTAAGCGGCCGGGTCCTGATCAAACTCAAGGCGGTTGGCTTCTTCATTAAAAGAAAACAGTAACTTGTTTAACGCATAGGCCGGGTTGGCTGCGCGTCCGTCGAACACATAGGTGCCCGGAATATCGTCATAATCTTTGGGTTGCCAGCTCATTGTGAAACCTCTGTTAACATTGTTTATTGTATTTTATATAGATTGAATGCATAGTTAATGCATAAAAAAGGTGCTTAATTGTCAATTTTGTAGAAAGTGAAAATTATGTTGAATTCTTTGGACGCGGTGGATTTCTATGGTGATAACGAACAGGTGGAACACAGACACATTCTGTACTGTGAGCCGCTGACCACACGCAGTGAACGCCACGACTGGATGATTCAGCCTCACCGTCACAGGGATTTGCACCAGATTTTTTTCGTCGTCAAAGGTGGCGGGCAAGTTCAGCTGGATGAGCAGCAATTAGCTGTATCCGCGCCGGTATTATTGTCTATTCCTGAAGGCCACATGCACGGTTTTCAGTGGGAACCCGGGTCTGAAGGATTTGTACTGTCAATTGTGTCTGCGGCGATTTCTGAAATCTCACCGGGAGCCTATCAGGCTGCGTTTCAGGAAGGCGCTATTTTGCAGGATATTCCGGCGCAAACCTGCGAAGATTTACAGCTCATTTGCAAACAACTGAAGCGGGAGGCCGAAGGCCACGGACAGTTTGAAGAGCAAATGACCATCGCGCTTTTAAGGCAGATGGTAGTACATATTGCCAGGTGTACATCGCAACACGAAGATGTGCCCGGTCAGTATTCCAAGGCGGAAAGAAAGTTTCTGCAGTTTAAAGCGCTGATCGCTCAGTTCGGCACAACGCATCACCAGGTTGGATGGTATGCAGGAAAAATCGGCGTATCAGCGGCGCACTTAAATCAGCTTTGTCAGCAACATGCGTCCGTGAATGCACTATCGATGATCCACCGGCATCTGCTGGTGGAAGCCAAGCGGCATCTGATGTTCGCGGATTTCAGCATTACCTCAATCGCTTACCGGATTGGCTTTAAAGATCCGGCGCACTTTACCAAGTTTTTTACCAAAAAGGCCGGGTTGTCACCGCTGAAATTCAGACAGGAAACCCGTGATAAAGCGTCGCCGGAAACAGCGTAAGCCGTATTATACTACCGTGATGTCCACTTCAATGTTGCCACGGGTCGCATTGGAGTACGGGCACACCTGGTGTGCTTTGTCTGCGATGGATTGCGCAGTAGCCTTATCAAGCTCTCCCAGGTCAACAATCAGCTTCACAGCAATAGCAAAGCCGCCCTCAATCGGGCCAATGCCTACTTCGCCTTTTACTGAAATGTCTTTGCCCAACTTCACTTTCTCTGCTGCGGCTACATGCTTCAGTGCGCCGATGTAGCAGGCGGCATAACCGGCTGCGAACATTTGCTCAGGGTTCGTCCCTTCACCACCAGCGCCGCCAAGCTCCTTCGGGGTAGTCAGTGTGACAGACAGGTTGCCGTCATCAGAGGTTGCTTTACCTTCGCGGCCGCCGGTTACAGTGGCTTTACCTGTATAAATCACGTTATCTAATTTGTGCATAAAGATCTCCTCAGTGTTGTCGTAATACAATCAAATACTTTGTATGCAAAATAAATTAACAGAGATCAGGTTTGCAGATCAAGTGTTTTGCATGCAAAATATTTGAATCTTGTTCCGGAGGCCGTTATGTCTGAAGCGCTGAAGTTAGAAAACCAGCTTTGTCACCGTTTTTATACTTTGTCGAATGCATTTACCCGTGCGTACCGGCCGCTCTTAGCTGCGCTGGATATCACCTATCCTCAATACGTGGTGATGATGGCTTTGTGGGAACAGGACGATGTGACGATTGCCGGCCTGCTCAATAAAACCCTGATAGACGGCGGCGCCATGTCGTTAATTCTGAAAAAGCTGGAGCAGAAGGGCTTGCTTACGGTGAAGCAGGATGAAAAAGATAAGCGGGTGAAGAAAGTCCTGCTGACAGAAGCGGGTAGGGCGGCGAAGACCACAGCAGAAGCCGTACCTGCGCAGATGTTATGTAAATTTCAGGGCATGACCGCTGACGAAGCCCGCCAGCTGGTCACACTCATTGATAAGTTACAGGGCTGTTTTCAGTCCTAAACTTTAAAGCGGTTTACGTTACCGTCGATATTGCGGGATACATCACTGACCCGCTGACTGGCGGCACCGGCCTGTTCAACGGTTGCGATAACCTGCTGACTCAGCGTGTTCAGCGCAGATACGGTTTCATTCAGGTTCATCACTACCTGGCTTTGCTCTTCCGTGGCGGTGGCAATCTGATAGATACGGTCGTTGGCACCGGTGACCGACGACGATACTTTATTCAGTTTTTCATTCAGCGATGCTGAAATTTCTACCACTTCCGCCATCTGTGACGAACCGGACTCAATGGCCGATACAGCCTCAGACACCCCTTTGTTAAGATTCAGCAGCATCTCATTAATGTCTGTGGTGGCCTGCTGTGAACGGTTAGCCAGCGAGCGGACTTCATCAGCAACCACAGCGAAACCGCGACCCTGTTCACCGGCCCTGGCCGCTTCAATTGCCGCATTCAGTGCCAGCAAGTTGGTTTGTTCAGAAATGCCGCTGATCACATCCAGCAGTGAAGAAATTTGTTGTGTTTCTTTTTCCAGCTTCTGGATCACAGAGCTGGCATGAGTGATCGCCTGCGAGGTTTTGGATACCGTTGCTGCGGAGGTAGAAACGGCTGCCTGGCTATCAGCTGCATCTTCATTGGCAGTGCGGGTATCGCTCAGCGCATCCTGAGTATTGTCGGCAACTTCCTTCAGCGCATAGCTGAGTTCGTTAATTGCGGTAGCAATCTGATCAAGGTTGTCACGTTGCTCGTGGGAAATATGTCTGACATCGTCTGACGATGAGCGCATAGAGGTTTCCGCGTCTTTCAGCGACACAGCGTCAGCTTTAATCAGCTTGATAAGCCGCTGAAGGTTGTCCATCAACGCATTAAATGCCAGTGCTACACCGGTGATTTCATCGCGGCCATGTGTACTTAACCGCTGAGTCAGATCACCTTCGCCTTTACTGATTGAATCAAGCACATCGCGCAACATATTGATGCGGCGGGTAATAAGGCGCGGACCGATAATAATACTCACCGCACAGGCAACAACGGCCAGCACCACGGCAATGATCAGATACACGGTTTGCTGGTTGCTGGCTGCAAGACTGTCACGGGTGATTTTGTCCGACTGATTTTTCACTGCTTCGCCAATGCGGTCATAGTTGCCCCGCAAGGCTTCAAACAGAGGCATCCCTTGCTGATGATAAATTGCGGCCGCTTGCCCCACGTTTTTTTGGCCGATTAACATCATGACCTGTTGATTCAGCTGGATCCAGTTATCAAAATCCCGACGGAACTGCTTTGCCTGACTAACCACGTCAGGATAATCTTTCGTGAGTGAAAGCACTTTGGCCATACGGTCGTTAGCCTGCTGAGCATTCTCTTCGTAATCTTCTATCAGGCTTGCTGCGCCACTGATCTCCAGTTCTTCAGCCAGCATCAGGTCCAGCAGCGCAGAGTGCGCCTGATACAAATCGCGATCTGCGTTCAATGCCGTACTGATTGATTCTGTGAATGTGGCAGACAGGGTTTCAGTATTGTGCGCCAGTGAGCGACTGTTGGATATGCTTATAAAACTGACTACCAGAATAAGCAGTGCAACAAAGCTGAGTGGTACTGCCAGCTTTTGACGAACGGTCATATTTTCGAAGTTGAACATAACGCCTTCTTTATGTGGTGATTGGCAATGTACAGTTGACAAAATGTTTTTTCAGGTCTGAATTATAAATTATTGGACTAATCAGTAGCAGCTTTTCTCATATTCACACCATTTATAATGTAGTCAATAAAACATCCGGATGCATTTCGACTTTCCGGAACACTCAATTTTTAGTACCAATAAGGACTAAGGTTCTGTCAATGCGTAAATTTATCCGTCCAACGCTTATCGCAGCTTTGGGGTCTTTACTTACTCCTCAGGCTCTCGCTCAGGATATTGAATTTGATTTCAGCGGTTCCTGGAGAATGCGTTACGAAACGTTGAAAAACCCGATTTTTCCGGCCACTGAAGCCCAGCGTACTCAGTCCAACGACCGTATTTCTTCACGGGTTTTGTTGAAAGGTGAGGCAAATTACGGAAACTGGAATGCCACCTTGGAAATCCAGGATTCACGGGCATTTTTAGATGATAACGATCCGACGCTAAAGTCGTCTCAGGTAAACACCCTTGAGCCGCTGCAGTACTTTATCCGCTACAAAGATTTCAACGAGTACGTAAAAGCCATTACCGTTGGCCGTATGGCCGTTGACCATGGCAGCCGTCGTTTGATGGCGAAGGGTGTGTATCGCAATACCATCAATGCCTTCGACGGTGTGATGGTTGATACCGTCGTCAAAGACTGGGATGTCCGCGGATTCTATTTTCTGCCGGTAAGCCGCTTTCCTACTCAATCCCAACTGGTAGAAGATAATAAGCGTGCATTCGATAAGAGCTTCAGTGAGCGTAAGTACTTCGGTCTGTATGCCGTGTCTCCGGATGAGAAATGGAAGATTCAGAATTACTGGTTCAAAGAAAGTGACTCTGAAGAACTGGCGACGAAAAATCGCGACCTTTACACCTTGTCTGTGGATTATTCAGAAAGCTTTGCCGGTGACTGGAAAAGCAACATTGAAGTGATTGGGCAAACGGGTACGGCAAGAGCGTCCTCATCAGCCAGCGATCTTACTGATTTAGATGTGAATGCATGGATGGTACACGCCCATTTAGGCCAGCAAGTCACCAAGAGCACATTCTTACGGGCGGAGATTGACTTCGCCACCGGCGACAATGACAGCGCCGACGATGAGATTAACGCCTTCGACGGCCTCTATGGTGTCCGGCGTTTCGACTTCGGTCCAACGGATGTATATCAGGGCTTTCAGCGCAGCAACATTATTGCGCCGGGGTTACGCAGCGTAACCAAAATCGGTGGTGTGCATAACATCATGGTGGGTTACAAAGCCCTGTGGTATCACAAAGTAGAGCAGGGCGAAGAGGACTTCATGGGTAACCAGTTAGAAGTCAGATGGCGTTATCAGGTCATGCCGGAACTGCGTCTTGAGTTTGGCGGTGCCTACCTGATGAAAGGCGGTGCTCTTGAGCAGGGGGATTACCCTGATGACTCACAGTTTGCCTACACCGCATTTCTGTATAAGTTCTGACTAATACGTATTTAGGGTTTTTCATCCTGTCTTAACAGGCCATCCCCGGGGGATGGCCTGATTTAGATTTCTCCGAAATAGCGCTAATCTGTCGTACTTAGTTCTATAAGCCCGCTTATGCTTCTCATCACTACCTCTCTTGCAATATAGACATTAAAACCTATAAGTCGTGAGACATTAAAACCTATAAGTGATATAACTCTAAAACCTGGATGTGATATTTGGCAGCGGACGAATTTCACGTGTTATTGATGGGGCGAGTATGAATGACATATCACAAAAACTGGCTGTTTCTCTTGAGCAATTACAGCAGCTTCAGGAGTCAGGGGTTGTTGCTATCCAATCGAAGCAACTCAGCAGGTTGCACCGGGAGCGGCTACTGAAGCACGGGTTTATTCGCGAAGTTATCCGGGGCTGGTACATTCCGGCAATGCCAGATGAAAAACCAGGCGACAGTACATCGTGGTATACCTCTTTCTGGGATTTTTGCGGAGCCTATTTGTCGGAACGGTTTGATCAATCCTGGTGCCTGTCGCCTGAACAATCTCTAAGTTTGCATACCGGCGACAGAACTGTGCCTGGACAATTACTCGTGCGCTCACCCAAAGGAAATAACAAACCCACCACCTTCCTTCACAACACTTCAATTTTTGATGTCAGATTGAATTTGCCCTCCGCGGAATACATTGAAAACCTTGCAGGGCTCAATGTATACAGTCTGGCGGCAGCGCTTGTCTATTCTTCCGCGAACCAGTTTAAAAATGCGCCTGTTCAAATGCGTACAGCTCTGTCGATGGTGACTGATTCTTCCGACGTATTGTCGGTTTTACTTGCCGGAAACCACAGTGTGATTGCAGGGCGGTTAGCAGGCGCTTTTAGAAATATTGGACGGGATTTGATTGCTGACAATATATTAAAGGGCATGCAAGCGGCCGATTTGAAAGCCCATGAAGAAGATCCGTTTACAGAGAAAGTGCAGGTAAGTTTTGGTCGTCGTGATATGTCACCCTATGTAAATCGCATGCGGTTAATGTGGGCGCAAATGCGTGAAAATGTTATAGCGCATTTTCCATCACCCTCAGGCAAAGGCATCAATATAGAAACCTATATGGCCGAAGTGGAAGAAAAATACGTTTCTGATGCTTACCACTCGCTGTCCATTGAAGGTTATCGGGTGACTCGTGAGTTAATTGAACTGGTTCGCTCAGGCAGCTGGAGAGCTGATGAATCTGACGGGCACAAAAAGCATTTGGACGCCATGGCTGCTAAAGGCTACTGGGATGCATTTCAGGAAGTTAAAAAAGCAGTATTAGCGGTGTTAGAAGGTAACAATCCGGGGGACCTGTTAGAACAAGCCCACAGTGATTGGTATCTTGCTTTATTTGGCCCGGGTGTGGCCGCGGGCATCGTCAGACAAGCGGACCTTGCCGGATATCGTTCAGGTCCTGTCTATATTCGCCAGAGTATGCACATCCCTCCCGGCCGTGAAGCGGTTCGCGAGATGATGCCGGCACTCTTTGACCTGCTTGCAGAGGAGGAAAATGCAGCAGTCAGAGTTGTACTGGGGCACTTCATCTTCGTCTATATCCACCCTTACTTTGATGGTAATGGCAGAATGGGAAGATTTATCATGAATCTGATGATGGCGTCTGGTGGTTACCCATGGACAATTGTGCCGGTTGAGCGACGGGATGAGTACATGCAGGCATTAGAAGCAGCCAGCGTTAAGCAGGATATTGTGCCTTTTACACAATTTCTCGCATCGCTGCTATAACTAAAGGGCCGTTTCCCTAACAACATGCACAGTTGCGTTTCGTTTTCTCCATATGACCGATGCCGGGGTTGAACGTATTGGTCGGATCCAATGAGCGGTAGAAGGCTTTCAGGGTATCTTCTGCATCATATAGATGGCCCACGTTGTGTTCTGCCGGGTATTTGGCTCCGCGGTTATCGAGCAGGGCCAGCATCTCTGCTTTTACCTGCTTTGCCTCAGTACCTTTTTTAAGAATGTAGTCCTGATGGAATACATGACAGAAAAAGTGTCCGTAATAGAGTTTCTTCTCAATTTTTGCGTCAAGCTCCGGCGGTAAGGTTTCTACCCAGTCCATGTCGTTGCGGCGCAGCGCAATATCCAGCGCGAGGATGTCGCCCACCTCTTTTTCGTGCAGTAACTGATAGCGCAGTGCAGCGCCTGCTGCGGCAAACCGGTGCAGGAATGCGGCAGACGCTTCGTCCGGTGAACACACCATAAAGTTGCCACCATGTTCTGCGGCAAAAAATGATTTCAGAAAAGCGTCTGCTTCTTCAATGCCCTCATCACTCATCTTCAGAATGAGGTGATGCTCATACTGGTTCCGGTACTGCATCAGACTGTCGGGCAGATGATTGGGAAACAGCCTGGCGGCAGATTGCATAATGCGGTCTGAAAGAAACGAAGGCAGCCAGGACTGCTTGTTCAGCAGCGCATCAATGCGGCCCTTTGCTGCAAACATTTTAGGCAGCCTGCCGGTACCCAAGTGCTTAACAGCCAGAAAGGTGTCTTTGCCGTAGTCTTTAGCGACATCGAAAATATCACGGTGCATGTACTCTGCGACTTCCGGTAAGTGGGTAAACTCTGCCAGCATGTGCCGGCGCAACTTCGCCAGAAGCGCCGGATCATTCACGCCAATATAAAAGGTTTGTTCTCTTTCGGGCTTGGCAAAGGTATCGAGCCTTACTGCAAATACCGCGAGCTTACCGGCGCATCCACTGGCCTCAAAAAGTTTGCCGGGGTCCGCGTTGTAGCGGGCGGGGGTTGAGGCATCCACATCACGAATGATGTCTGCGTAATCCTGCGCGCTGGCAAACTTACTGTTATCCGTACTGTTCTTATCGAATGTGCCGTTTTCCAGGTTTGTCAGGATCTCTTCAGGCTCTGACCCCAATTCAATACCCAGGTGATTAACCAGGTGTAGCTCGCCATGTTCATTAACCTGCGCATACAAGGCATATTGGGTGTAGGCAGGGCCGCGTTTAATCAGCGCGCCGCCAGAGTTGTTTGCTACACCGCCCACAATGGACGCGCCCAGACAGGATGAACCGATAACGGAATGGGGACTGCGTGAAAAAGGTTTTAACTGATCTTCAAGCTTGTGCAGGGTGGCGCCCGGGAAACTGATGACCTGTTTGCCATCCTCAAGCATGATGAGATCATCCATGGCCAGAGTATTTATCACCACAATTTCCCGGTCGTAATCGTCGCCGGACGGTGTAGAGCCTTCCGTCAGTCCGGTTTTTGCGGCCTGCATAATAATGATGCAGTTATTGTTTACGCACACTTCCAGTACGCGCCAGAGTGCAACCAGAGTTTGCGGAAATACCACGGCCAGTGCTTTACCTTGCCCTGAACGCCAGCCGGAACGATAGTGTTCGGTAGCGGCAGGATCTGTAGCGATATGTTCGGGGCTCAGCACAGCTTGCAGTTGCGCAACAACCGGGTGCGACATGAAATAACTCCTTTTGAAAAGCAGGCCTGGAAACCTGGTTGAATATATCGCATTTTTACCATGATGGCTTATCGTAACCGGCGCGCTGGTCGGGTAAACTGCGCGCCTTACCTCTTAACAGTGATTTTGGTTTTGCATAATTCAGTTTTGGCACTGCGTATTCAGGAACTGGCTAAATCAACGCGGCCTTTTGTAACGCGGGGTAGTCGCGTAAAACGCTGCGAAGGTTGTCTGCTGCCGGCGGTGCACTGTATTTGTGATGCTGTACCGGAGCCTGTGGCTGAAAGTGCCTTTTTGTTTCTGATGTATAAAGGTGAATGCTACAAACCGTCGAATACAGGCCGGTTAATCGCGGATGTGGCTAAACACAATTATGCCTTTACCTGGTCGCGGACAGAACCTCAGCCAGCGTTGCTGGCGCTGTTAAATGACGAACGCTACATGCCGGTTATTATCTTTCCTCATGAGAATGCGGCACCCGAAAGGCGGCTGTATGACGTACCTGTGCAGGAAGGTAAAACCCCCTTGTTTATCATGCTCGACGGCACGTGGCGTGAAGCCGGCCGCATGTTCCGTAAAAGTGCTTACTTGCAGTCTTTTCCTGTACTGGGCATTCAGCCTGAAGCGCTGTCAGATTACGCCCTCCGCGAAGCCTCTCATGATTTTCAGCTATGCACGGCAGAAGTAGGTATCGAAGTACTGAAACTGGCGGGCGAACCACAAGCTGCGGCCAGCCTGAGTGCGTATTTCAGTCATTTCCGGAAAAATTACATTATGGGTAAACCCCATATGAGTAACCGTTCGTAGCAAACAAGGATTCGCCACATCGCATTTTTGTGGCAGACTGAAGTTAATGTCGCTGCATGGAAGAAGTTAATGACGCTATATCGCCCGTTGTTCAAGCATATTCGTAATCATTCTGCGCTTTTCAGCGAAATGTCGCAGTATCGTGATCAGGCCGTTCAGGCCCTGGGATTAACCCATTACGCGTTTCACAAAACGCCTAAATTTGTCACTGAAGATGGTCGCAGGCTTACCATTGAGCCGGAACGCAGCATCGTATTGCCCAACGTACATCACCTCAAAGGGGTGAAAACAAAACTGGCAGAGCAGGTTGCCGGGCTAAGCATGGTGACTCACAGTGAAATCGGCTACCGCTATCCTACCGCTGCACTGGCTGGCCTGGATGCGCCCTTTATTAAGCGGATGCGCTCTGAGTATTTTCACCGGGTGGATGAGGATCGCAGTATTTGCCGGCCGGTAAACCTGTCTTATGGCATTAAAAGCCGGGGTAAAGGCGATAACCGCCAGGAATATGAAGTCTGGATGCCTGATGAAGCGCCGGAACAAAGCCCGTTACCTTTATTAATTGACCGCTACGGCGAAGATTTACCCGATGATGTGCGGGACTTTGTTGAACAACCTTCCCTCGTACATGGCTGGATGGGAGTAAAACGGGCTGCTTTTGAAGCACTTTATCAAAATAAGGCGGTGTGCGGTGACTTAGTGATATGCGTGGCACTCAGTGTCGATGCTTACAATATCGGCGCACGGCCTGATTTATCTTATTCGCCGGAAGCGGAAAGCTCTATCGCGGTCAGCAATGCTGAACTGGAATGGGAAATTGAGGGATACTACGCGCCACGGGACTGGAAATTCGATCACGACACAGTGTGGAATGCCATCAATCATACCCTTGAGGCCGTAAATGCGCCGCTGAATGATTTGTACGGTCAGGATGCTATTCCGGTAAATGAAAGTAAGACAGAACGGATTTTATCCACCTTACAATCCTTAGGTGTAACCACAGAAGAAATTGAGAGCATCAATTTGCAACCCTGGGAGTTTATGCTGACAGAAAGTGAGTCGCGGGTAAAAAATCACGATCCCAGCAGAACGGTAAATCTGCTCGGACGCCTGAACCGTTTGTTTTATCAACCCGACAGACAGCTACCGTCACTGAACTGGATGCATGATTTAATCAGCTGAAGTCAGCATCCTTTCTACGAACCATTGTTTGAATGCGTCACGGTTGGCCCATTCTAAGGCGACGTTAACCTGCGGGCCACTGTCTGCCGGTACAGTAAATCCGTCTCCGGTGACAGATAAGTGCATGGGCTCAGCGGGTAGCCAGCTGTGGTCGGGTAGGGCAAGGTATACAGCAACGGCGTCGTACATGACTGAACTGCGGGATGCCAGATAATCAGCATTTTCCCAGGTAACGAGGCCCGCCCAGATGGGGTAGTTCTCAAAAATGACTTCGAGCTGTTTATCTGTACTGTTTTTCAGTTGCTGATATTGTTCACCGTCGAAAATCATATCGCCGCAGGTATCAAGAGGCGTAATGGTGAAACTGTGTAAAGGCGCGTGAAGCACTTTCCGGAAGGCCGGTACATTGTTTTGCACGTTGTACTCGGCAGAAGGCTCATCACCGTATCCTTTGTAAATACTGCCATGCATGCCCACAATACGCATTTTCGAAGCCAGTTCCGGCGCACGTTCCAGCACGGCAGCAATATTATGCATAGGGCCGGCAACAATAATGGTGACGGGATCTGAAGATTGCTTAAGCAACTGAATAATTGCACCGGCACCGTCTTCGATAATGTCACCCTGGTAATCAGACAGTGCGAAGTCAGCTACCCAGGGCTTATGAAATTCTGCTTTGCCTTCAAAACGCTCACCCATTCCAACAGGAATATCTGTTCTTCCTGCTTTTGTCAGAAATTTCGCCGCCACCTGCGCCCGGTACCGTGTATCTTCCGATGCCGTGGTTACCAGTTTTAAATCTAATTCCGGACTTTTTAAAATAAGCGACAGCGCTACCATGTCATCAATATCGCTGCCAATGTCGGTGTCAAAAATTACCGGAACAGGCTCTGCGGCGCGGGTCACAGAACTCAGCGCTGCGGTCAGAATGAAGAGTACGGTCAACAAGCGTTTCAACACATAAAACATCGAAGGCTCCTTAGTGGCAGAGGGGCGAAGCAAAGGCACTCTGATGATATTACAATACGGGCTATAGCACCCAAGAAATTAATCCGCTGCAAACCACCGGATAATCACGATAGGCGAATGATCTTTTCTGCTCTACAATTAATAATCAGATTAAGGACATAGCAAATATTCCGGAGTAACAGTGCTTAGCGAACTTTCCCTTGGCGGCATGCTTTTCAGCCCGATGGTGGTGATGATTCCGCTGGCTTTTCTGTTGTCGTTATTAACCCGTTACGGGTTATATGCCACCGGTTTATATCAAAAATTGTGGAAACCACCCTGGTTCGAGGTCGCTCTGTTTATTTGCTACCTCGCGGCGACGGTGAAGATGTTGGCGGGTTGAACATGGGAAAAGTACTGAGCATCATTGTGACACTTCTGGTTATCGCCGTCGCTGTCTTCTCCGGACGCTGGGTGTGGGATCATTATCTTTATTCGCCCTGGACACGGGACGGCCGCGTTCAGGCTGATATTATCACTGTTGCACCTGATGTGTCCGGATGGGTAACAGCCATGCCGGTGAAAGATAATCAGAAAGTACAAAAGGGCGATGTAATATTTCGCGTTGATGTGAAACGCTATCAGGCTGCGGTAGACGAGTTAAACGCGCAGGTGCACAGTAAACAACTGGCGCTGGATCTCGCGCAGCATGAGTTCACCCGCCGTGAAAAACTCAGAGAGCGTAACAGTATCAGTGCCGAGGAGCTGGAAAGCAGCCGGATCAGTTCCGATATGGCCAAAGCTGCACTGGATGTAGCAAAGGCACAGCTTGCCAGTGCGGAAATCGATCTTGAACGGGCAACCGTGACTGCGCCGGTGAGCGGGCGGGTAGTGAACCTGACCCTCCGGGAAGGAAACTACGTGAATCAGGGCACGCCGGTGCTTTCTGTGGTTGCTGATAATACCCTGTACGTTACCGGTTATTTTGAAGAAACAAAGCTTCCTCTCATTCATGAAGGTCAGAAAGCCACTATTCACCTGATGAGCGGCGGTAAAGCGTTGTCGGGCACAGTATCCAGTATTGGACACGCTATTGCCGACACCAATACCTCCACAAACAGCCAGTTGCTTCCCGAAGTGCAGCAAACCTTTAACTGGGTAAGACTGGCCCAGCGAGTACCGGTAGACATTAAACTGGACAAGGTGCCGGAAAATACGCGTCTGGTCGCCGGTATGTCGGCGTCGGTCCGGTTAGCCACAGACGGGGAGTAATCTCGTTGCCTGCCTTCATGGCTGTCTACTTAAGGCCTTCACGCGCTTCGTTAATTTTTGCCCTCAAAGGGGTTATCTCCATGGCGATGGCAATGTACGTGGCTATGTGGATGGACCTGGAGCGACCCTACTGGGCGCTGGTCTCTGCGGTTTTTTTGCAGGTGCGTCCGGAAGCCGGCATGGTGCTGGAAAAAACCGTTTGTCAGATCCTCGGCACCCTCATTGGCGGTGCCTTCGCCATGGTGGTGCTGCATTATTTTCATGCCTATTCAGGGATTTCCCTGTTTTGCCTGGCGCTGTGGACCTGGCTGAATTCGGGCCTGTCATCGCTGGTGCGGCGGGTGAACTTTATTTACTTCTTTGCCATGGCCTGCGTCACGCCCTGTATTATTATTCTGCTGACCATGGCAACGCCTTCCGCAGTAAGCAGCCAGAGCATTTTTGATATCGCCCAGTCACGGGTCAGCGAGCTTATCGTGGGGTCGGTGTGCGCCATGCTGGTTTCGCTGATTTTATGGCCCCAGCGGGTAGAGAAGGTGCTGGTTGATCATGCTAAAAACACCATAAATCAGACGATGGCTTATCTGTCGGTAGAATTAGACCCAGACGGTTCTCACGATGAGCGGCACAAGCACATCGACGATACCTTACAGTCTTTAACGGCGCTGAGTGACGACTCCAGTGCCGTGGTTTTTGAAGGTCCGGACGGGCCGGGGAAATCACGCGCGGCAACCGTTATCTGTAATAAAATCCTGTCGTTAATTGCCGTGGTACAAATATTTGGCCGGCTGCAACGGAATAATCCGGAATTGCTGTCAGAGAATATGATGTCGCTGCTCACTCAACTGAGAAACGATGTGGGCCTCATTGGCAGCCTGAAAAGTTTCGATGAATGCTATGAGCTGGCACAGAAGCAAAGACGCAAATGGAGCAAGCTTTTCCAGTCTGACCAGTTGACCACATTAGAATTCCGTTTGTGCCGCACCGCGCAGGAAATGGTGGCAGATTTAGTGGTCATACTCCGTGCTTACCGGGCACTGGAGCGGGGAGAAAAATCCACCCTTAAAGCCTCTGGCATTAAACCGCACCGCGACTGGCTGGTAGCGGTGACCACAGGATTTCGCACATGTCTGGTTTTCAGCACAGGCGCATTTTTATGGGTAGGCACAGGTTCACCGGCAGCCATCATGCTGATGATCTTGCCGGTGATATTTTCCATCATGTTCGCCAGACTCGCGCCCGTGGTGGTCACCAGGGCCATACGTGGTGTACTCATCGGTGCCTGCTTTGCTATTCCTGTCGCCATTTTCTATGCCCTGAACCTGATAGCCGCCAGTAGCGGTGACTTCGCCATTCTGGTGCTTATTTTATCCGGCCCGCTGTTTTTAGGTTTAATGCTGCTGTCGCACCGTGCGTTTTTGCCCTACGGCATCGGCTTTTGCATTCCGTTTGTGATCCTGGTGCAACCGGCCAACGACATGAGCCGTTCACTTTCTGTGGATTACACCACCAGCAGTGCACTGGCGATCCTCAGCGGCGTGATGATTTTATACTGGATATTTAAGTTATTTGCCGGGCCCGGCGCGAACTGGATCCAGTCACGTCTGCTTTCAGTGACCTATCAGGATTTACTTAAAATTGGCAGTCCCGGTCATGATGAAGACTGGTTCAATGCGCGGATGTGTGACCGGCTTCTGCGGCTCACCAGTTACGAGCAGAATGTAACCTCAGGTTACCGGACACTAACCGACCTGGGCTTGACAGGCCTGAACCTCGGACATGCTTCTATGCGGATCCGGCGTTTAATGAGTGGTTTGAGTGAGCGCTCACTAACTGGTCTTGAGCAGGAGTGGCAGCAAGCGCTGGCGGCCTCATTTCTGGCTGCATCAAAAGGGGACGATACAGACCTTCTTGCCCCGGTAAATAAGCGGATTATCGATACATTAAAAGCTGAAGGTGCGCCGGAAGAAAATCTGGCTCTCATAGACGGTATCTTCACCCGCCTGCATTATTCTTTTCGCCGCACGGCAACCATGATCAAAGAAGCCCGCGCTTAATTCACGTCCCGCAACCTGGTGACAGATTAAGTTTCATATATAAATATTTTGGTAAGGCCAAATAGGGTTTTTAATTGTCTTTTACTCGCTTATGCAGTAATCTCTCTATAATTGGCATGACCAAATTTGAGGTTGCAGATGATTGAAACATGGCGCTGGTTCGGACCCGGCGACAGCATTACGCTTGAAAAAATCCGCCAGGCAGGCGCGACCGGTATCGTAACATCGCTGCATGATGTGCCCACCGGTGAGGCCTGGCCACTCGAAACGATAAAATCCCGTAAAGCGATGATCGAAGATGCCGGCATGCAATGGGATGTAATTGAAAGTATTCCTGTGCATAACGACATTAAAAGTCGTACCGGCAATTATCGTGAGCTTATCGAAAACTATAAAACGTCGGTGCGCAATGCCGGCGCTGCCGGTGTCACGACCGTGTGCTACAACTTTATGCCGGTGGTGGACTGGACCCGCACGAATCTGACTTATCAACTTCCTGATAAAAGCTATGCACTACGCTTTGAATATTCAGACTTCGCTGCATACGATGTGTTTGTAATGCAGCGTCAGGGTGCTGAGAATGATTATTCTTCTGATATGCTGAACAAGGCGAAAGCACGTTTTGATGCCATGTCAGACGCTGAACGGGAAATGCTGGAGAAAAATATCATTGCCGGATTACCCGGTGGTGAAGGTTCTTACAACCGCGAAGGGATCAGAGATACCATTCAGCAGTTTATCGATCTCGGCGAAGACGGCTTACGGGCCAGCCTGTTTGAATTCCTTGAAGCTGTCATTCCGGTAGCAGAAGAAGCCGGGGTGAAAATGTGTATTCATCCTGACGATCCGCCGTTTTCTCTTTTTGGGTTGCCCAGAGTGGTGTCTACCCAACAGGATGCAAGGAAGATCCTGGAAGCAGTGCCTAGCCCTGCAAACGGACTCACCATGTGTGCCGGCTCCTACGGTGCCAGAGGCGACAACGACCTTATTGCCATGGTTAACGAGTTTGCAGAGCGGATTTACTTTGTGCATTTACGCAATGTAAAACGGGAAGATGACGGTTCGTTTTATGAAGCCGCCCATCTCGACGGCGACAATGATATGGTGGGGCTGGTACAGGCGCTGCTGAAGTGCGAGTCCAGCCTGGGATGTCAAATTCCAATGCGCCCTGACCATGGCCACACATTAAGTGATGAGCAGGGCAAAGCGGATTTGAAACCCGGCTATTCCTACCTTGGCCGTCTGAAAGGTCTTGCAGAACTGCGCGGGCTTATTTGCGCCGTGTCCTACATGAATGCAAAGCACTAGTCGACTGCCCAGTACGGCGTATCGCCGTATATCGACAGCATGTAATCAATAAAATGGCGCACGCTTACCGGCGTGTGCTGTGATTTCGGATAGACAAAGTGAATATCCTGCGGCGACTTCCGGATAGCCGGTTTATACGCATCCAGCACAGGGATCAGTTTGCCTTCCCGCACACTCTCTCCTACCAGCCAGTCAGGAAATAAAACCAGTCCCATTCCTTCCCGCGCAGCCGTCAGCAGCGCTTCCGCATTATTAGACGTCATCAGCGGTACAAATTGTTGTTGTGTCCAGCCCGAATCAGGCTCGTGGAAAAACCACGGGTTAGTCCCGCTGAAACCTTTATACACCAGACACCGGTGTTGTTTTAAATCAGCCGGGGATGTCAGCGGTGTATTGTTCTTAAGATAAGCCGGTGATGCCGCCAGAAAGTAACGTTGTTCGCAGATTTTTCTTGCCCGCAGGGAAGAGTCCGGCAGGGCACCTATGCGGATAATCACATCGGCGTCACCTGCATGAGGATCGATAAACGCATCTGTTAAAGTAAGCTCCACCTGCACATCCGGGAACAGTTCGGAAAACTCCGCCAGAAACGGGGCAACATGATGTTGTCCGAATTGAACCGGTGCGTTTATTCTCAGTATGCCACCGGGTTCGCCATCGAAGTCCTGTAAATGCTGCTGCATCTCCATCAAAGATTTTTCAATTTCTGATGTATAGCGGAAGAATATTTTTCCCTGCTCGGTGGGAGCCAGTGAACGGGTATTACGATAAAACAGCGGCTGCCCTGTGGCATCTTCCAGTTGCTGAATGGCTCTGGAAACCAGAGACGGTGAAACCCCTTCCTGCCTGGCGACGGCTGACAAACTGCGGGCTTCATAAACCGCGATGAATAGCTTAAGAGTTCGGAGTGTGACTTGATTCAATAAATTCATTTATGCGTAATATGCAAAAATTTTCTCTGAATTATCGTGTTTTTCGCAAATTTAGCAATGGTTAAAATACACTTTTTCAGGAGAAAAGTGCGGAGCCTTCCAGCTCCGCATCAATAAGTTACCAGTGCTTTATACGGCAACCTTTCAGCGCATAGAACAGTATGAAGCCATAGCAGGGTATAGTCATCCAGTAAGCATTCAGAACACCATATGCATCAGCAATCGCGCCGAAAACCATTGGTAACACTGCGCCACCGGCAATACCCATGATCAACAGAGCTGAACCACGTGCAGTGAATTTACCCAGGCCTTCCAGTGCCAGGGGCCACACCGCCGGCCAGACAATGGCGTTGGCGAGGCCCAGAAGGGCGATACACGCAAGCGGATCCGGCAGCGTGGTGACACCGGTCCAACCCCAGATAACAGCAGAAATACTGTCACTGGCAGGGTCTGTAAAAGGAATGGCAACCGCGAGTAACATGCCCAGTACCGCTGACAGGGTAAGCAACTGATGTTGGGTTAGTACCCGCGGGATCAGTACCAGACCCAGGGTGTAACCGATTACCATAAAGAACATGGTATAGGAGGTCAGTCCCAATGCGCCTTCTACGCCAAGTTCAGAACCGGCAAGCCCGATAGTGTCACCGGCAATGACCTCTACGCCCACGTAGAAAAACAATGCAGCCACACCCAGCACCAGCTGGGGAAACTGTAAAATAGAGCCGTTTTTCATGCCACTGGCATCAAGGGTTTCATCTTCTTTATCTAAATCCAACTCAGGCAATCCGGAAAAACGCAGCGCTACCGCCAGTAACAACAGCGCAACGGCCATGCCGATATAAGGCGTTACCAGACTGTCAGCCAGAGACTGAATTTGCGCAGCCTTTTCTGCTTCCGGCAAAGCAGCAATACTCTGCGCCGTTACGCCGGAGAATTCACCCAGTACCAATGCGGTAAATACCACCGGTGCCAGCCAGCCTGCGCCTTTATTCAGCAGGCCCATTATCGATATGCGGGCTGCAGCGGTTTCTGAGGGCCCGATTTTTACCAGATAAGGGTTTGATGCCGTTTGAAGAATAGTCAGTCCTGAACCCACAATAAACTGTGCGGTGATAAACAGGGCAAAGGTTTGGGTCTCTGCAGCCGGCACAAACAAAAAGCAACCGGCGGCTATCATCACCAGACCCAGCGACATAGCGTTGCGGTAACCGGTTTTATTCAACACAAACGACATGGGCAGAGCCATGACGACGTACGCAATGTAAAAGCTGAATGCAATCAGCAGCGCTTCCATGCCCGACAACTGACACACAATTTGCAGAAAAGGGATCAGTGCACCGTTCAGCCAGGTAATGAAACCAAACACAAAGAACAAGGTGCCGATAATGGCCATGGGCAGCAATACTGCACTGCCGGAAGAAGAGGTTTTACCTGTTGTCATTATTATTTCCTTCAGATTAAAAGGGACGGGCCCTGCAAGCCTTACGACATGCAAACTCCGTTACGCCAGACGCGCTGAACCTGCAAGGCGTCGTTTACCGCAATCCAGTTGGCCTGCGAGCCGGTTTGTAATGTGCCGATACTTGATGAAAGCCCAAGAAAATTTGCCGGTGTTGAAGTGGCCATTTTCAGGGTACTTTCCAGCGCAATGTCTAAATCAAAACGGGTATGCTGAATGGCTTCTTCCATGGTCAGCACCGAACCGGCCAGTGTGCCGTCTGCCAGTTTGAGCGTTGGTCCCTGACGCAGCACCTTAATGCCCTGATACATAAAGTGGTCAGCATCGCTGGCCGCCGGAGCCATGGCATCGGTCACCAGCATCAGCTTGTCGTCACCCTTCAGGCGGATGGCCAGAGTGGCACTTACCGGATGCACATGCTGATGATCAACTATCAGTCCGCAGTACACATCATCACGGTATAACGCACTGCCTA
The DNA here is from genome assembly GCF_984505615.1 of Alteromonas sp. Classification (NCBI taxonomy): domain Bacteria; kingdom Pseudomonadati; phylum Pseudomonadota; class Gammaproteobacteria; order Alteromonadales; family Alteromonadaceae; genus Alteromonas; species Alteromonas sp. Next base: position 20,316 of record NZ_CFHOXV010000025.1, on the reverse strand, counting down.
CCACGCCGGGTTCCCGGCTGGTAAGGGCTGACATGGCATTGTAGAGGTGTGTTGCGCCGGTTGCGCCGGCATCAAAGGCTTTAAAGCAGGTGTCTGCATCTGCGTTGGTGTGACCGGCTGATACAATAACGCCGGCGTTCACCAGACGGGTGATGTCTTCAGGAGATACGGTTTCCGGCGCGACGGTAAGTAACACCCGGCCTAAGTCTTTGCGGGTAAAAAGGGCAAACTCATCGTCACTCAGGGGGCGGATATGCGCCGCACTGTGCATGCCCTTTTTCGCCGCAGACAGGTGCGGGCCTTCAAAGTGAACGCCCGGAATGGCGGCAGGGTCAGCCTTATGCGCTTCAGCAATAGCATCAGCACCGGCAGACATGACGGCAATATCGTCGGTGATCAGCGTAGGCATAATACTGCCTGTGCCGGTAGTCAGGTATGCACGGGACATCTGCAACAACGAATCTGCCACCGGCGCTTCATTAAACTGCACACCGCCGCCGCCGTTAACCTGAACATCTACCATGGCCGGCATGATCAGGCCATCCAGCACGTCGTGCTGCCCCGGCTCAGCATCAGGTGTCACCGACGTAATGCGCCCGTCTTCTACCGTGAATGCCACGTTGTTTAGCAGGCGGTAGCCATCAAAAAATTGTGAAGCAAAATAACCCATGAATTAAACCGTTTCCGTGACTTTCTTCAAGCCTACCGGATTATCCGGGTCCATGTTAAGGGTTCTCGCTGCAATTTCGATATCCAGATAAAAACGCTGCATGATCAGCAGCGGTGCAACCAGCGGATGCACCTCGTCATCTACTTTCAAAAGCGGAAATACCGGCGCGCCACGGCGCTTCACTTCTTCAATTTGTCCGCTGTGAAAACTGGCTGAAGCATCCGGCACGTGTACGTCAATAATGGCTACGCCACGGTTCAGCAAGGCTACCGGTCCGTGCAGGAACTCTGCGCTGCTGAACGCTTCGGCCTGAACGCCAAGTACTTCTTTCATTTTAAGGGCAATTTCGCGGGACACCGCATAACCAAATGCACGGCCAAGTACGACGCAGCGCTCCATAGGCTGAAGTACCTCAGCAGTGAGTACAGGTGCCTGTGCAATGGTGTCGTCAAGCCGGTCAGGCAACGCACTCAGTGCTTCGCGAAGTGCCTGGTTGTCTGAGCACGCCGCCACAATGGTCAGCAAAGCATATAAACTGGCGAGATAACTTTTCGTGGCAGCTACTGCCACTTCCGGGCCGGCTTTAAGGGGCACAAAGAAATCGGCCAGATCTGCCAGCGGTGAGCTTTCATCGTTAACCAGCGCAACAACCAGAGCGCCTTTTTCCTTTGCCATTTTTGCCTGAGCAAGAATGTCAGGGCTGCGGCCAGACTGGGAAATCACGAACACTAACGCTTTTTGTAAACGCAGTGACTTGCCGAATACACTGTTCACCGACGGTGCTGCGGCGGCTACCGGTAAACCCAGCTCTGTTTCAATAAGGTATTTACCGAAGACACCGGCGTGGTCAGATGTACCACGGCCAATCATGTACACAAATTCCGGGTCTTTTTGCTTAATTGCTGCCGCCAGCGCGGTGATTTGCGCCGCGTTGTCACGTAATTGTGTGCGGAAAACGTCAGGGGTCTGCGACGCTTCAGCAGCCATTTTTGTTGCGTGTGCCATTCAGGCCTCCTTAAATGCCTGCCGTGCCAGCGAAACCGCACCGTATTCAGGGGAACACAATGCGGGGCTCAGCAGCCGTTGAATAGTATCAGGGATCTGACTGCTCCAGTACGATGCCAGTCCGCCAATCATGGTGATACGCCGTGCATCCAGCGCCTGTAATCTTGTTAGCATTTTGGTTAGGTACACAGTACCTTCGTCAATAATGGCCTGCGCACCGGCGTTATTCTGCTTCGCAAAGTCCAGTATCAGCGGGGCCAGTGCGGCGTAATCACCGGAGCGGTAGTGCAGGGCCTTCGCAACAATATCTTCCGGTGTTATTACGTTAAGTTGCTGACACACCGCCGCCGTGAAATCACAAACCGGTTGTAACGCATCCATCGCTTCCAGGGTGTGACTGATTGCCCGCCAGCCAAGCCACGCGCCGCCGGCCTTATCGCCCAGCGGGAATCCGTGACCGCCAATACAGGTATGCACATCATTCACGCTGGCAAAGGCTGAACTGCCCGTGCCGGTAATTAAAATGGCACCTTCGCTGCCGCCGTGTGCGCCGGTGCAGGCAATGTGTAAATCGGTAGTAATCATGGTACTGGCGAAGGGAAGCTGCCACTTTTCTGCAATTTCCCGGTAGGCCGGAATGTTCACCCCGGCCAGTCCCAGGCAGGCATGCACCTGAGACAGTGCATCTGCCGGCAGTCCGGCTTCCTTTACCGCTTGCATGGCAGCGGCATTCACCGAGTTATACGCGGTCTCTGCAGATTGTGCAGGATTTGACGGGCCGGAAAGCCCTTCGCCAAGCAGTTCGCCGTTCAGGGATTCAAGGCGGGCTTTGCATTTAGTGCCGCCGCCATCGATACCAAGAAAATACTGTTGCTGAATCACTCACGGGTTCCTTGCTGTTGGATAGATAAAATAGAGAATAAAAAACGTTGTAAGATCAGATTTTGATAAAAATCTGTTTGCGGTAGAGCCAGTACACGGGAATAAAACAAATACCCACAAACATCACTACCCAGGTAGTGGCACTGGCAAATTCGCTGAAGCCTGCCTGCAAAGACCACTCAACCCATGAAGCGTGAACGGATGTACCGGCTATTTCCCAGTCCAGGCACTTCTCGATAATGACGTGCAGCACATAGGCGGTAATCGCATTGGCACCAAAGATGACCGGAATGGCCGTGCCGGCACGGTGGCCTTTAATATCGGTATACCACACCATCACCGCCAGAATCATTGCGCCAATCCCGCCGGTGGCCAGCACGAAAGAACTGGACCAGATTTGCTTGATGAACGGAAAGCCCAGGCTCCACACACAACCGGCACAAAAGGTGAGAAAGCCGAATAAGAAAAGATGCATCACGGCGTCTCTTAACTCACCTTTGGCGGCAATGATAATGCGGCCCATGAGCATACCCATGATGCCGGTAACCACAGAAGGGAAGGTGCTGAGTAAACCTTCAGGATCCCATTCACCACGCCACAACATGCCGGGCATGAATCTGTCGAACCAGTTAATAATGTTCTCGCCCCGTTCCAGGTGACCGGCGGGTAAACCCGGAGCCGGCACAAACAGCACAAACAGCCAGTACAGTACCAGCAGGGCAATGCCGGTTTTAATAATCGTACGTACAGAGCAGTAAACCGCCAGATAGCAGCACACCAGATACACCAGTGCGATACGTTGCAACACGCCAAGAATACGAACCTGCTCGAAGTGGGTGTAGAACAGGTTCACCACTAATCCCAGTGCGAACATAATGCAGGTGCGTTTCCACACTTTTTGCAGCACAGGTTTCAGATTGGGGGAATCAGCATGAATATTCTTAAAGCCCAGGCTGATTGCGACACCCACAATGAGGATGAAAAAGGGAAATATCAGGTCGGCAAAGTGAATGCCATCCCAGAATGCGTGGGACAACTCACCATAGGTATTCGGACTGTTTGCCACAATCATGGCCATGATGGTCAGGCCGCGGAATACGTCCAGCGACAATAAACGGTTTTTCTTTTCGGTGTTATCAGCCGTGTTTGTCATGATCAACTGCTTCTTTAGTAATCAGGGTTTTTACGTTAACCTTGCTTTGTCAACGTTGTCAAATGTTATTTTGGTGGAATAAAATACGATAAGACAGGGGAATGGCAGGACAGGAATGTTGCGGGCCGTCTCCATAGCCTTTATGCTCCTGAAAGACAGGAATTTTTTTGATCATGGCAGTCACTATGAAGAAGCCGACAATTAAGGATGTGGCCAAGTTAGCGGGGGTTTCCTTTAAAACCGTTTCCCGTGTGGTCAACAACGAAGCCAGCGTCAGCGATGAAGTACGCACCAAAGTGCAGGAATGTATTCACAAACTGAATTATCAGCCTAATCACACCGCACGTACTATGCGTAAAGCGCCTTTCTCACTGGCGTTCGTGTACGACAACCCGAACAGTCACTATGTGATTGAAATGCAGAACGGCATCATTTCAGAGTGCCGCAAGCGCGGGTTCGAACTGGTTATTCATCCCACCGACTCCCGTTCCGAAGAAGTGGGTAAAGAACTGGCGGCCATGATTGGTTCAAATCAGATAGGCGGGGTGATTCTTACGCCGCCGTTATCCGAAAACCGTGAACTGGTTACTTTTCTGCTGAACCGGGATGCCAAGGTTGTACGCATCCTGTCCGGTTCAGAAGCGCCGGATACACTTGCACCGGTGGTTCATGTGGACGATGTGGAGGCCAGCCGTAAAATGACAGACTACCTGCTTGATCTCGGACACAAGCGTATTGCGTTTCTGGGCTATCATGCCTCTCATGAATCCAGCCTCGGCCGCCTGCGTGGTTTCCGTGAAGCCCACGAAGCACGGGGGCTGGCAGTGGATAAGAACCTCATCGTAGACGGCGAATTTACCTTTGATTCGGGTATGGCGATGACGAAACAGGTTCTCAGTAATGACAATAAACCCACCGCTATTTTTGCATGTAACGACGAAATCGCAGCCGGCGCAGTGTTCATGGTGCGCCTGAATCAGTTGCGGGTTCCGGAAGACGTTTCCGTGGCCGGATTCGAGAACAGTCCGTTTTCAATTCAAACCTGGCCACACCTCACTACCATCAATCAGCCAAATTTTGATATCGCCGCTTCCGCCGCCGAAATGGTGATCAAGATGATGCAGGCGAAAGATGTTCACACCGTGGAATCTAAAGGCTTCAGCCTCGAACTGGTGGTCAGGGATTCCGCTGCGCCGCTGAATTAATTTCCTGATATTCCGGAACAACCGTGTCATAAATTTTTCATTTTGATGTTTGACAACGTTGACACGCGGTGATAGCGTCAAAAACAGGATGATGAAAAAATCACCGTAAAACAAAAATAAAAGAAAACATATTCAGCGACGTTGCCTGAAGCTGAAACGATAAAAGTGTTGAACTGATGGGAAACGCAAATGAACTATGCACTTCCGAAGAAAACCCTCATTGCCAGCGCGCTGCTCTGTGCTCTGAACCCTGTTGCTTTTGCGCAGGAAACTGCAACGCCTGATGAAGACCAGATTGAACGCATCGACGTGACTTACCGCTCCAGCCTTGTGCAGGCAGCGGCTATCAAGCGGGATGAAACCAAAGTTGCCGATATCATCACCTCAGAAGATATCGGTAAATTCCCTACCGAGAACATTGCTGAAGCGATTCAGCGTATTCCCGGTGTACAGATCTCCAACATTAACGGTCGCGGCTCCACGATCAGTGTTCGTGGTTTAGGTGCGCAATATGCGCGGACGACCGTTAATGGTCAGACAATGGCAAACGCCGATTTCACCGGCGGTTTCCGTTACGACATTATTCAGTCAGAACTGGCTTCAGCCATCTCGGTGATCAAATCTCCCAGCGCTGACATGGACACCGGTGGGTTATCCGGCACAATCAACATCGATACTACCAAGCCGCTGTCTTACGGCGAGCGTAAAATTGTGGCATCGGTAAAAGGTCAGTATTCAGAATTTTCACCTACTGACGATGTTACGCCGAAAGGAAACATTACCTATATCGACCAGTTTGCTGACGATACTGTGGGTATTTTCCTGAACGCCGGTTATCAGGAACTGGATGACCGCGTAGATAACTTCTGGATGGGCCGTTGGTTCCAGGACGACGAAGGCAATGATTATCCACGCCGTCCCCGTTACCGTCGTATCGACCGCGAAACCAAGCGTTATCTGATGAACGGTGCCGTGCAGTGGCGTCCGACTGACAGCTTTGAAACCACCTTTACTGCCATTTATGCCGACGACGATACTTATCAGGATTTGAACCAGCAGGTATTCCTGTTCGACCGTGATGACATCACCCTGCTTGGCGAGCCGGTTGGCGGCGTATACACCAATGTGAGAATTGATGATTTCACGCTGGAAAATAACCGTCAAATCGAGGAAAAAGGCGCAACCAGTAAAGCCTTTACCTTGCAGTCTAAATACGAAACGGAAAACTGGATAATCTCAGGCGTGGCGCACTATACCGCCGGTGATGCTACAGAAAGCGAAGAAGCCGCTATTCTGGCAACCACCGTGTCTGCCACCATGGATATTTCCGACAGCAGCAATGTTATTTTTGATGTGGATGAAGATCTCACCGACCCGGCGCTGTATCCTTACGACATGCCCCGTAACGAATATCCCAACGGTGCAACACGTATTGTGGATACCTCCGAAAAGGCACTGCAATTTGATGCTGAACGCATTCTCGATGGCGACATTTTCACGTCTTTCGCATTCGGCGTGAAGTACCGTCAGGAAGAGTTTAACCGCGAAGTATACCGTACAGACCGTTTCGCCATTGGTGATGCAGACCCTGCAGACTTACCGCTGATGTCTGAATATAACTTCATGGTGACCGACTTCCTCGATAATCAGATGTCAATTCAGCATGCCTGGATTGCACCGGATATTCAGGCTTACCGCGATGCGCTGGTGGCAGAAGGCGTAACTATTCCTACCTTCTTTGCGGCCCAGTCGTCTTACGGTATCGAACGTGACATTTTGTCGTTCTATTCCGAGCTTGAGTTCGACACCATGTTAGGTGATTTCCCGTTCCGCGGTAATTTCGGCGGCCGTTACGAAACCACAGACCGGACTATCAATACTTACCTCACCGGTGAGCAGAATCCGGATAACGAAGAAATTCGCATGGTGGTGGGTGAATACGATATCGATTATGACTACACCAACTTCCTGCCCAGCATGAACCTGGTGTTAGAGCTCACCGATGAAGTACAGGCCCGTTTTGCTGCAGCAAAAGTGCTGGTGCGTCCTATTCTGACGTCCAATACACAAATTGCTGCATCAGAAACCTCAGCGTCTAACTCCTTCGGTACGACTACCTACACCATCGATCTGGGTCAGCCGGAAATGAAGGCAATGACCGCAGACCAGGCAGATTTAGGTCTGGAATGGTACTACGGTGAAGGTGACAGCCTGGCGTTAACCCTGTTCTGGAAAGAAATTAAAAACGGCTCTGTCACCGAGTTTGTTTGTCCGGACAGTTACGACGGTGTGGCGCTGAGCGGCACGGCAGCAGACTGTACCGACAATGAAGGTAATATTTATGAGATTACCAGCACCTACAACGATGACTCCGGTACCACCATCAAAGGTTATGAGCTTGGCTGGAACCAGGGACTGGACGAATGGCTGCCCATCAAAGGTTTCGGTTTCTCAGCAAACTATACCTTTATTGATGCGGAAGACGGTGAAGACTTTGTACTGACCAATTCTTCTGAAGAAACCTGGAACTTCATCGGCTACTGGGAAAACGAAGTGTTCAGCGCGCGGGTCGCACTGAACCACCGCAGCCCGTATATTCAGGACAGCAACGATGCGTTCTTCGCCCGTGAAGGCCGCGTGGTAGATGGCCGCGATCAGATAGACGTGGTACTGAGCTACAACGTGACTGAAGAACTGAACCTGCGTTTCGGCGCGCTGAATATTAACGGTAACGATGAAGAAGCCTACTACACCGATGAGAAGCCGGTCTGGCAGACCACCAGTGTACTGGGTACAAGCTACTACCTGAGTGCAATGTACTCATTTTAAAAACGCGGTGTGCGCTGCCTGTTAACGCAGCGCACGTTTTTTACAGGATAAAATCAATGCGTAAACCTATGTCTATGCCGGTCAGTGCGCTGTGTCTGGCAGTGGCGTTTGCCTTAAGTGGCTGCGGAACACCGGCAGAGCAACCCCGCGCCAGTGAAAGTGAAACCGTAGCCGTGCAAACCCCTGTGCAGGCCGTCCTCAGCCGGGTCACCGGTGGTCAGGCAGGGCACATTTCCACCCGTAAAGTTACCGACAACGAACCTGAGTGGTACGAAGTGAATGTAACAAACGGACAGGCGGAAATCAGTGGCAACAGCGATGCTGCCATGGCATACGGTGCATATCAGTATCTGCGGGAGCAGGGCGCGTTATCGGTAAGCTGGGAAGGCAACCGCGTAGCCATGCCCGACCATTTTGCTGACTTCGACGGGGCGAAAATCGCTACACCGTTTGATCAGCGCGCATATCTGAATGTGTGTGCCTACGGCTATACCACTCCCTGGTGGGACTGGGCGCGCTGGGAGCAGGAAATAGACTGGATGGCCTTACACGGTGTGAATAACCCCGTGGCAATGGAAGGTCAGGAGTTTGTGTGGCAAGCCCTGTGGAAAGAGTTCGGTGTAACAGACAGCGAACTGGATACGTATTTTTCAGGACCTGCGTTTACGCCCTGGCAGCGCATGGGTAACATTGAAGGCCATGAAGGCCCGTTACCGCAAAGCTGGATTGAAAAGAAACACAAATTGCAGAAACAAATTCTGGCACGTATGGACGAGCTCGGCATGAAGCCTGTTGTTCCGGCGTTCAGCGGGTATGTACCCAAAGCGTTCACCGAACGTTTCCCCGATGCAAAAATTTACGAAATGCCGAAATGGACAGGGTTCGAACACGAAACCTACTGGCTGGACCCGGCAGATCCCTTATTCGATAAAGTGGCAAAACGCTTTATTGAAATCTACACCGCCACCTACGGCGAACACGAATACTATTTATCTGATGCGTTTAATGAAATGCTGCCGCCGGTGTCAGAAGACAACCGTTACGCCGACCTGGCTTCCTACGGAAAGCGTATTTACCAGTCTATTCAACAGGCTGCGCCGGATGCTACCTGGGTGATGCAGGGCTGGATGTTCGGTGCTGATGAAGAGTTCTGGGATCTGGAATCCATTGAAGCCTTCTTGAAAGATGTACCGGACAGCAAAGCCATGATCCACGATATCGGCAACGACCGTTATCATGTGTGGCAGCGTACAGAAGGCTTTAAAGGTAAGCCGTGGATCTTCGGATTCATTCATAACTACGGCGGATCAGACCCTGTTTACGCTGACTTTGCAGACTACACAGAACAGCTGGATGTGGTAACGCATTCAGAAAATAAAGGTGCGTTAACCGGTTTCGGTGTATTCCCTGAAGGTATTCACAATAACTCTGTGGCCTATGAGTTCCTGTTCGATTTACCCTGGCAGGCAAAACCGGACATGCAAAGCTGGATAGCCACCTACGCCAACGCGCGGTACGGTAAATCGTCTCCGGCGCTGATGAATGCCTGGGATAAGCTTATCGACGGTGTGTACTCGGTACGTTACTGGACGACCCGCTGGTGGGAAGGGTCAGCAGGTGCTTACTTACTGTTCAAGCGACCGACAACAAATATCACTGAATTCGAAGGTAGCCCGGGCGATCTCGCCAGCCTCGACGCAGCCATCATGGAACTGCTGTCTCTGGCTGACGAATACGCAGATTCCCCGCTGTTTATCTACGATCTGGTGGACGTGACAAAGCAGTCAGTATCACTACATGTGGATTTAATGTTGCAGGAAGCCGTATCTGCTTATCAGGCAAAAGACATTAAAAAAGGCGATGCGCTGACGGCACAAATCACCAGACTGGTTACACAACTGGACGCGCTGATGGGATGGCACCAGGAGTCTCTGCATACCTGGTTGTCAGATGCAGCGGCTTACGGTGACAACAAAGCAGAATCTGACTTTTATGTGAAGAACGCCCGCCAGCAAATTACCGTGTGGGGCGGTCCTAAACTGAAAGACTATGCGTCTAAAGCCTGGCAGGGCATGTACAAAGATTTCTACCTGCCGCGCTGGTCGCAGTACTTGTCAGCACTTCGTGCTTCAGTGGTGTCTGAGTCATCTTTTGATGATGAGGCACAGCAGCAGGCACTCATTGAATGGGAGAATGCGTGGACAGAGCAAACCACCATTCCCGCGCCGGTCAAACCGGACAACCCTGTGTTGCTCGTTAACGGGTTAATGATGGAAGTTTCCCGTTAACAGCCTGCCCGCCTGTGGTTGGGCAGGCGGGCTTTTTCTTTCCGTATTCCTATCTTATTGCTGCGCCATCAATGCCGTATAAAACTGCACGGCTTTTACCAGGTTCGCTGCCGATATCTTTTCATTGGTGCCGTGAATACTGCCAAGATCTTCTGAGCGTAACACCATAGGCGCAAAGCGGTAACTGTCGGTTATTTCGCTGTAAAAGCGGCTGTCTGTAGCGGCAATGGTGAGGCCCGGCGTAATAATGGCATCCGGATAAACAGCCCGTGTGGTCTGTACCATCTGTAAAAAACCTTCGTTACTGCTGGATGCTACCGGTGAAGGCTCGGTGAATTCTCCCGCTTCCACTGTTACCCGGTCATCGTTAATGGCTTCACGCACCCATTCTGTCACAGATTCCACCGAATCCCGCGGGTGCAGCCTGAAATTAATCGTGGCCGTTGCGGTGGCGGGTAATACGTTAGATTTCACGCTGCCTGACAGCATGGTGGGAGCCGTGGTGGTGCGCAGCATGGCATTACCGCTGGTACTGCTGCCTACAACAGAATTCAACAGGGGTTTAAACAGCCACATATTGGCAAATAGCAACCGCTTGGTGAAATCCATATGCCGGGCTATGTCGCTGTACATCTTTTCACTAATGCCTTCCAGCCCGCCGGGTAACGGCGCGTCGTGCAGCTTCATCAGCGCTGCGGCCAGAATGGTTACCGCAGTATCCTGTGGTGGCATGGAGCTGTGCCCGCCTTCACCTTCTGCGGTGAGCGTCAGTGTTAAATACCCTTTTTCCGACAGGTTGATACTGGCAATGCCTTTATCGATACCCGGCACAATGCCGTCCAGTACATAAGAGCCTTCATCCAGCGACCAGGCAGGCGTGATCATTTTATTTTTAAACCACTGCGTGACTGCAATCGCACCGTCTGTGCTGCCAATCTCTTCGTCATGGGTAAGGGCAATATAAATATCCCGCTGTGTGGCGATGTTCTCTTCCAGCAAGTGTGTGGCAGCAGCCATCAGTGTGATGACAGAATTTTTGTCATCCAGTGCGCCACGACCCCACACTTCACCGTTTTTAATGACGCCGCCGAACGGTGGATACGTCCAGGTACGCTCTGTACCCGGGTTAACAGGTACCACATCGTAATGGGCTGAAAACAGCACCGGCTTTAACGCAGCATCCTGACCTTTCAGGCGGAACAGTAAGGTGTGAGTATTCAGGCGCACCAGTTCTGCTTTTTCGAATACCAGCGGATAGGTGGCGGCCAGCCATTCCTGAAACGCGGTGAAGCTGGCGTAGTTGTCAGGATTGCCGTTTTCATACGAAACGGTTTTAAAGGTCAGTGCCTCAGCCAGCTGTTTAGCCAGCAATTCATCGTCAGGCTGAATCAACGTGATGTCTGCAGACGGGGCAGGCTCCTGTGGCGTGAAACGCATGGCGTTAAAAATCAGTACGCCAATCAACAGAACAATCACGACACCCAGTGACAGGAAAAAACGCTTCATACTCTTATCCTTAAATGAGCAGGCAGTTTAACTGACAGAATCAATGTATACCTTCACCGCGCGGCGCATAGAAGGGAAAGCAATATTATCCGGATTAATATCATCCGGTTTCAGCCATTTTACACCGGCAATTTCGCTTGCCTGAAGCGAAAATTCCGGGCGCTTTTTCAGCGTGGCAATAAAAAAGCCATCGCAGGTGTGATAACGCACACCGGCATAATCATAGGTGTTTGGTGCAGACAGCAAATATTGCCAGTCAGCAACATGAATACCCAGTTCCTCGCGGGTTTCCCGCATCAGTGCCTGTTCCAGCGACTCGTGAAAATCTACAAATCCGCCCGGCAGACCCAGCTTACCTTTACCCGGGGCTTTCGCCCGCACGGTAAACAGCAAGTGGCCGTCACACACCAGAATACCCGCTACCGCCGTGGCAGCATTCAGGAAGTAAGTAAAGCTACAGTCTTCACAAAAATAGCGGTTTTCAGATAATGAAAAAGCATCGCTCTTGCAGTTCGGGCAAAATCGCAACGGGTCTGTATTCATGCAGAAAATACATCAGTTTGATGACAGAAATTAGCGGTTAGCATGCCAGAAAATGTGCTGGCGGGGCAACTTTCTAAAACACCACACTGATTAACGCGGCCAGCAGGAATGCAATGCTGCCGAGCAGGGTTTCCATTACCGTCCAGGTTTTCAGGGTGGTCTTTTCATCCATATCCAGCAAGCGGGATACCAGCCAGAAGCCGGAATCATTGAAGTGCGACAGCACCGTTGCGCCGCCGGCAATGGCAATCACAATACAGCAGATGTCTACCGCCGAAAGGCCGGTGGTGGCCGATACGATGGGCGCCATCAGAGCCGCTGTGGTGGTAAGTGCGACTGTGGCAGAACCTTGTGCTACCCGTAAACAGGTTGAAATCACAAACGCGGCCACAATCACCGGTAATCCTGTGTCCTGTAATAAGCCTGCCAGCGCTTCACCAATCCCGCTGCTGCGCAGTACACCACCGAACATGCCTCCGGCACCGGTAACCAGAATCACACCACAGATGGGCGCCAGCGATTCTCCGCAAAGCGCTTCGGTTTTCTCACGACCAAGATCCCGGGTAAACAGAAATAAACACAGGATCAGTGTGATCAACAGCGCGACCGGGGTTTTACCCAGCATACGCAGAATATCAATCCATAAAGCATCGCCGCTTATCACGCCGGATACCTGCAACGTGTTCAAACCGGTATCCATAAATATCAGCAGCACCGGTGTTAGCAGAACAGCCAGCACCGTACTGAATGCCGGTGGGGTGGTTAACGTGGAAGAATCAGTGTTCTTATACAGCGGCGGCAGGGAGAGTACGGTTTTCTTGCCCGCATACAGGGCAAAGCAATACGCGCCCAGATACCAGGTGGGAATGGCAATCAGCAAACCAATAAGCAACAGAAGACCAATATCCGCCCCCAGTAAATCAGCGGCTGCTACCGGGCCGGGATGAGGTGGCACAAAGGCATGCATTACCGCAAACGCACCGGCTGCGGGAAACGCGTATTTGATTGTCGAGCCACCGAACTTAGCCGCCACACTCATCAGTATGGGGAACATCACAATCAGTCCGGCATCAAAAAAGATAGGAAAGCCGAAAAGTAATGACGCAACACCCAGCGCAAACGGCGCTTTTTGCTCACCGAAGCGGTTAATCAGACCATCGGCCAGCACTCTGGCACCACCGGTGACTTCCAGTAATTTGCCAATCATACAGCCCAGCCCTACCAGCAAGGCCACAGAGGCCAGCGTGCCACCAAACCCTTTCATCATCACCGGCACAATGTCATCAGCCGGAATACCGGCTACGGCAGCCGACAATACGCTGACAAGGATCAATGCCACAAATGCATGCACCCGCATTTTTATAATGAGCAGTACCAGCAGCACCACCGCGCCAAGGCCGGTAAGCAACAGGTGAGTAGGGTCGGTTCCAACATCCATAGCACGTTCTCTTATTCACAGCGTTTTACAGGTTCAGAAGCGTTTACTGAAAGCCGGCAGAAAAAATTACGCTTTAAAGCCATTCACAATCAGTAACGTTACCGGTAACATGGTACATGTTACGCTAAAAAGGTAAACAATTATTTAACACCAAAACCGTGGAGCAGGCTGCAACATTATGAGTAAAAGCGAGAGCAAACAACCGCCGGCAGGCTTCTCTGTGGTGGTCATGGGCGTAAGTGGTTCAGGTAAAACCACCGTGGCTGAGATGCTGGCGGCAGATATGCAGGCCACCTTCATCGACGGCGACGATTTACACCCCAGAGCCAACGTAAAAAAAATGGGAGAGGGCTCCCCGCTTAACGATGAAGACCGTGCGCCCTGGCTCGAACGCATCAATGATGCGGTATATAACCTGGAGCAGCGCAGCCGCAAGGGCGTGATTGTGTGCTCGGCACTGAAAAAGCGCTACCGCGACGCAATTCGCAAAGATAACAAAAACCTGGTGTTCGTGTTTCTCGACGGGCCTAAGCATGTGATTTTAGAGCGGATGGCTGCCAGAAAAGGGCATTTCATGAAGCCGGATATGCTCGACAGTCAGTTCGATGCGCTGGAACGGCCGGACATCAGCGAACAGGATGTATTAACAGTCACCATCGACAGCACGCCGCAGGAAATTGTCAGCCGGGTAACAGAGCGTTTAAAAGCGCGAAACTGCATCTAATCAGATTGTTGGTTGGCGCTTACTAACTTACAGTGTTTCCCCTGCCGTCAGGCTGTGAGGCAAGGTGATCAGCTTCTCTGCTACCGCCTCTCCCTGCAACGACGCCAGCAACAGGCGGGCTGCCTGCTCTCCCATCTCTTCCCGTGGAGTAAGTACGCTGGTTAATACCGGCGTGGTTGCGCCGCCGATATCCAGCCCGTTGTATCCCACTACTGCCATGTCTGCAGGGATCTGTTTGCCTGTTTGCCGGCAATGCAGCATCGCGCCAATGGCAATATCATCGTTCGTACAGAACACGCCGTTCGTTTGCGGATGTAACGACAACGCCTGCGCCATCAATTGTGCGCCACGGGTGAAACTGGAATGCTCCGCAGTGGACACCGTTACCGGCTGTAAGCCCATTTCTTTCATGGCCCGTTCGTAACCCTGTTGCCGCAGCAGGGTACGGCTGTCTAACCTGGCGGCAAGATAAACCGTATTCTGTTTGCCTGAATCCAGCATCCGCTTTACCACCTCATAAGCGGCCTGCTCGTGGTTCATGCCCACTGCCATATCCAACGGCTCGCCGGGCACTTCCATGGTTTCCACCACCGGAATCGCAGCCTTTTTCAGCATCTGCCTTGTGCGCGGTGTGTGTTGGGTTTCAGTGAGTACCAGGCCGTCAATCTGATACGACAGCATCATATCAATCTTGTCTTCTTCGGTTTGCGGGTTATAACCCGTGTGAGCAATCAGGGTGTCGTAGCCGTTGGCGGCGGTGACGTTCTCAACGCCCTGCACCAAATCAGCAAATACCTGGTTCGATAACGAAGGAATAATAATGCCGATGGTCTTACTGGAGGATTTCGACAAAATGGCCGGTACACGGTTTTTAATGTACCCCAGCGACGTTAAAGCTTCTGCAATTTTGGCCTGCGTAGCCGGTGCCACAGAATCAGGGGCCCGCAGATAGCGGCTTACCGTCATTTTAGTCACACCAACAATGTCGGCAATATCCTGAAGTGTGGGGCGTTTGGCAGGCATAACGTCTCTCTTTACGTTTCTTATGCCGGTGATGTTACACGTAACATGAGGAGGAGGGAATGATTCTACGGTAGGAAAGAGGTGGCAGCTACATCAATCATACGAAATGTTGAAATGGTCTGCGAGTAGATTGAGCCGCTTATCAAGCGTCCAGAGGGCTACTTCCGGAGTAATCATTGTAGAAGCTAGCAGCGACAAATCTATCCAACCACAGCCACGACCGTACAGTTTGTGATGTTCAATCATATACAACGTTTCCTCATAACTCGCCACCGGGCAACACTTCAATCTTTTCAAATCAGCGAATGTTCTAGCTCTTGGCTCTGGCGGTGTACCGCAGGCCAGTTCACCAACAATTAAAGGATGGGTGACTACCCGGTCTGATAGCAATAAAGCGCTCAGGTCGCTGTTATATTTTTTGAAATGAGAAACCCACACTGAGGTATCAACCAGGACTTTCATTGAGACTCCGGCACTTCCTTTCGCCGCGACACTTCCGCCATATCAGGTGCTTTACCGCCTAAAGACGATAGCCTTTCAGCAGCTCGCACTCTGATAAACGTGCATATCGCTTCGCGGACTAAGTCAGCCTTGTTCATGCCAGGCTCAGCGAGTTCCATCGCTGTTGTGTACAGCTCATCGTCGATCGTCACGGTAGTTCGCATTATCTATCTCAATACTAATTTTGATGATTTAGTGCATCAATAATAGCATCAATCATATTGAAGGGTGTTTAATTATTATTCAACGAAACGTCCTGAACAGAAACTGGCAGCAAGAACAGTTCGTGCATTTGTATCCAAATGTGACAACTGCTTTTAAATTCACCGGTGATCCCCATATCATACCGGTATGTGTTGCGAATAACGGGTATCAATGAAGAGCTTTCTGAAGAATGTGTTATCACCGCTGGAACCCTTGCTTGATGGCATAACGTCGGCAGGCGACTGGTTCACACGTGAAAATCACCGTTTTACCATTACCGGGTTAAGCCGCAGCGGTAAATCCATGCTGTTCACCAGTTTAATGACCATCCTGAAGTATCGCAGTGAACATCAGTATCAGTGTTTGCCGCTGCTTAAGCACTTACCCGCAGAGCTGGTAGACAGCATGTGGCTGGAGCCGGTAGACGACTTTCCGTTATTCCCCATCGACGATCACATTGCCTCACTGGAAAAGGGCGAATGGCCAGCGCCCACCGAGAACGTGTATGCGTTTAAAATGGTGGTGCGGTTAAAGCAAACCGGTCAGTTCAAAAAGTATCTGTTTCCTCATACCCATGTGGTGTTTGAGTTTATCGATTATCCAGGCGAGTGGATCACCGATTTACCCATGGCCGGCAAAACCTTTGCTCAGTGGTCTGATTCCGCGCTGGCCCAGCAAATGACCGATCCCCAGCGTTTCTACGCCAAAGACTGGCATCACACCCTGGAACAGTTCGATTTCGATAGCGACCCCACACCCGAAGCCATGCTCACGCTCACAAGCAGCTACCGCGATTATTTAAAGCGGGCGAAACAGGCCGGTATTGCCATGCTGCAACCGGGCAGTTTTTTGCTCGATGGCAGCGGGTTTAACTGGCGGGAAACCGGCTTCACGCCGCTGCCTGCAAAAATAAGCAGTGATATTACCCATCCCTGGAGCAAAGCATTCAACGCACGGTTCAGTGAATTTCAGCAAGACTGGCTGAAACCACTCCGCGCCGGTACTTTCCGTGAAGCAGATAAGCAAATCATTCTGGTGGATTTATTTGAAGGGCTGAATCACAGCAAACAGCATCTGGCACAGTTAAAAGAAACCTTAAGCCACCTGGCAGATGTGTTTGTGTATGGTGAGCAGGACTGGTTCTCGAAACACGTGTTACGTAAACAGGAAATCGGCAAAGTAGCGTTTGTGGCCACCAAATCCGATCTCGTCCCCGACGCTGAAAAGCCGCAATTACTGGCGTTACTGAAAGACGTGTGCGGCGGAGCCACCGCCAAGCTCGAACGGGAAGACGTACCTTACGAGCATTTTCTGGTGTCAGCTATTCAGGCTACCGACGAGGGTAGCAAGCCCGGTGCGCTGCGTTACACCAACAAGCATAAACAGTATGTGGAAGTACAGTTCGAACCTCTGCCGGCCCGCATTAAAGATATGTCGGCAGACGAGCATTATCCTGCGTTGTATCCGCCGGTGCCCGCAGACTATCTGCCCCGCATGTTAAACGGCAGGGGACTGGATAAACTGTTTCAGTTTTTACTGACAACCCGTTAGTTAAAGGTTTAAACATGAGTGAAACCGATTATAAAGCGCCGGAATACCGGTCACGTACCATCGAAACGCCGCTGCAGCAGCAGGCTCCCAGCCAGCAGATGCCGGCGAAAATAGATACCTCCGAATGGGATATCGACGGTCAGCAGGGCATTTCCCTGAAAGTCATTACTCTGGTGCTCGGTGCGCTTACCGTTACCGGCTTTCTGGTGTTCGATGCCATCGACTCTCTGGTCACACAATTCAGTGAGTATCCGCTGATTTCCACCGGGCTGGGCGTACTACTCGGCGGTTTTGTGGCCGCGCTTATCGCGCTCATTGTGAAAGAATGGCGTGGCTTTCGTGCGGTAGAGGCCTGTATTGAAACGCCACTGAATCTGCCCGCACTGGCAGAACTTGATGATCGCGCGGTTGCTGAAAAACGCATCCGTGAGCACGCCCAACGTTTCGGCAAAGACAGCTACGCCGCCAGATGTTACAAGCAGTACCAGAGTGCATTGCATGCAGATATGACCGTAGCGGATGTATCCGGCCTGTATGAAAGCATGGTCGCGGTGCCGGTAACCAAAAAAGCCGAAGAAGTGTTACGTAAAGAAGCTGTGGTGAGCGGAAGCCTCGCGTTTATCAGTCCGAACCATCTTATTCAGACACTGGCCATTGCGTGGATAAGCTTTCGTACCATCCGGCGTATCGCAAGAGTATTCGGATTGCGCCCCGGCACGGCCGGCAGCTGGCGATTATTTAAAGTGCTGGCACAGAACCTGGCGGCACAAAGCCTGTTTGATATGGCTACCGATGAACTGGCCAATCAGATAAGCGGATCTCTGGCCGCCAAAGTGGTAGAAAACTCAGCAGAAGCTGTGGCCGCCGGTGCGCTCAACGTGCGCCTTGGCAGAACGCTTATTAAGTTATTGCGCTAAGCACATACAGTGAAACGTTAATTCACCACCAGTCCCTCAGGCCTGACAAGCTCATCGCTCAGGCCTTTTCCCGCGCCCGGAACGATTGAGACCTGTGCGCGGGGTTTTTATTCCCTTCTATAAAATATTACTGCCGTCTTCAGGATCACGGGCCTGCTCTGCCTGACGACGTATATCGTCATTCTCACTGCTCACGTCTTCACGGTGGTCAATGGCCGCCGGTACAACAACCTTTTCCGGTTTAGCCGCAGGCGGAGCAGGGGATGGCGATGAACCGGATGATGAAGACCGCACGGAAGGCACAGATGAACCAGACTGCCTGTTCTCAGATTCCTTTTGCCCTGACTGTTCCTGCGCGGACTGATCCTGCCCGGATATCTGGCGAACCGGCACACCATCAGGAAAAACAATTTCACGGGCATCGTCTGGCATGGAAATACCTGCCTGCGTAAAGCTCTCAACCAGAATACGCATCAGCGAAGAGGCCATTTTCACCACGCTGGTGGTTTCCACATTAATCCAGAAATACACTTTCAGGTTTACGGTGGCAGAACCCAGTGTATCAATCAGCACTTGCGGCTCTGGTTCAGTCAGCACGTTGGGGTGTTCAGTTAACAGGGCCATGGCGAGGTCGCGCACTTCACCAATGTTATTGTCGTAGCCAATACCAATCACAAACTGTCCGCGCATGTTCGGGTTAGCCGTCAGGTTCTTAATAATGCCCTTGTACACAATAGAATTCGGCAACTGAATATGATTACCGTCAAAATCGACCAGCGTGGTGGCTCGGGATGTCACCTTCTGCACCACACCGGTATAAGATTCAATCTGCACCACATCGCCAATACGAAAGGGGCGCTGCACAGTAAGCAGCAAGCTGGAAATAAAATTCTCAGCGATATCCTTAAACGCAAAACCAAGAATAAGACCAATCAACCCCGTACCGCTGACAATGGCAACAGCGAATTCCGTAAGGCCTGCCATTTTAAGGAAGATGTACAAGCCGAACAGCATGATAAGGGCGCTGATAGTGCGGCGGGTGACAGAGCGGATCAAAGAACTGGCAGACACATAACGAAATGGTTTAATGATCAAACCTGAAAGGGGACCCGCCAGAAATATCAGGGCAATAAAAATAGCAAGGCCGGTAAGTACATCCGGCAGATGGGTTCCCATGGTGGTAAGGAGGGAATTGAGGTTTTCTGTTGAAGTTGACTGCTCATCCATATTGAGATTCCTTATGTGTACCATCCGTTGATACACAGGTACGACCGCGAAAGATTAATTCGCTATTGAATCGAATTTAAGATCGAATAGAATTAACGACAAGGTAAGGGGAGGTATTGCTTAACAGTTTTCCTGCCAGAAAAAGGGGGGCAGTATTTACCCTTACCGCCCGAATCTGAATAAATTACAAAGCCTTCTTCGTTGGTGCCACAACATTCGCAAATATCAAACCTGCAATAAGAGACATGAATATCAAGAACACTTCCTGTCCCACATGCTCTGCAGCAACAAAATCCTGACCGGAAATAAACGAATTCAATCCGATATAGGTTTTAGAACCCGGTACCAGCACGATTAAGCCATGCATACCCACTATGGTGTGGGGCTGGTGAGCTATACGGGTAAACAAGTTAGCAAATACACCTAGAGCAAATGCGCCGACGAAGGTGTTCAGGCCAGGCCCCATAAACTCCGCACTCCATACCGAAGCCCCATAAGCGATAAATGCCGCAGCTACGCCCCAGGGAATGTGTTTTGGTCGCGTGCGGAATATAGCTACTAGTGAGAGGCTTAACAGGAACACTGCAAGCCAGGTTCCCCATTCCGGTAGAGACTCCGCTGGCACATAAATGTTTTCGCCAAATAAAGAT
>NZ_CFHOXV010000024.1:0-64143 GCF_984505615.1 Alteromonas sp. | reverse complement strand
CCGCAGACACCCTGTAATACGTACATTGCGACAATAATTTTTACTAAAGGACTAACACAGTGCTGACTGTTTTACTTGTGGATGACGACCCTGAGTTTACCGAGGTAGCTTGCACAATTATCGAATTTTTGGGTCATGACATTCTGACCGCAGGCAACCTTGCCGAAGCAAGGGAATGGCTGGAAAAAGAAACCTTCGACCATGTTCTGCTAGATTTCATGCTCCCCGACGGTAGCGGCGTCCATCTTTTTGAAGAACTCGATGCCCTGCCTAAGCGTCCCAAAGTGACGTTAATCACCGGCCATCCTTCTGTCCGCGGCATTATCAAGGGCCTGTGCGGACCGAATATCGATTATCTGGTTAAGCCCATACAGCGTGAAGATATCGAAGCGGCCCTGTCCGGTAAAAAAGAAAAACCGGCTTCCGGTGGCAATAAAATTAAGAAGTATTTCGGTCATCTCATTGGTGAATCTGCACCAATGAAAGAATTATACAAGCTTATTGAACGGGTAAGCCGCACCAGCGCAAACGTCATGTTGCTGGGTGAAAGCGGCGTGGGTAAAGAAGTGGTTGCCGCTTCAATTCATCAGGCCTCTGATGTAACCGGCCCGTACATCGCCACCAACTGTGGTGCGTTTTCTAAAGAATTGATCGGCAGTGAATTATTTGGTCACGAAAAAGGCGCTTTTACCGGCGCGGTGAACCGTAAGGAAGGGGTATTTGAACAGGCTGAAAGCGGTACGCTGTTTTTAGATGAGATCACTGAAATGCCCATCGATATGCAGCCGAACCTGTTACGGGTACTGGAAAATAAAGTGGTCATCCGCGTGGGCGGCACAAAAACCATTCCGGTAAACTGCCGTGTCGTTTCAGCGACAAACCGCCGG
Organism: Alteromonas sp.; assembly: GCF_984505615.1. Taxonomy (NCBI): domain Bacteria; kingdom Pseudomonadati; phylum Pseudomonadota; class Gammaproteobacteria; order Alteromonadales; family Alteromonadaceae; genus Alteromonas; species Alteromonas sp. The sequence continues at coordinate 63,256 of NZ_CFHOXV010000024.1, read as the reverse complement.
ATGGAAGAAATTGCTGAGAGCAAAGTATTGCGGGAAGACATTTATTTTCGTCTCGCCGTGTTTCCCATCACGATCCCGCCATTGCGTGAACGCAAGGAAGATATTCCGCTTCTGGCCATGCAATTTATTGAAGAATTCAATAAAGAAAATGATACCCGTTTTGAATGGGATGAAGCCCAGCTCGATACCCTCACTGCCTACGACTGGCCGGGTAACGTACGTGAACTGCGTCACTTTGTGCACCGTGCTGCCATCATGAGTGACCCGGACAAAACCAACATAGAATTACCGAAGACAATTGAATCCCCTTTCGCGAAAAAACAATCAACGACGACGGCGCTGGAAGCCGGACGGACCATTGAGGATGTGGAAAAAGAATTAATCTATGCCACTCTCGAGAAAGTGAACGGTAATAAAACACTGGCAGCAGAGATGCTGGGGATCAGCACCAAAACACTCTATAACCGTTTGCACGCATACGGTGATTTGAGCAAAGACGAGTCCTGAGGAAAGGATCCATGACTGATGAAAAGCTGGCGGTAATTGCAAAGTGGGTACATGATGCAAGAAAACCGCTTAACCGCATCTCCATGCAGGCCGAACTGGTAAAGATGGCGCTGAACGGCGATATTCCGGTAGAAAAAGCGCAGGAAGCGCTGGATAAAATTATCGTAAGTACAAAAGATTGCAGCCACGCCCTGACGGAAATGATGGATGAACTGGCCAGCGGCACGGCGGAATAATAATGTATGCTGAATAAAGTTGTTCAATCTGCTTACAGCTGGATCACGCTGGTTACCGTGGTCATTGTTATTATTACCGGAAATGCATTTTACGTTGTCAGTACACTGGATGAGCTTGCGTCTCTTGAGAGCAGGCTGTTCAGTACTAACCGCGTGATCAACGCTATCAATAAACTTCACATGGCTGTACTTCGTGCTGAATCCGGACAGCGGGGTTACCTGCTAACCAAAGATGAAGCCTACCTCACCGATTACACCATCACCCTGAACAAGCTCAATGAACTGCTTGAAGAAGTTGAAGCCGCATCTGTGGAATCGGATCTTCCCAAACAGGAAGATAATATTGAAGATTTAATCGATTTGAGTAAGGCAAAAATTAACGAGCTTATCAAAACCGTAGAGCTTACCCGTGCAGGCGAATATGCTGAAGCGTTGTCTATGGTCAATACTGATTTGGGCCTGAGCTTATACGATGAATTCGATTTACGTTATGACAGGGTGGATGCCACAGAAAGGGAGGCTCAGGTTAAGCATCTGGACAGCCTGATGCGTCTGCGTTCAGACTCGGTAACGACCCTCATCATTTCCGGTATCACCACCGGCTTGCTGATCATCGCCATTCTTATCTTATTGCGCCTTAACCTGCGGGAAACCGTTAAGCATCAGCGGGATCTGGAAGAATACAACGAAGAACTTGAGGAAAAAATTGATGTGCGGACACAGGCTATAAAGCTGTATGCTGATGAGTTGTCCAGAAGCAATCGCGAACTTGAAGATTTCGCTTTTGTAGCCTCTCATGACTTGCAGGAACCGTTAAGGAAGATTCGCGCTTTCGGTAATCGTCTGGAAGCCGGCTATGCGGATGTGATGGATGAGCGTGGAAGAGATTTTCTGCAGCGCATGCTCAATGCAGCTGAACGGATGTCGATGTTAATCAGCGACTTACTTGCCTTCTCCCGGGTGACCACAAGAGGTAAGGACTTTTCAGAAGTATCCCTGTCTGAAATTCTCGATAATGTCACCGGCGATTTAGAAATTGCCATAGAAGAAAGTAAAGCCACTATTAACGCTGGCCCCCTGCCGGTGGTGCAATGCGACAAAACGCAGATTGAACAATTGTTGCTCAATCTGATGTCCAATGCACTGAAATTCAGATCTGAAGATACCCCACCAGTTATTTCCGTGAGTTCCCGTCCGTCGACAGAGGAAGAGCTTGAACCCATTTTATTGAAAGATGAATACGATTGGGTAACCATCACAGTTGAAGATAACGGCATTGGCTTTGAACAGTCTTTTGCTGAAAAAATATTTGCGCCGTTCCAGCGTTTACATGGCAGAAGTGCCTACAAAGGAACGGGCATTGGACTAGCCGTTTGCCGCCGGATTGTTGAGCGGCACAATGGCGTTATAAAAGCATTCAGTGAACCGGGCAAAGGATCGCGCTTTGTCATTACGATGCCTGTCGATGGCGAACCGTTTGCGACAAACAGCGAAGGAGTAGTACAACATGTCTCTTAAACATGGCACCCCGATAAATATTCTGATGGCAGATGACGATGAAGACGATCGTCTGCTTACACTCGATGCACTAAAGGAAAGCCGGGTTCTGAATAACCTGTATTGTGTCGAAGACGGCGTGGAGCTTCTGGAGTACCTTCGACGCGAAGGGAAGTTTGCCGATCCGAAGGACTCCCCCCGCCCCAGTCTCATCCTTTTGGATTTAAATATGCCTCGCAAGGATGGCCGTGAAGCGTTACAGGAAATTAAAGCTGATGCTTCACTCAGAGGCATACCTGTGGTCATTCTGACGACCTCGAAAGAGGAAGAAGACATGCTGAAAGGCTATGATCTTGGCTGCGCTTCATATATCACCAAGCCGGTAAATTTTGAAGGTCTGGTTGACCTCATGCGGGCATTAGGACGTTACTGGATTGAGTTTGTAGAGTTACCCCACGATTAAGTGGGCAGCAATAAATAGTGCATGGGGAAATAAGTGTGGCAGAAGTTATTCGGGTTTTACTGGTAGAAGACGATGAGGACGATTATTTCCTCACCGCTGACTATATGTCCCAGTGTGATGATCCTAAATTCCACATCACTTGGGTAACAAACGGTAAAGCCGCCATCGATGCTTTTCAAAAGCGCACTTTTGACATTTGTTTGCTGGACTACATTTTAGGAGCGGAAAACGCACTTGATGTGCTTGCCACCTTTAAAGCTGCGGGTATCACCGTTCCTGTTGTTATTCTGACCGGACAGACAGACAGTCAGGTGGATGACATGGTGATGCGTGCCGGTGCAGCTGACTATCTGAACAAAAGCGAAATTGAATCCCCCCGTTTCATGCGGACCATGCGATATGCCATGGTTCGTCGCGAAATAGAAAATGAACGCATCGAACGTCACAAAGTTGAGCAACAGAATAAAGCAAAAGATAAATTTCTTGCCCACCTTGGCCATGAGTTACGCACACCGCTGACATCCATTCTGGGCTACACCGAGCTGCTGCTTGACGATGAAGCCAACGAACCGATGAACCAGGAATTGTCGATTATCCACACCAATGGCAAACACCTGCTCAGTTTGCTGAACGATTTGCTGGATATGTCACGTATTATGGCCAATAAACTTGAGCTTTCACTCAGAGAAGTGAATCTCAACGGCTTTCTCACAGACGTCCATTCACTGATGAATCTGGCAGCGAAAGACAAAGGGCTTTCCATGGAAGTCTTTTCGCAAAACGATATTCCGGATTTTATTACCGCCGATCCCACACGGCTCAGACAGGTATTAATCAACCTTATCAGTAATGCGGTTAAGTTTACTGATACCGGTACCATCCGGGTGTCAGTGGAAACCCTGCCCCCCCGAAAATCTGATAATAAAGAATTGCTGTTATTCCGGGTTACTGACTCGGGTATCGGTATGCCGCCGAACAAACTGGATGACATATTCCGTCCTTTTGAGCAGATTGAAGATGTTATGCGGGCTAACCATGGCGGCGCGGGTCTGGGCCTGGCGATATGCCGTGAACTGGTGTCCAAAATGGGCGGAGAAATCAGTGTTGAGTCAGTATTTGGCCGCGGCAGTACTTTCTCCTTCACCATTGATCCGGGTGACATCAGCGAACAGCATTTTGACGTCTTCCGGTTATCAGCGCCAACACCGGATGAACTCAGCAAGAACCATCTTCATGTCACCGGCCGGGTACTTATCGTTGACGATTTACGTGAACTGAGAAAGCTGACCGGTCATATGGTCAGTCAGTGCCATGCAACTGTGTCCTATGCTGAGAACGGCGTTAAAGCGCTGGAGGCCGTTTTGCAGGCTGAACAAGCGGGTAAACCTTATCACCTGGTGCTGATGGATATACACATGCCGGTGATGAACGGTATTGATGCCCTTAAAGCCATGCGTAAACACCAGTGTAATGTCGCCGTAGTGGCAATTACCGCCGCCAGCAGAAAAGGCCTGAGACAGTCGCTGCTGGACGAAGGATTTGATGATGTGCTTGGCAAGCCCATCGATAAACCGGCACTGTTTGAAATTTTGGATCGATATCTTATCAGCACACCCGGAATGGCAAAGCCTTCAGAAGATGAAGCATCCAATGTTAATAAAGCGCTTGAGTTTGTACCTTATAAAACACCTGACACAGAGTCCTCTCCCCCGCTTTCAGATAGCAGTGACAATCAGCCCGGCGATTCTGACGGAAAACAGGTATTACTGGTTGAAGATGATCACGATGCTGCAGAGTTGATGAAGCTGTTGCTCAGTCACCTGGGCCATAGTGTCGAGGTTGCACATAATGCCCGCGACGCGAGATCCCTCATCGCGATAAAGCCATTCGATGCTGCCCTGCTGGATTTAACCCTGCCGGATGCTGACGGGATAAGCCTTGCCAGTGATATCCGTCAGGACCACAAAGATTTGAAGATATACATTGTCAGTGGCCGCGAGCCTGATGAAAATGACTTAAAAAACGTCGACATCGCCGGCACGTTGCTCAAACCGGTTAACCGGAACGATCTCGCCACGCTGTTTTAGTAAGAGGTTGCCTGCAATTATTACAGGCAACCTGTAACAAACGCCGGCCCGGGCAAACCACATCAATTCACCGGAAACAAAAACCACTACTTATCAATGATTTAAATTAATACTCGTATTGGTACTGGCCTTGCAATACTCCTTGTGAACATTCCAAAAAGGAGAAATTATTATGGCTAATGCAGCATCAACCGCTTCACCAGCTTCAGCAACGAAGACATCTAACGGTGTGGCTGATTCGACTCATCCTTTTACAGACAAAGCTCAGGCTTCTCTGCACTCGTCTGTAGATAAGCTGGCTGAATCAGCGGCCCGTGCCGAACAGAATATCCGCTCCACCGCGTCTGACTCTGCTGAGAATATGGCAGCACGTAAGGCCCAGATGGATGCTAAATGGAAGGCCTCTGGCGTACGTAAATACGCCATTGAAAACCCGGTAGCCACTGCAGGTATCGCGTTTGCTGCAGGTATGCTGGTTACTTCACTTTTACGTAAAAAGTAACATGAGCGTCAGGGAGCCGACTGGTCCCGGTGAAGAGATGGTCACCGGGCACATTCCCGACGAAGCCCTGGTCAGTGACACTGACCGGGGTTTTTCTCCTTCCCGCTCAGAATCACCGGAAGGCCGTCAGGATCCTTACGCTGAGGACGCAGGCAACGAAGAAACAGAGACTTCCGATGAGTCTGATCCTTCGCTGGACGACATGATAACCAATGCGCAATGGGTGCTGTATCAAAAGCAGCAGGAATTGATAGCACTGGCGGACCTTACCGCGGCCGAAGTGAATGTGGCCAGGCAATCAGTGGTTGTCACCGGCATATCAATTCTGGCGTCATTCGTGTTTGCCTGCTTCTGCTGGCTCATCGCCAATATCGGTATCGCCATCACATTGCATCATTTTAACGTTCACAACGGCGTAACAGCACTGATCGTTTTTGTGCTTAATCTCGCTTTTGCGGTGGCTGCATTTGCGATAGCCAGAAATGCTTACCGCTATATTTCGCTGATGCCTGCAGTCAGAACGCTGTTGCAGGCTGTAGGTGTGAATAAAGAGGAAAAACAGGAGGAAACAAAATCATGAACCTGTTTTTAAGTTCGGCACTGCGCGCCCGTGACAAGGCGCAGGAAAACTACGAAATATCGCAATATGAAAGTGCGGTTGCAGTGAACCATGCTAAAGTGACAGCAAGACTTTTTGTTGCCCGCCCCGAAACCCTGCTTACCTGTTTCGGTGCCGGTGCCTGGAAAGGTGCAACCAGTGATGATCCGCCCGGCAAGCGCCGGCAGGCCCTGTTTGCTTTTGCCCGCACCGCAGTTTTCAATTTCTTAGGATAAGGACACCATATGCCAGGTTTTGCATCAGGATTAATGATTAAAACGCGCAACGTATTTTTACCGGTGCTAACGGCAAGTGTGCTGGTTCTCAGTGCCTGTAGCAGTGTACCGGACTCAGCGCCAACACCATATAAGGCGGCAAAATCTGAGAAACAGTACGGATATTCATCTGTTCAACTGTCTGATGCGGAGTACAGAGTGATGTTCCGCGCCACAGAAGCCACCGATGCGGCGCTGGTGCAGGAATATACTTTATACCGCGCCGCTGAAATCGCTAAGGCTGCCGGCTATCAGTATCTGGCTATCGTGAAAACAGATGTTGAACGTAAAATGACTACCGGCAAACGCCTGGTAAAAGACACCAGTGCTGCGCAGATCCCTGTACTGCAGGAAGAGCAATGCACAATGTCAGGCTGTTCCGGCGTAGCCCAGCCATTCCCGGCTCAAACCACAGACATGACCGTTGAAACGCAGACCATGGAAGACGTGTATTTTTCAATCATGGTAAGAATGAGCAATGATGCGGCAACCCTGGGTAAAAAAGCCTTTACAGTCAGGGAACTGCTGGCGAACAAACCTGCCTGATATCTGAATTGTAAGCATCGCCGGGGCAGTCATTTACTTATTCTGCCCTATACCTGATAAACGCCTGAAATACCCGTTTCAGGCGTTTCTTTATTGGCGCAAACGTTCCTTTCCTCTATTCTCATCATGTCGTTAATCAGAACCTTATATCATGATGAAAACTTTTAAATATTCTGCAGGCTTTACATTAATCGAGCTGGTCATCGTCATTGTCATTCTTGGCGTGCTGGCAGTAACAGCTGCTCCCCGTTTTATTGATTTATCTGAAGATGCCACCAATGCCGTTACTCAGGGTCAGATGGGCGCATTTAAGTCAGGCATTACGCTGTTACAGGCCAAATATCAGATTCGCCAGACAACGCCGATAAATATCGGCGGACAGTCTGTAGATTTCACTCCGGATGGTTGGGCTCAGGGGAGCACTGCGGACACCGCCGGCTGTGTGGACCTGTGGAACAAAGTTTACAGCAGTCCGGAACCGGTAAATGCGCTGGCCAGCTACAACAGTCCCCTGGTGACTGGCTGGAACGCTTACTACTACAGTGGCGCCTGCGGATACATTCTCGGTAATGCCGGCGAAGTATTTTACGATGACACCGGTAATCCGACTCAGGTCCATTTTGTGTACTTCACTCAGGATCTCACTGTATCTACCTATTCCGGTAATGCAGGCGATGTGAAAATGTACAACCTGTAATTGCTGTAAACAGCACTTCAAAGCCGGCATTGTTCGCAATGCCGGCTTTTACTTTTTTACAGAGCAAATTGTAAAGATGTATTTACCCGCTTCCTGCACACACTGCCTGTTTAAGCATCCGAAAAAAAAGCCTTATGTATCATAAATATAAAATTTGAGTAGCAGACATACCATATGGCCTGATCCCTGCAATTTCCCATACAGAGTTTTGCAACAAAGGGAACCCGCTGTGTCTGCTGCTAATTATCCGTCTGATAATATTTCATATCTCATCAATGTCCTGCAAAGCGGTATCTCGTTTTACAGCGACGGAATTAAAGCCGTGAGTTGCGACAGTACCCGCGCCTTGTTTTCCCGTATATTAAGGGAGAAGCAACAAGCCTGTACTGATCTCATGCCCTATGCAAATCAACAAAGTGACTTTACCGAAACGTCTCTGGTTATCGAAGCCAGAAAACTCTATACCCATGTAGTCAGTAAGCTTTCTGCAGACAGTGAGCAAGTGTTTGTTGATCAACTGGTAGCACTGGAATCACGGGTTTTAAAACAGTTCGATGATGCGTTAAACGAAAAACAGAGCCAGTCTTGTGCTCAGCTGTTGCGGAAAATCCGCACACGCATGCAGCAATGTTATGATGAATTATTATCCCTGAAACAAGCCAGAACGCAGTTATTGAAAGACCGCGCCTGAACTGAGGACGTTAAACGTTCCCTGTTATTCTTTAATATTCAGCGTATTAGCCCTTTCGACCCAGTCTAAATCGCGGGTCTGCTCATCCAGCGTTCCTTTTGCATCTTCAAGAAATACCTGACAGAAATAATCCACACATTTAAACGTGTCCCGATATTTTTTCAGTTGTATGTCCATCTCGTGCATAGCATTTGAAAACTCTGAGTTGGATTTTGATAACTCATAGTCACATTTCAAATAAGCACACAAAACGTCTGCAGCTTTCGCCAGCGCCACATGAATATCTTCTTTATCCTGCTCAATCAGAGGCTGGTAACGCTGACGTAGTGGTTCAGGTAACGTTTGAAGTAACATGGCTTCAAACCTTCGCTCCAGCTTCTTAATCGCCATGGTGGTTTCAGGGTCGTGATATTTTACCGGGCTGGGGATGTCGCTCATACCGGCAATTTCACTGCCTTCATGGAAAATAGCCATCGAGGCTACCCGGTCAGGCTCAACATCTTCGTTAAATACGTCTTTTGCAATTGCACCGAGCATGTGAGCAACCACTGCGGCTTCATAAATATGCGTCGATAGCATTTCTTCCTGAAACTGCGCCATCAATGGCCAGCGTTTTACGTTTCTTGCTCTTTGCATCAAACCGATAAATGCAGAATGGTTTTTACTCATGAATAGTTGTCCGTGTATCGAAAGCGGGACCGGCAACGGCTGGCGGGCCACAGGTAAGCCGGGTTAAATAAATGATGAAATATAAATCTAGTGTACCAGCGTCTCTCATGCACTGCATGAAAGCTTTCCGGAGACTGTGTAAAAAATGCAAGTAAGTTGTAACTACCGCCCTGTCAATCAGACCCAAACACAGCAAAACAAAAAATACACCTTAATTTTCAACAATTTAAATAATGGCACAATACCAGCATAAGTTAATATGTCATTTACTAGAGCAATATGAGGAAATAATTATGCTAGGTTGGGCAGTTACATTTTTCATTATCGCCATTATCGCAGCAGTTTTTGGCTTTGGCGGCATTGCCGGTGCAGCATCAGGCATTGCTCAGTTTTTATTCTTCGTGTTTGTAGCGTTGCTGGTGATCTCTCTGATCGCGAATGCATTACGCGGCAAATCACCTAGAGTCTAACAATATACATTGGAACAAGGAGAAAGGACTATGAACTTATCTAAATTAATGCTTAAGGCACTGTTAGTAGCAGGTTTTGCATTCTCACTGGCCGCATGCGGCGACGGTGAAGCAGAAAACGCAGGTGAAAAACTCGACGAAGTCGTTACCGATGCAGGTAACGCAGTTGAAGACGCCTGTGAAGATGCCAAAGAAGGCATGAATGCAGAAGACAAAGACTGTTAATCAGTACTGAGAAAACTCAAAACCAGACCTCCGGGTCTGGTTTTTTTATGTCTGGCGCCCCATAGCCTGTTTCAACAAAGTTGGCCTGCTTCTGATCAGATGATTCAGAAAACCAATTTTTTCATTCGTCAACTGCCGGTAGTCAAAATACGGCGTCACAATCAATGACCGTCGCAAACACACAGCAAAATCAGCCGTCAGCCATTCCACACTGTCTGTAAGTCCCAACGTTCCGGCAAAGGTTTTGCCCATCACAATGTTTAATCTGGCAGGGTTAAAGTGTTCCGGCGCTTCAAACCAGAGCGCTGTACTCCCCTGTTCTGTCAGCAAAAGCTCGTCACGATACTGTTGCCATGAGGAAATGCCTCGTGTCTGGCCGGCACTCTCTGACAACGCAAATACCCATTTTGCGTAAACATTAAATACTTTACGCCAGCCGTTTCCGCATTCCCGGTTTATATTCTCAATGAGGGTGCCATTTGCCGGCAACAATTGCCCCGCTGGCCCCGTCAAAGGATAATCAGGCCGGTTGGCCATAAATACCCGGATACTGGCCTCTTCTCTCCCTAACCCTGCAACGGAATCTGCCTCAGGCATTGCTCAGCTCCTTTCTCAGCCATCAGTAAAAAAGGCCTGCATCGCTGCAAGCCTTTATTCGTCTATATATCATACCTGATTGCAGGGGCATTACCCGCTACTTTTCTTACCAACAAAACGATTTAGCAGCGCCGGCAATAAACTCAGGTCAGTAAACAGTGCCAGCAGCATCGCCAGTGCCGTCAGCAAGCCAAAATACACACTGGGTAAAAAGTCAGAAAAACCGAACAATGAGAAACCCGTTGCGATAATGGTAGAGGTGAACAATATAGCCAGTCCGGAATGCCCGAAGGCTGAACGGCTCCCCGCGTCTGCGCTGCCATCTCCCTGTTTCATACCAGACAGGTAACTGTGTAAAAAGTGAATGGTATCATCGACAGCGATACCCATGGCAATAGCTGCAATAGTGATAGTCATAATATCAAGGGAAATACCGGACCAGCCAATGATCCCTAAAATTCCCAGCGTGGTGAGAATATTCGGTAGCAGCGCAATCAGTGTGACCTTAAGCGAGCGGAAAATAGCAAACAGCACCAGCGCCAGCACAGCATACACAATGCCGAGAGTTTTGATCTGGGAGTCAAACAGACGACTGAGAATATCCTGATACAACACGAACAGGTTAGTCAGTTCATACTGAGAGTCATCCAGCCCCGTGGCTTTTAAGTCAGACTGCAGTTGAGTCATAAACAGTTGACGGTTCAACCCTTCCGTGGTGTCCTGAATACGCGTAGAGATACGAAAGGCATTATCTTCTGCAGAAAAATACGCCCCCACCAGCTGATTTACCACCTTTTCATCCAGTAAACGGTAGATAGAGGTAAGCTCATACTCGGTAAGCGGTTTTCCGCCATTTAACTGTTTTGCCAGTTCAGTAAAATTCACTACCGACGTCACACTGCCTGTGGCGTCAAAAGCCTTGATGGCCGCCTGCGCCAGCTGCAACTGTGCGACAGAATCTGCCGTCAGCACCAGTTCCTTCGACGCGTTTTGTTCATCCAGTGTAATAATGACATCCAGAGCAGTAGAACCACCAAATTCACGGTCGATAAACGCCAGTTCTTTGTAGATTTGCGTGTCTTTATCAAAGTAATTAATAAAGGAGTTTTCAACATTAAGCCGTGTGATGCCCGCCGCCATAACAGCAAACACAATGAGCACAAACCCGCTGACAGCCAATGGTGCGCGCATCGATAGCCGGCGCAGGCGTTCCAGCAAAGCTTTAATAAAACTGTACTCTTTCGTTTCTTTACTGGCCGGTAAAAAGGACAGTAAAGCCGGGAACAGCAGCAAACTTACCGCCATGGTGATCAACATGGAAGCCAGCATCATCCATCCAAATGCGACCACCGGCTGCAAGCCTGAAAAGATGAGAGCGCCGAATCCCACAGAGGTTGTCAGCGTGGCGTAAAAACAGGGAGACAGTTTATCTTCCAACGTAGCGACAATGCGCTGGCGTTGAGAATACGCCGGGTTATCCCGGCTTATTTCACGGTAGCTGCCGATGACGTGGATCATCACCGCCAGGGTAAGGATAAGTTGCAAAGCCACAAAATTGGCTGAAATGACTGTGGTTCGTAAATCCAGCAACCCGAACAGGCCCATGGTCAGAAATACACTGACTGCACAGGACAGTAACGGAAAGAATACCCACTTAAATGAACGGTACAATAAGGCCAGAAGTAACACGATAACTGCAGCGATTGCGGTGCCAAAATTCACCAGGTCTGACTTGATGATATCTATAAGATGCTGGCCCACGACATAGGCGCCGCCAAGATAAGTGTTCGCTCTGTCAGACACAGACTGCGTGATTTGTTCAATTTGTTCAATTTCGGCTTTGCGCTGTGCGGTCAGTTGCTGCCGGATAGGGTCTGCCTTCGCCTTTAACGCTTCAATTTTCTTATTGTCGGCGTCACTGAGGCTCCCGCCGTCTAGTACTTTGGCCTGAATGGCGGTGATTTCTTTGTCAATTTCTGCCAGTTCAGGATTGTCTTTAAAAACGATCTGAATGCCCGTTGCGGTTTCCTGACGGTTAACCAGCAGATCAGTAAAAATCGGATGGCCTGACATCATCGATTTCATTTGCGCGGGAGAATACTGCTGCTTTTCCCATGACAGAGAAGCCACATCGGTATCGCCGGTAAGTGCACCGGCATCATTAATAAGCGGCACGGTGATAATGGATGTCACAGCTTCGACACGGTCGATTTTCTTTATTTCTGCCGACAACGCAGCAATATCATCAAATGTCTGCCGGCTGAACAGATCATGAGAAACCGGCTCATAAGCCAGCAGAATGAATTCCTGCGGGGCAAACGTCTGATCAGCAACCTGAGTCTGAATGTAGAGCTTGTTATCTTTGACCAGTAAGGTGTCTGCGGACGCATCAATGCGAAATTGCGATATGTGTAATCCCAGCCACGCTAAAGCCGCAATAAAGAAAACCAGAATACCCCAGCGGGCTGAAATGATTCCTGCCGCCAGCTTACTGGTTATCTTGCTGTTCGCGTTCACTGAGTTCGAAGAGTTCGTCACGTCGCTGTCCCTGAATGTACTGATTACGGAAAAAGATGTAAGGATCCTCAGCCTGCTCATACAGTTTTCTGTAAGTATCTGACTGATTTGAGAAGTCATCAAAACCTTCAAAAATCCTCAACTGATAGCTTTCCGGTGGTTCGGCAATGTAATTTACCGGATGGACAAACCCTTCGGTGAGCGTAGATAACGCGCCCCGGGAATCAGACGGACCTAAAATGGGAATAACCAGATACGGGCCGGAGCCAATATCGTAGCGTTGTAGGGTATTTGCGATGGTTTGCTTTTGCGGTTTGATGTCGAACCAGTCGGATGCGGGGTCGAATAAGCCGAGCAGTCCCACCGTAGAATTGATCAGAAAGCGCCCTAAGTTTGCACCAGCCTCACTGAACTCGCCTGCAAAGGTGTTGTTGACCAGATTCAGCGGCTCTCTGAGATTATCAAAGGCATTACCGATTTTGTCTCTTACTACACCGGGCACTACATAATGATAACCGTCTGCCAACGGTAAAAGTACATACTGATAAGACACATTATTAAAGCTGAACATGGCCCGGTTGAACCCTTCCCAGGGATCATTGTAATACACCTCACCACCGGTATTCCCTGACTCAGGGGTATCACCTACTGCAACCACTACCGGAGAAACGGATACGGCTCCCTGGCTGGTTTGCACGGTAACGTCCTTCCCTTTCGCAAGCTCTTCAGCCAGCGCGGGTTCGTTATTTTGTGATTGCTTGTTGTCCTGCGGTTGTACAGCAGAATTTTCAGGCGTGTCGGGCGCGCTGGCACAGCCGCCCAATAAAAATAAACAAATAATTAAGGCGAAAGCACCTTGTCTATAAGCTGGCATAGATACCACTTTCCTTCCTTTCGTGGTGATTCATTATATTTTGAGCCCGCTGCAGAGCTTCATCCCTGCTGTAGTCCCAGTCACTATCATCATAGTTACGGGCCAAATCAAGATAATGCTCAATCCTTTGCTTACGAATTTGATGAAACGAATTCGCCGGGTCAAATTCCAACTCATTAAATACCGCCTCAACTTCTGCCAGATCAGCACCGGTTGATGTTTCTGCCGGCGTTTCCCCCAGCCAGGTTGAAAGTTGCTTTCCGGACCCCAGAGCTACAAGGCTGGTCAGAAGTAACACTGTCATTACTGCAATTTTTAAGTAATTCATGTTTTTCACCATCGTTGTTTAATTCAAGGGCCGTCCGGATCGCTTTCCTGTACTTACTTAGCGGTCGCTGCCTCCGCCATCACTGCACCTGCTGTTGCCTTACCGGCTTTGTGGTCACGTTTGTCGTAGCGATCGAACCAGTTAAAAACTGGCTGCGAGTGAATGAGACGCTCAAATGACGTTGACGGTAACGGACGGTGTTTAGTCTTCAGAAATTTCATACTGCTCCCTTATGTGCGTAGAATTGAATTCCGGTAAATGACTTATTTACTCTCACAACTATTTTTAATATTCCAATTTCCGCGCCATATTTTTAAAGACCTCACGGATATGCCGCAAAGGCCACCGCCGTACTTCAACGCCTTGACCGGTCTTTCCGTAACCTACTGTTTTATTAGACTTAAGTATTAATTCATTATCATTGAAGAAAAATCAGAGGGAAAGGATGCGGGCGATTACACCCAAACAATTTACGTGGACCTGAAAAAGAAATGATACTTTTTTACTACAGGCGGGAAATATTTTCACAGACGGGAAGGAAGGTTTTTCAGCAAGGCTCACTAACCGGGACGCAATAAAAAAAGGGCTGAGATAACTCAGCCCTTTCCGGATTATGCAGTTAAAAAGTATTATTCGCTTTTCATCGCTGTTTTCTGTTGAACGACCTTCAGGTTGTCTTCAACGTCTGTAACATCTGTGGCGTTTTTCGCAATCTCAACGGCCAGGTCACGCTCAGCGTCTGAGTCTACTGTACCGGTAAGCGTAACATTGCCCTGCTCAACATCCACGTCGATATCAAAACCAGAAATGTCAGAGTCCATCAGTAAACGGGTTTTGATTACAGTCGCGATTTTAGCATCTGTCAGTTTGCCAGTTGCAGAGTCCATATCCATGTCATCACCGTCCATAGCTTCAGAGTCATGCTCCTCTACAACGGTCAGCTGGTTATCAACATCTGTTACGCCGTCGATATTCGCTACCAGCTCTTCCGCGAGCTTTTTATCGACAGAGTTATCAACTTTACCTGTCAGAATAACTTTGCCATTCTGAACATCGGTGTTGATATCGAAAGAATTCAGATTACCGTTAAACAGTAATGTTGCTTCAGCTTTGCCGTCAATCCAGGCATCCTTGGCACCTTCCTCCCACTTGTTCGCAGTATCCATAGATCCTGCAAAAGCAGAAGTAGTTAATGTACCAGCTACTAACAGTGAAAGAATTGAACGTTTCATAATTTTGCTCTCCTTAATTATCAAGCAAAATAAATGAAGCTAACTTCATGCCAGCAAATTAAATAACTGAAAGATATGATTTTTTATAGTGGACTCCAATTTTCCGCTCTTTCCCTTCATGCAAACTTTTCTCAGAACCCCGTATTTTTTACCTTGCATTTACAATTGCTGAAATCACCCCGTTTGATCGAACAGGACAGAAAGTCTTTATATAAGTAAGCTAAATATTTTGATTCCGGACAGTAATTTCAGCGGACGAGCCATGACAACAGTACTCTCTATCATTACCCTTTTCTTTATTGTGGCTGCAATACTGCCTCACATACCCGGCCAGCACTGGTTAATCCGCGTATGGGAGTTTCCCCGTTTGCAGCAGGCGTTTATTTTACTTGTGCTCACCTTAGTCTGGACATACTGGTATATCGAAACGCCCTTACTGGCGCTGTGCATGCAGGCCGGTGCTGTCTGTGCTTTGCTCTATCAACTTGCCTGGGTAATCCCTTACACACCGGTATGGCGCACGGAAGTGAATCAGGTACCGGCAACTGATGACGACCGCACAATAAGCATTCTCACCAGCAATGTATTAATGACTAACGATAACTATGACGCACTGATTAATCTTACCAGGCAACGTAAACCGGATATTCTGGTGACGCTGGAAAGCAACAAAGACTGGGAGCAGGCATTAACGGTCCTTCACGACGACTATCCTTACCGCCTCTCTTGTCCGCTGGAAAATCTTTACGGCATGCATCTTTATAGCCGGCGCCCCTTCGGCAACGAAAAAATCCGGTTCATTATTGAAGATGACGTGCCATCTATGGAAATCTGGCAGGAAATGGCGGGTACTCAGGTAAAAATCCATTTTGTACACCCTAAACCGCCAAGTCCCACAGAAAATAAATCTGCCGGACCCAGAGATAAGGAACTGACACGGGTAGGAAAAGAAATGGCAAAGCTAAAGCAGCCGGCCATTGTCACCGGCGACCTCAATGATGTGGCATGGTCACCGACAACCCGAAAATTCAGAAAAATAAGTGGCATGCTGGATCCCCGTCGTGGCCGTGGATTTTTCAACACTTTCCATGCGGATTATCCGTTGCTGCGCTGGCCCCTTGACCATGTCTTTCATACTGAGCATTTCGAACTGGTCAAAATAGAAAGAATGCCGGATGTAGGCTCCGACCACTTTCCCTTGCTCACAACACTGAGACTAAGAACTAGTCCATCAGTTAAACAGGCATAAAAAAACCTGTGGCTTTTCAGCTACAGGTTTACATGAACTCTCTTTTGAAGGTATTTTGTCAGGCTGTGATTGCCAGCGGTTCCTGTGTGGCAAAGCGTTGACAACGACTCACAATGTCACGGTAGTCTGAAGGATCAGGAACACTGTCATCTGCAGCGGCAAAGGCTGCGTTACCTGCGGGGTCTTGCCCGGGGTTCATCAGTAATACCGGCGAATCACAGGCTTGTTTTATTTGTGCCAGTATATCCGCACCGGGTAAATCCGGCATCGCCACATCAAGCAGAATAGCGTCGTACCGCTGAGCCTTGCTCAGACGGATAGCCAGCTTTCCGCTGGCAGCAAAATCCACTCTCC
The DNA here is from genome assembly GCF_984505615.1 of Alteromonas sp. Taxonomy (NCBI): domain Bacteria; kingdom Pseudomonadati; phylum Pseudomonadota; class Gammaproteobacteria; order Alteromonadales; family Alteromonadaceae; genus Alteromonas; species Alteromonas sp. Next base: position 46,642 of record NZ_CFHOXV010000024.1, on the reverse strand, counting down.
ATCCCAGTCCGGTCAAAAAGCAGGTTAACTGGCTTGCTACCACAGGATCGTCTTCAACGACCAGAATTTGTAAAATTGTACCGGGGGTCATGTTGCCTCCTTGCTGTTTTCACACTCTGTCCGCATTTCTGCGACAGGTCTCATGGACCCTAAAACTTAAGGAAACGCACATTTAACTTGTACTGGTGCTACAGGTGCAGCAATCAATTTGCTACCTTTCTGCACTTCAATCTGCAGGATTTACGTTTGCAGAATTCACGCCATCTCTCTATAAGCGGCGTTTATTACCAATTTTTAGATACCACCACAATCAGTATTAACCCTAAATATCAATACATTAAAGAAATAAGCGTACTGATTTCACGATCAAAGGTAAGACAACATTACCATTAATGAAATTTGAAAAACAATTCTATCTGTGAATATTGTCCCCATGGCAGGTCAAATTGGGACAAGCCTCCCCGCACCTGCTCATTTTTTGTGCAAACGCAGGAAGAAATGAATATCAGGAAAGGAAGGAATTAATTTTCTGGCATGCTTTATCGCGGGATATAAAGTGCGCAAGAGCCAGCAACCGGTCGTCCCGTGGCCAGACCGCCTGATTGAGGGTACTGATATCGTTTTCCGATAGCCGCTGCGTATCCAGCATTAGCGCCAGTGCTTTTTTATTTGGCTTTATCAGCGCGGGTTCAGCTGCGGTAACCAGACTGACAGGGACACAAATAAATTCCCGCTTTTGCGGATCGCGGATCACGCAAATTTCATTGTCACTGGAAAGTACAGCCGGCCAGCCTTCAGCGATGCGGCTTTGACCAAACATGGCCAGCGTAAACGCAATCAGTACACCAAACACGGTAAGTTGGAAAACCTGAGATAAATCAGGAGCCATAACCACAATAATGGCGACTACAACACAAAAAATACACCACGCAGCAAACACCCGGCGCATGGCCTTCGGGCTGATACCGGAAAAAATTGTTGCGTGTTTAAGTTGCTCTTTATCGAGAGTCTTAACAGAAACCAGATTATCAGACACTACAATATCCTACAGAATAACTTTATACCTGAAACGTATAACCAATATGATAAAGCCGCAACTAATCATTAGTATGACAAGGATGGACCGGATGAACGGCTATTGTTACATGATTTCTGAGCCTGAATAAGGGCTTATCTTCCGTAAAGCCAAATAAATATCACTAAACTTCTCAAACGCTTAACTTTTGAACATGTGCGACAATTTGTCGCATGTTGGTTTTGCGACGCCGCCGTTACACTATCGCCGGATTTAATAACCGGAAAATGTAAGTGAAACCATTCCCCTATGCTGTGTTGTCTGCAACCACACTGCTCAGTACATTAGCTTCTGCCGGAGAAACTCCGGTGGAAACCATCGAAGTCACCACCCGCCAGCCTCATCTTCATGGTGATGAGAACCTCTCATCCCGTCTGGCACAAGCCGGTATCACGTTTTCAGCAGCAGGCGGTGTCTCTGCAATACCGGTGATGAACGGTATGATGGGTGACCGCATTCAGCTACTCACCGACGGTGTGCCTGTTACTGCAGCTTGTGGTAACCAGATGAACCCGCCTCTGTCATATGTTTCCGCCAATCAGGTCAATACCATTGCCGTTTTACCGGGCGTATCTCCGGTCAGTGCCGGCGGTGACAATATTGCCGGGGTTATTGCATTGTCTACTTTCACACCGGCATTCAATTCAAGTAATACGGTAACGTTTGAGAAAGGGTCGCTGGGGTATTTTTATCAAAGCAACGACAATGGCAGAACCCTGAGCGCTGATGCCACTGTTGCCAGTGACACATGGTATCTGAGCTATGCAGGAAATCAGTCCAAAGCAGAAAGCTACGAAGACGGGCATGGTAACCTGGTACCTGATACCCTTTATAAAGCCACAAACCATTTGCTGAGTGGTGGTTATCAGGATGCATCACAACGCCTGCAACTGAGCATTTCTCACCAGCGTATCCCCTATCAGGGCTTCCCGAACCAGTACATGGACATGACTGACAATACCAGTACAGGCATTACGGCACTGTACCAGCGACAGTTCGGAGATATTGCCCTGGATGCCACCGCCAGTACCCGTCATACCACCCATGAAATGGGTTTCTTCACGGCGGAGAAAACAGGCATGATGCCAATGAACACAGACAGCCACGATACTGCAGTAAAGCTGAAGTGGACAATGCCGGCAGATAACAGCGGTACCTTTGTTTTTGGTCAGGAATATTACGCCAATCGCCTGGACGACTGGTGGCCGGCTGTGGAAGGCTCAGCCATGATGGGCCCCAATGACTACATCAACATTAATGACGGGGAGCGGGACCGCCTTGCAGCCTGGGCTGAATGGTTGTCCGCCGCTGATAAAGACTGGCAGTACCAGGCGGGACTGCGCGCTGAATATGTCACAACGGATACCGGTGAAGTTCAGGCATATGTCAACAGCAGCATGGATGGAATGTCCATGGGTGGCATGTCCATAGGTGATATGACAACGAGCAGCGGGACGATGATGACAAACAATCTGGCAGCAGCCAGCGCATTTAATTCAGCAGACCGGAGTCAGTCTGACACACTGTTCGACGCCACGTTGCTGGCTACACGCAAATTATCCGGCGATCAAAGCCTGACCCTAGGTATTGCAAGAAAGAACCGCGCCCCTAACCTTTATGAACGCTACAGCTGGGGAGCCAGCGCCATGGCAACATCCATGATTGGCTGGTTCGGGGACGGCAACGGCTATATCGGCAACATCAATCTTGCACCTGAAACCGCCAGTACAGCGTCGGTGTCCTGGCAAGCTGAAAAATCAGACTGGGCAGCAGAAGTGAGTATCTGGTACACGCGGGTATCAGACTACATTGACGTCGATGTCTCCGGTACTTTCAACCGCACAGACTCCGCTGCAGGACAGAGAAACATTCTGCAATTTATAAACACAGACGCCACCCTTACCGGTGCTGATGTAAAAGCATCGAAGCGTCTGTTTGACAATGAAGCAGGGGCACTGACCTGGAAAACAGCGTTCAGCTGGCAACAAGGTGAGCGCCGTCACGGAGAAGGCAATCTTTACCAAATCATACCGGTACAGAATACTATGAGCCTGGAATATGCCATATCGTCGTTCTCAGGTGCATTATCGTGGCAATGGACAGGCAGTAAAAACGATGTGGATAACCGGCGGAATGAGAACACCACTGACGCCTGGTCACTGCTGCATCTGTCTACTGCATGGCAACAGGGTAATATGACTTTCCACTTCGACATCCATAATCTGCTGGATACCTGGTATGAAGAGCCCGCTGGCGGCGTCAACATTGCTCAGTTTAAGCAAACGCCGGAACAGGGCTTCGCGCAGATTGCCGGAAGGGGGCGGTCTTTTGACCTTGGCGTAACACTGGCGTTTTAGCCTTAACACTTTATACTCTGCGGTTGTACGCCGCAGAGCACTCTATAATCAGGCCCGCTCTGCAGAAGCAGTACGCCGGAATAACAGACAATGCGGTAATCCACGCTGATGCTACTGATCTTGCTCACCCTGCTACCCGAAAAGCGCCGGCTGAACGCCGTAGCGTTGTTTGTCTGCACGGTGCTGGAAATCGTGCTGATAAACTGGCTTATCGGATTGAACGGTGCGGCCAGTAATCCCTACGCCATCATATTACTGATCCCCCTTGTCGCCGGTCTGGTACAACTTCCCTTCAGGTTGGCCACGGCGGTATTGCTTATCAGTACCGGTGCCCAGTTATTACAACTGCTTGCTTCCCCTGCTTCTCATCATGATGGTATGGCGCAGCATGCGGCCAATATGGTGTGGAGTTTTGCCGGCACCAGCGTGTTTATCGCAGCCATCATTTTTTATTACCGCCGCCAGTTAAGAAAGCGCAATGCGGCTATTGTTGCGCTCAGAGAAACTCAGTTAAGAAATGAACAACTCCTGGCTATTGGCACTGCCGCCGCACAACTTACCCATGATGCTGCGACGCCGGTTCAGACAATTAATTTACTACTGGAAGAGTGGCGGGACAGCCCGGATCCGGCACTCATAAAAGAGCTCAGTGAACAGGTCAGCAGACTGAATGGTTTGTTATCTGACTGGCGGGAAGTGGCTGATGATGTCAGAGAGTCCCGCACCACAACCTACCGCAGCTCAGGATTAATCAAAGCATTACGGCATAGTCTGACCCTTGCCAGACCGGAAGCCCTTATTCACTGGCAAACCTGTAATAACGATTGCAATATTCACGCTGACCGCACCCTGCTGCCTGCGCTTACAAATATTGTCGTTAATGCCTGTGAGGAAGCGTCCGGTGAAACAGACAACGGCGTGAGCATCACTCAGGTTGTCAGCACCGGTCAATGGACGTTGCGGATAGCCAATCCGCTGAATAATGCGCCACCTGAACACGCACCGGTCATCGGCAGGCAACTTGTTCACAGCGAAAAAGGAAACGGGGTTGCCAGTGTGCTGACAAACGCAACAATTGAGCGGTTCGGTGGCAAAGTCAGTTGGGAAATTATTGATAGCCGGGGCACTCTCACACTTGAAACCACGGTTATTTTGCCGGCAGAGCAATAATGCAGACTATCTTTATCATTGACGATGATCCCAGACTTTCGCAAGTGCTTGCCAGACGGTTCGCCACCAAAACAGAATTTAATGTACATTGCTTTGCATCGGCCAGCGAAGCCATGCACCACTGGCAAACCGGTGTTTATGCAATTTTGCTGGATATGATGCTGCAGGATGAAACCGGACTGGATTTTATTGAACAGCTTGCCGCCCGCTTTTGCCCCCGACACCTGATTGTGATGACAGGATACGCCAGCATTCCTACCACCGTGCGGGCCATAAAAAGCGGTGCCACAGACTACTTAACCAAACCGGTTTCTTTCCAGACCATTTTGCAACGCCTCGGGGTGGTATCAGCCGCGGATGAAACAGAATCACTGACACCGATGACGCCGGCGCAGGCGGAATGGGAACATATTCAGCGCACCCTGCACGATCACGAAAACAATATTTCCGCTACAGCGAAAGCACTGGGAATGCACCGCCGGACTTTACAAAGAAAACTGCAAAAGATGTCACCGGGTAAATAATATTACGTCTCTCTGTCGTCACGGGGTGACGTCAGGGAAGGTTTTGATGCGTTTAACCATTTAGTCAGTGCCGCATACATTTCTTCCTGCCGGAATGGCTTGCTTAAATGATCATCCATGCCACATTCCAGCGCTTTACGTTTGTCTTCCACCATGGCCGCAGCGGTCAGAGCAATAACCGGTACATTGATCCCTGATTCGCGGATTTGCCGGGTCGCTTCATAGCCGTCCATCACCGGCATCTGAATATCCATTAAAATAATATCAAAATGATGGCGACGCGTTGCAGCCACAGCCAGCGCCCCGTTATCTGCCATGGTGACATCCAGTCCAAGGTGACGTAACTGTTCACCCACAACTTCCTGGTTAATCTCGTTATCTTCTACCAGTAATACGTGACCGCTTAAAGCCCCTTCACGGTTATCCCTTACCCTTGCCCGCTCAGCTTTAAACTCATCAATTTCCCGTGGCTGAGGTAACTTAAACGGCACTTTTACTATAAAAGTCGTGCCCTCGCCCTGCCGGCTTGTTACTGAGATATTCCCGTCCATGGCGGTTGCCAGACGATGGCTGATGGTCATTCCCAGCCCTGTACCACCAAATTTGCGGCTGGTTGAAGAGTCCGCCTGCGTGAAGGCATCAAAGACTACCTTCTGCTGACTTTCCGACATGCCAATCCCGGTGTCTGTCACTGAAATTACCAGCAAGCATTCATGATCGTCGATATCTTCATACCGGCACACCAGGGTAACACTTCCCTCACTGGTGAATTTAATGGCATTGCTGAGTAAGTTCACCAGTATCTGCCGCAGACGCAACGAGTCACCGGTAAGCCAGGGGCGAAGTTTACCGTCGAAACGGAATTGCAGTTCAATCCCCTTCGCTTTGGCCTGTTCGAGAAACAAATCCCGCAACTGGCTGATAATGTCCTTTATAGAAAAAATCTGTTCCTCAAGTTCCAGTTTCTGCGCTTCGATTTTGGAAAAATCCAGAATGTCGTTAATAATACCCAGCAACAGCTCGCCGGAATGATTGATTTTTTCGAACTTGTCACGGAAGTTGGCCGGCGGCTCCTGGTTCAGCCCTAAACGGCTTAATCCCAGAATAGCATTCAGCGGCGTACGGATTTCATGGCTCATATTGGCAAGAAATTCACTTTTCGCACGGTTAGAACGTTCTGCGTCTTTAACCGCTTCAGCCTGAGCAAACTCTGACTCAACCAGTCTGCTGTTAGCCTGAGTCAAATCACGGGTCCGGCGTTTTACCTGATATTCAATTTCATCAGTATGCCCGGCCACAATAATAATGAACCAGCCCAGCAGCCCTGCGAACAATACAGAACCTGCCAGCAGTAAATGCACGCCCCAGGGCTGATAAAGAAAGCTGCTGCCGCTCACCTGCAGCAGCACCCAACTGTGGCCCCCGACTGTAATCGTTCTGACCTCATTTAGCGGAAAACGCTCAGCCAGGAAGCCCGCTTTGTTCTGTGCGGACTTATTCCATCCTGTAGTCAGGTATTCTACGTCTTCGCCGGAGAGATTTTGCCGGAACAAGGTGGACTGGCCGGACGGTGCCGCCGGATCAAAGACCAGTACGCCCAGGGTAGGCAAAAGAGAATCACCAAAGGCATTCTCAATCATTTCCCGAGCTTTCAAAACCGCAGTGGCATAACCGGAATGATTTGATCCAGTGGTTTTTCCACCCGGCATGAACATGAGTACGCCGGGCTCAGAGCGGTCTCCCTGAACAAGGTTGATAGGCGCAGTGGGGAATAAACGATGGCTGGACCACGCGTTATCCAGCGCTTTCCGGCGGGATATTTGTGAATATACATCCAGACCCAGAGCTTTTATGTTGCCCGTCATAGGCTCAATAAACGACACGATTACGTGGGTATCACGGTTATCTACCGCAACCATATCTTCTTTGGCATCCAGACCTTTCACTTCAAAATGAATGGTGGGGTCGAAGGCCTCATAACTCGCCTGCATAGCCGTTTCAAACGCCTTCAGTTCCCGCCCTTCCAGTCTTTCATTCCATGATAACCCGTGAATTGAAGGGTTCCGCTTTAACAGGTCCAGCGTAAAGACACGGTATTCTGAAGGGGTGACATCTTCCTGAATTCTGACAAAACCCGCCAGCGCCTGAAGGATATCCGAAACTTTGGACAATTCACCGCTGAGTGCACGCTCAAGGACGTTCACATTAACAGTAAACTCAACTTTGTGTTTTTCCATTTCCGTTTTGGTCACCAGCCAACCCAGCAACGCCGTGCAGGAGGTAATAGTGATCAGGGAATAGAATACAAAGCGGACCTTGGATACATGAGAAGACAGGGTTTTCGGTGTAAATACCAGTAGCCAGGGAATGATAAACACGATGCCGATAGCATCGCCCATATACCAGCTTACCCAGTTTTTAAACCAGTCCTGGTCAGAAATAACCCCCTGTGCCCAGAGAAAAATATTACTCAAAGTGGCGCCGGTTAAGGGGCTGATAATTGCTCCGAGCAATAAAAATTTCGCCACCACCGCAGGTCGCACAAAATTAACCGGCGCGGGAATGACACTGACAATCAATACCCGCCCGACCAGCGCCTGTGTTGCCGCGAACGCCCCCATCATGCCGGAAACAAACAATGACGGCTCTCCGCCGGCATAGTTTAAAGATATAATGAAATTAAGCACTGCAGCACCGGCGAATACACCAAATAATGCAAACGGGCCAAGCAAAAGTACGGCCAGCAGACCGAGGCCGGCAGCGGGCCAGACTACCGTAGCAAAACCGGGCGGAATGGCAGCCCATATACTGAGCAGTCCAAACAATATATAGCCTGTTGAGACCAGAAAAGTGGCCAGCAGTTTTTGCATGTGCGACTGAACTTTAAACATCTATTCCTTTACCTGACCTTCCACCTCAGAAAATCCTGTTTTTTTTCCGCTGCTACAACATGTTACACACGTAAACCGTGTTCAGCGTAACGCATTAAAACATAGTCTCTATACTATAGTTCAAATTTAAAGAAAAAATATTCTTCACCGCGCAGAGTTAATATAGAATCCCATACCTGTCGTAACAAACATTGGCCGGTCCCTTGCGGATCTGATGTGACCCCTGTATGGATTATCCCGTTCTGCCCCACGAAGACGCCCGCTTAAAAGCGTTGCACGACCTGAAAATTCTCGATACTGAGCCGGATGAACGGTTAGATGCGATAACGAAAGCCGCGCAAGCGTATTTTGACTGTAAGATATGTCTTATCAGTCTGATAGCAGAAGATCGCCAGTGGTTTAAATCCAGACAATGTCTGGATAAAACTGAGACGCCGCGAAATGTGTCTTTCTGTACTTATGCCATTGCCGAAGAAGAATACTTGATTGTACCTGATGCCACACAGGATAACCGCTTTGCAGGCAGTCCGCTGGTTAAAGGTGAACCCTTTATCCGCGCTTATGCTGGCATGATCCTGAAATCCCCGGATGGTTACGAGCTGGGTACATTGTGCGTTATCTATGACGCGCCCCGCACGTTTTCTGATCAGGATATCAATGTATTGCGGGACCTAGGCAAACAAATTGAAGAGATAATCTTCCAACATCTACGTTAAGTCATCGCTCCGTAAAAGGATGCTCAACCAGTAAAGGATACTATGACACGACAATCAGGACGTTTTCCGCCCGGATTTTACGCATTTCTCACCGGCAGAGGGCTGTTCAGTGTCATAGACTCCATATTAGGCACTGCTGTTGGCTGGCATTTATATCAGGCCACAAAAGATCCCTTCGACCTGGCGCTGGTAGGATTATTTCAAATCGTCCCGGTGTATGTTTTCTTTATCCTTACCGGCTGGGTTGCCGACCATATGTCCCGTAAGAAGGTACTGCAAACCGGGGCCGTTTGCTGGCTGGGTATCATTCTTTGTATCGCCTTTGAGATGCACGACGGTAACTTCAATAAGTGGGTTTTACTGTCGTTATTAATGGCACTCGGCACCGTCAAAGCGTTTATATCTCCGTCCATGCAGGCCATTGTGCCCAACCTGGTGCCCCCCTACCGGCTTGGCGCAGCCATCGCGATTACCAGCACCGTGTGGAATCTGGCACTAACCGCCGGTCCCTTCGTCGCCGGTCTGCTGATAGCGTTAATGGACTTCAAAGTGTACTGGACAGTATGCGTAATTTGCTTTGTGATCAGCATTTGTTTCTTGTTTCTGCCCCCGATTGGCCCTGCTAATACCCGAGGACAACGTAGTAAAAAAGCCTTGTGGGAAGGCGTACATTTCATGCAGCGAAATCCCATCGTACTGGGAAGTTTGTCGCTGGATTTACTCATCGTGCTGGGCGGTTCCGTCGTGGCATTGTTACCCGTTTATGCCGCGGACATTCTGCACACAGGTCCGCAAGGGCTGGGCATGCTGAGGGCCATGCCCGCTATCGGCGCGGTACTCATCGGCATTTATCTGTCGAAATTTAAAACCGACTTCCGCCACGCCGGTTATACACTATTCACTGCCCTGTTTGTCTTTGCCTGCTCGGTACTCGTATTTTCGCAGACGACCAGTATCTTGATAGCCTGCGCATGCTTATTCATTTATGGCGCATCAGATATGTTCAGCGTAGTTATCCGCGGCTCCGTTATTCAGCATAATACACCGGATGCACTACGGGGGCGTGTGGGCGCGCTGAATGCCATCTTCATCGCGTCATCAAATCAACTGGGGGATTTCAGAGCGGGAACGGTAGCTGCCGCAGCAGGACCCGCCGGCGCTGCATTGATTGGAGCAATCACAGCTTTTGGTGTGGTTGGATGGGGAATCTGGCAATTCCCCTCACTGAGAAAACTGACTTCAACGGATATGAAAGAAAAAGCCTGAGGCTTTAAAGATTGATCACCAGATTGTTTTCCACAATAAGCAACATCATCAGACCCGCAGCAAAACAATACAGTACCGGATCGGACACACAATCTTTCAGATAGTTTTTCATTTTATCAATACGGTGGTTCATAGCGGACTTCCCGTTTTTGGTTATCAACAACTTAAATTTACCACACATTAACAATTTTTAAACATTAAACTTTAGCATGAAGCTGCCTGCCGTGAAATCAGGCAACAGAGTCGCATGATTGCGTGTCTGCTCTTGCATAGCATCCGGCGACCGTTATATTCTGAAAAGGTAAATGAACAGGAACAATTTATTTCTCTGATGAAAGTCTTCACTGCATTTTTAATGGTTTGTCTGCTTGGTGTGTTCACAATGAACGCACAAGGGACTGTGCACGATCCTGCGCGGCACCATGCAATGCAATCTGTGGAAATGAATATGACCGGCCACATGCAGGACTATACAAAGTCTGATGCAATGATGTCTGGTATGACTCAGGAAGACTGCTGTAAACACGAGTGTCATTGTGATGTCTCTATGTGCCACAATAGCCTGTTCGTGCTGTCTCACTTTACGCACTTCACCGCAGCAGTTGTGGTGAGTGATACCATTAACACCATATCAGAACCGCTGACTGCTCATGGTGGTCCGCCCTTCAAGCCACCTATCCGGTTAAGTTAATTACAGTTAAGCACCTCCTGCATTGCATGCAGGCGGACATTACATTTTTAACCGGAAATAGTCATGAAAAACCAGGATTCGTCACGTCGTCGTTTTCTTTGCGGCGCGGTGACCTCTATGTCAGCGATGGCATTATATCAGGCCGCCCCGCGTTGGGCTGTTGCTCAGGGGAACACTGAATTTCAGACCAATAATAATGAAGTTAATCTGAAGATCAGCCAGCAAACATTTTCTTTTGGCAATAAGAAAAATAACACCATTACCATTAACGGTCAGATGCCGGGGCCACTATTACGTTTTCGCGAAGGTGAACGGGCAATAATTAACGTCAGCAATGCCCTCAGCGAAGACACGTCAATCCACTGGCACGGCATCATTTTACCCGCCAACATGGACGGTGTGCCGGGCCTGTCCTTTGCCGGCATAAAGCCGGGCGAAACCTTCAGATACGAATTTGATTTGCAACAAAGCGGTACCTACTGGTACCACAGCCACTCGGGCTTACAGGAACAGATTGGGCATCTTGGCCCGCTGGTTATTCATCCCGCTGACGGCAATATTGGTGCCGACCGCGAACATATGATCCTGCTGTCAGACTGGACCTTTGAAGATCCTCACGACATATTCCGTAAACTAAAAGTGTCTGAAGGTTATTACAACTACCAGAAACGGACCATTTTCGACACCTTAAAAGATGTGGAAGAGCAAGGCCTGGCCGATACATGGCATGTTCGCAGTATGTGGAACAGCATGCGGATGGATCCCAGGGATATTGCTGATGTGTCAGCCAGCGCATATACCTACCTGATGAATGGCCGGGATGCGGTGATGAACTGGGAGGCTCTGTTTAATCCGGGTGAAAAAGTCAGGCTGCGGCTGGTGAACGGTTCCGCCATGACCTATTTCGATTTCCGTATTCCGGGACTGGAAATGACGGTTGTCGCGGCCGACGGTCAGCCGGTAAAACCTGTCACCGTTGATGAAATCCGTATTGCCATTGCAGAAAGTTACGATGTGATTGTACAGCCCAAAGAGAACAAAGCTTATACCCTCTTTGCCGAAAGCTATGATCGCAGCGGCTTTGTTCGCGGCACACTCGCGCCACGGCCCGGAATGAGCGCCGCCGTCCCTCCCCGCCGGACGATTACTGAACGCGGTATGGATGCCATGAGCATGGATCATGGTGACATGGATCACAGTAGTATGAGCCACGACGATACTGGCCATGGCAGCATGGGCCATAGTGGAATGAATCATGCTGCTATGAACCATCCCCCTGCGGAAACAAGCGCCTCCGGCGCAACGACGCCCGGAGACCATAGTAGTATGGATCATAGCCAAATGAGCCATGGAAATATGGATCACAGCGCAATGAATCACGGTGGTCATGAAATGCAGGGCAGCGGCAAACCTGCCGTCGATGATATTGCCATTCATCACGACCCGGACGGACACGGTCCGGGGGCAGCGATGATTGCAGCGAATCCCCGTTCAAGACTGGACGAACCCGGTATTGGCCTGGGTAATGACGGTCGCCGGGTACTCGTTTATAAAGATCTCACCGGAGCACAAACCTGGGGGGACGAACGTGAACCGTCCCGCAACCTCGAACTTCACCTTACCGGAAACATGCAGCGCTACATGTGGTCATTTGACGGCAAAAAGTTCAGCGAGGTTGACGGACCGGTGGTGTTCCGCCACGGAGAAAGGTTAAGACTGGTGCTGGTAAACGATACCATGATGGACCACCCTATCCATTTACATGGTATGTGGATGGAACTGGAAAATGGTCAGTATCCCCGTCCACGAAAACATACCATCAGCTTAAAACCCTCAGAAAAAGTGTCATTACTTATCACCGCGGATGCTATGGGTGACTGGGCATTCCACTGCCATCTGCTCTATCACATGGAAGCCGGCATGTTCAGGGTAGTCAGTGTTCAGCACGGAGGGCATCATCATGGTTAAATTCAATCTTTTAGCCGTTGCTGTGCTCAGCAGTATTACATTCCCAACCTGCACACAGGCAGAGGATAAATCAGACTGGCCGTCGCCAATGATGGAAATGTCTGCCTGGCAAGTCATGCTCGACAGGCTGGAATTATCCCGTAATACAGATAAAGAAAATGTGTTTACCTGGGATGCCACCGCCTGGTACGGCGGCGATTATCACCGCGTTGTGTTAAGGACTGAGGGTGAAAATCAGCAAAACGATGGTCATCCCACCGACCTTGAAAGAACAGATATCAGCTACAGCTACATGATTTCATCTTTCTGGTCGCTGCAGGCGGGCCTTGGTCTGAAAGGTGAGATGTCGTCCGGAGAGAACGCCGAGCACTATGCAGTATTCAGTCTGACTGGCCTGGCGCCTTACTACTTTGAAACCGACTCCAGTTTGCTTATCAATGAAGACGGCGACGTTCAGTGGCTGAATGAGTTTGAGTATGACTTTTTGCTGACGCAAACCAGTTATCTTCAACCCAGGTTAACGGTGAATACCAACCTGACAGATTCAGAGCGCTTTGGCAGGGAGGCCGGAATTGAATCCGTGCGGTTCGGCTTGCGTTACCGTCAGGAAGTGGTGCGGGAGTTTGCGCCATACATTGGTGTTTACTGGCAAAAGCAGTTAGGACAAACTGCGAACACTACCGCTGCAAACGGTGAAGACACGTCCGAATTCGGCTTTATTGCCGGCGCGCGGATTTGGTTCTGACAATAAAAAAGCACAGCGGCCGTTGCTGCTGTGCTTTTGGTCTCTGGATAAGCCGCCGGGGCTGATGCCCCGGCCTGTTAAAATGCGGTATTAATCTGTACGCTCAGAATTTGCGCTTTCGCATGCTCTGTAGCGGTAAGATCGCTGACAATAGAGCCGATTGCACGTTGCTGAGATACCGCCGCTTCACGTCCTTTGATATACACGTAGGCCATATCCACACTGGTGTCGTCAGTCAGCGCCCAGGTTGCTCCGGCACTTACCCAGTGACGATCTGTGTCAGGAATGCTCAGTGAACGGTGTGCAAAACTCACAGCACCTTCATCATAAGCATAACCGGCACGCAGCGTCAGTTTCTCATCATACTGATAAGTAACACCTGCACTCCAGCGCCAGGTATCTTCAAAATCTTCTTCTTTGAGCAGCAAATCATAGCCACTGTCCAGATTCGCTTCCAGCTTGTCAAAGGTGCTCCAGTCTGTGTAATTCACACTGGCCTGCACAGACCATTGCTCATCAATTTCTTGATCGATGGCCAGCTCAGTGACTGCAGCGAAATTCAAATCCAGACTACCGCCCTGATTATACAGCTCAGCAACTTCAGGGATCAGCACACCCAGATCTGACTTAATTTCACCGGCCAGTTCCAGCTGTGTTTCTGCCCGGTAACTTAACGCCACATTAGTACCGTCAGCCGGTTGCCAGAATACACCGGCGTTCCAGCCATAGCCGATATCATCACCGGCCATTTCGACAATAGTCAGGTTGCCCAGCGCCGGATTGCCCATCACCTGACCAAAGACCTGAGGAATAGAGGTACTGATTTTCGCATCGGCATAAGTAACATTCAGGCCAAGCCCCAGACTTAATGTGTCCGTTGCTTTCCAGGCGACAGCCGGATTTACCGTAAAAGAGATGATCTCAGCTTCATCTGCATAATGCAGCGCATTGTAATCATCGCTGTAATCTGTCGACAGGCCGTAGCTGGTAAACAAACCAATACCCCAGGAGAACTTATCGTTAACCGGCGCAGCGTAAAATATGGAAGGGATGACGGCTGATTCAGCAATGTCTTCAGCACTGGCATCGCTGGTAATGGTTGCGCCGCCTACTGAGGTGGTCATGTCACCACGGATATCCACTTCGGGGTCAAGATAGCTGACCTGGGCGCTGAATTGTGCTTTATCAAACGCGGTGATAGCAGCCGGGTTGGTTGCCAGCACAGAAGCGTTTTCCGGCTTTGCAGCCTGACCCGCCATAGCGCGACCCAGTCCGTTCGCACTGTGTTCATTGACCTGAAAACCTGCAGAGAAAGCAGAAGAAGAGAACAGTCCGGCTACAGAAAGCGCAAGCGCTGTACGGACGAATAAAGGATGCTTCATAAAAACTCTATGATTATTGAAAAAGGGCCGCATCCTACTGGTACGACCGGTTACCTTCAAGTAAAACAAATGTAAATGCTTATTTTTAAGACGAATTACAGCAAAACGATTCGATAAAGCCCTGAAAACCACTGATAAGGGAAATGTTGCGGGGTGCTTTTAATTGCTATGATTCACTTTGCATAATAAAAATATCTGACCGGAAAAATCATGACACTCAGACACTTATTCACTATTTCTGCACTCACAGCCTCTTTGTGCTTCAGTGCAGGAAAAGCTATTGCAAGCACGCCCCAGCAAACAGAAAGTTTTGAAATGTGGCCTGGCGCACAGTACAGCCCGTCCATCCCCACGGTAAAATCGGTGCTCGGGTATAACACCGGCGAACGCATCACGACCCACAGTGATATGCTGACCTATTTCAAAGCACTGGCAGAAGCGGCTCCGGAGCGGGTCCATCTGGTTAAATACGCAGAAAGCTGGGAGGGCCGTGCGCTTATCTATGTTGCTATCGGTTCGCCCGAGCATATTAAGGACCTTGAGCCGTTCGCAGCAAATATGAACCGCCTGGCCGACCCCCGAAAAACTTCCCGTGTTGAAGCTAATAAGCTTATCGCTTCCCTGCCCTCGTCGGTATGGCTTCAGCACGGTGTTCACGGCAACGAAATCAGCAGTACCGATGCCGCAATGATGACGGCTTATCACTTGCTGGCAGCACAGAACGACCCGTTGACGGCGAAGGTGCTAAAAAACACACTGGTCTTTATCGACCCGCTGCAAAACCCAGATGGCCGCACCCGGTTTACGCACAATTACTATTCCTCCACCGGCTTACAGGACTGCGATGATCGCCTGAGCGTCGATCAGAATGAACCATGGCCCAGGGGCAGAAGTAACCACTATCTGTTTGACATGAACCGCGACTGGCTTGCCATTACCCAGCCTGAAACGCTGGGCCGGGTGAATGCCCTGAACCACTTCAAGCCAACGGTAGTCATTGATTTACACGAAATGGGCAGTGACTCCACCTACTTTTTCGTGCCGGCAGCGAGCCCGATCAACCCGCATATGCAGCAGGCACAGCTCGACAATAACGATTTAATAGGCAGAAACAACGGTAAACATTTTGACCGCATGGGTTTTGACTATTTTACCCGCGAAGTCTATGACGCATTTTATCCTGGCTATGGTGACAGCTGGCCTACTTTTTACGGGGCGTCTGCTGCCACCTATGAAGTGGCTTCTACCCGTGGAATGACATTCAGAAATAAAGACGGCAAAGTGAATCACTATCGGGATCCTGTGCAAAAGCACTTTGTTGCTTCCCTTTCTACCCTCGAGGCAGCCGCGGATAACCGTGAAAAAATCCTTAACGATTTTTATCAGTATCAGGTTAATGCTATTGAAGCCGGTAAAAAAGATGACGAGCGTACCTTTATTATTCCGGCAACCACCGATCGTGCCGGCAGCCACCGTCTGGCTACATTAATGGCGACCCACGGTGTCGAAGTAAAACAGGCTGGCGAATCATTTAAAGCATGTGGCACCCGGTATAACAAAGGGGCCTATATCATTGATACTGCCCAGCCCCGTGGCCGGTTTGTGAAAACCACTTTTACCCGCCAGGTCGATATGGCGGAATCATTCATCAAAGAGCAGGAACGGCGCCGGGCCCGCAAGCTGAACGATGAAATTTATGATGTAACAGCATGGTCTCTGCCACTGTTATTCAATGTCAAAACCGACAGTTGTGATGATGGTTTATCTGTAAAAGGCAGCTACGTGACACCTGACTTGCCCCTGAAAGGGAATGTGGATAAACCGGACGCCAGTGTGGCCTGGCTGGTGCCCTGGGGTGATGCCGCAGCCGGCCGTTTTCTGACAGCTGCGCTGCAACAGGGGATCTATCTAAAAAGTGCTGATGAAGCCTTCACTTCGACGATAAGCGCCGGTTTCCGGCCGGCACATTAATTATTGAAGTGAAAGCCAATGGCGAAGGCACCAGTGAGAAGATTGCCGCGCTTGCGGCACAAACCGGCGCGCTGGTAACAGGCACTGACAGCAGTTGGGTAACCGACGGTCCCAGCTTCGGCAGCCGCAGTACACCGGTGATGTCAGCACCCAATATTGCTATGGCCTGGGATTCTCCCACCAGCTCACTGAGCGCCGGCAGCACCCGCTTTGTTATTGAGCGGCAATTTAATTATCCGGTCACAGCAATCCGGACAGATATGCTGGCAAGCAGAAACCTCAACCACTATCAGGTGATCATTTTGCCCGCAGGCTGGTACGACGGAGCCTTAGGCCAGCGCGGCGCTGAAAACCTCAAGAGCTGGGTAAAACAGGGAGGTGTGTTAATCACTTTTGCACAGGCAACCGCTTTTGCAGCCTCACCGGATAACGGCTTGCTGGATGCAGACCCGGAATACAGCTTTAACGATGAAACGGTGGAAGCAGATGAACAGGCAGATCATCGTGGTCATGTTGCCGGTTCACATATTACTGATAAATCGCAACTTATACGCCGCATTGAAAACAATCAGCGTTCACCGGATTACGTCGCCGGAATCCTTGCGAAGGTTGAAGTGGACCAGGAGCACTGGCTTACCGCAGGGGTCAATCCTGAAGTGGTTTCGCTGGTAACAGGCAATACTATTTTTGCCCCCATGAAACTGGATGCCGGTAAAAACGTTGCCTGGTATAAAGGTGCTGATGAGCTGCTCGCATCCGGATATTTATGGGACGAGAACCGTGAACAGCTGGCTTATAAGCCATTTCTGATGGTGCAACCGTCCGGCGAAGGCATGGTGATAGGTTTTACCCAGGACCCTTCGAGCCGCGCATACATGGATGGTCTGAACGTCATGCTGTTGAATGCTATATTCCGTGGCGCAGCGCATGCATCACCACGACGCTGATCTGACGGTTAATCCTGTTACGGTTTCATCTTAACGTAACAGACTGGCATGAAGAATTAAGGTATTGTTATATTGTAACAATACCTTTTTTTATGAGAACACAATAATGATAACAAGACGACAATTCACCTTTGGCCTGGCGGCTCTGTCTGCAGGGAGCAGCGCATTCGGCGGGCTCGCAAATGCAGCTACTCAGCATGCCGCAGGCGGACTGCGTGCAGCGACCGGGTTTGGCCCGCTGAAACCGGATCCGGCTTCCCTGCTGGATTTACCGGAAGGCTTTACTTATAAAGTCATTTCAGCGCTGGGCCAGGCCATGTCTGACGGCCTGAATGTGCCGGATAAAGCTGACGGAATGGGCTGTTTTAAACTGGACGATCAGCGTGTGGCTCTGGTGAGAAACCATGAGCTTACCCCGAAAGACCGGACCTTACAGCCTGCATCGGTTGCCTCGCACAAAACTGCAGACGCCTATGACACCGCCCCCGACGGGAATGCACTGCCCGGTGGCACGACTACCATGGTGTATAATTTAATCACCGGTGAAACTGAAAGCCAGCATGTGAGTTTATGCGGCACAATCCGGAACTGTTCCGGTGGCATTACTCCCTGGGGCAGCTGGCTCACTTGCGAAGAGAGTATTGATAAGCCGTCGGCTTATAACAGTAAAGACCACGGCTGGGTTTTTGAAGTCCCCTCAACAGCACAAACCCTTGTCTCACCTCAGCCGCTTAAAGCCATGGGCCGTTTTAACCATGAAGCTGCAGCGGTAGATCCCCGTACCGGTATTGTTTACATGACGGAAGACCGGGGAGACAGCCTGTTCTACCGCTTTATTCCCGATGTGCCCGGCGATCTTATCAAGGGTGGCAGACTACAGGCACTGGCAATGAAAGCCAGTCCGGGTTACGACAGCCGCAACTGGGTTAACCCGGCAATGCCGCTGCAACAATGGCTCGACGCCAGCTGGATAGATTTGACAGACCCGGAGAGTCCGGAAGATGATCTCCGTAAACGGGGATATGCAGACGGCGCAGCCCTGTTCGCCCGTGGTGAGGGGATCCACTGGGGAGACGGTGAACTCTATTTTTGCTGTACCAATGGCGGCAAGAAGCAACTGGGACAAATTATGCGCTATCAGCCTTCTGCGTCTGAAGGCACAGAACACGAAGCAGCTAAGCCGGGCCGGCTGCAATTGTTCCTGGAAAGTACAGATAAATCTCTGTTTAACTTTGGCGACAATCTTACTGTTGCACCTTTTGGTGACTTAATTGTTTGTGAAGATCAGTACACAGAGGTCGTTGACAACCATCTGCGGGGTGTAACCCCTGATGGCAGCGTGTATCCTTTTGCCCGCTTACATGATCAAACTGAACTTGCCGGCGCATGCTTCTCACCGGACGGCAGTACCCTGTTTGTTAATTTATATTCACCAGCCAGAACCGTTGCAATAACTGGTCCCTGGTCAGCCAGAAGCTGATAATACCTGTTTACCGGACAGCCGGATAAGGCTGTCCGTTTCCCCCTCCCCACCTGAGATGTTTATTTTTTATTCAATTTTGCACTAAACCCCGGGCAGAACCGTATGCTATCCTGAAAATGCTGCATAGCAGCATAACTTAAGGAACAGGCGATGAAACCACTGAAGATAAATCTCGCTTTACAGGGTGGCGGGGCCCACGGTGCTTTCACCTGGGGAGTGTTAATCAGGCTGCTGGAAGAAGAGTGGCTGGAGTTTGACGGCATCAGCGGCACCAGTGCCGGCGCAATGAATGCTGTAATGCTGGCTGAAGGCTGGCGTAAAGACGGTCGCCGGGGTGCAGCGACGCAACTGGATGCATTCTGGGAAGCCATCGCTGACAAAGGTATACAGATGCCCATGCCGAAAATATTGGAACAATCACTGAACAAATGGTGGATGAGCATGTTTCAACATTTTTCCCCCTACGACATCAATACGATGGACATCAACCCGCTGCGGGATGTGCTCGATGAAATCACTGATTTCAAAGCATTGCAGCACCACTCCCCTTTTCGCTTATTCATTGCCGCAACTGAAGTGACGACGGGAAAACTGGAACTCTTCAATGAACAGGAGCTGACCGTCAGTCACGTTCTGGCTTCCGCCTGTTTGCCCAACGTATACAAAGCGGTGACGATAAATAATAAGCACTACTGGGACGGTGGCTACGCGGCCAATCCGGCTATCTTTCCGTTGATCCACAGTTGTGACGCTCAGGATGTTCTGATTGTACTGCTGCAACCGTTACAACGGGGAGCACTGCCTGTCCGTTCGGAAGAAATCAGTGACCGCATCAGTGAACTCACATTTCACTGTGCTTTTTTGCGGGAGATGCGCTCAATGCTGGATATTAAAACCTCGTCTCAACGATGGGGCTGGGTTTCCGGAGATTTTGAGAAACGTATACGGGCCACCCGCACCCACATCATAGAAAACAGTGAATTAATGTCTGCCCTTGACCAGATGAGTAAGTACGACAATTCAAGGGCGTTCCTTCTGGAACTGAAGGAAGAAGGTATTAAAACTGCCGAACAGTGGCTGGAAACCAGCACCGGAGATTTGGGGAAAAGAGACAGTTGCGATTTACCCGGACTTTTTGGTTAAATCTTATTGATAAAGATTCTCATTTGCATTAAGATGATTTCACCTTTTGAGAATTGAGCCTGTTAATTTTCAACCTGGTACTACTCCTCCAGCCAAAAGGCAGGACCCTTAGACCGCCGGAGCTCATCCCGGCGGTATTTTTTTATTTGAATTAAAGTCCCATGGATTTCAGTTTTGCATCCAGACGGGGATAAACACGGCGGGCATTCCCTGAGTAAACCTGCGTTCGTTGTTCCTCAGTTAAATCCAGCGCATCGACATAACGTTTCGTGTCATCGAAGTAGTAACCGGTTTCCGGGTCGATGCCGCGCACAGCACCAATCATTTCTGAACCAAACAGAATGTTGTCCAGATCGATAACATCAAACAATAAATCGATACCCGGCTGGTGATACACACATGTATCAAAATACACATTTTTCATCACGTGCTCACGTAACGGGGGCTGCTCAAGCATATCGGCAAGACCACGGTAACGTCCCCAGTGATAAGGCACTGCGCCGCCACCATGAGGAATGATAAAACGCAGATCCGGAAACTCTTTAAACAGATTTCCCTGCAGGAACTGCATGAATGCCGTGGTGTCTGCGTTCATATAGTGAGCGCCGGTAGCATGGAAGTTTGCATTACAGGAGCCGGACACGTGGATCATTGCCGGTACATCCAGTTCTACCATTTTTTCGTAGAAGGGATACCAGCTTTCATCTGTCAGAGGCTTTGATGTCCAGTGACCACCGGAAGGATCCGGGTTCAGGTTACAACCAACAAAACCCAGTTCGTTCACGCAACGTTCTAGTTCATCCACCGAATTTTTAATCGGCACACCCGGTGATTGTGGCAGCTGGCAAACACCGATAAATTGCTTCGGATATAAATCCACCACACGCTTGATCAAATCATTACATGCGCTGGTCCACTGTTTAGAAACGGCTTCATCCCCCAGGTGGTGTGCCATGGCAGACGCGCGGGGAGAAAAAATGGTCATATCTGAACCGCGCTCAATCAGCAAACGAAGCTGGTTTTTCTCAATACTTTCCTGAATTTGCTCATCACTGATATGAGGAACTTCAGGTAACGCTTTACCCGCCTTAAACGCCGCCAGTTGCGCATCACGGAATAATTGAAGTGGTTCCGGTGCCGTTGTGTAATGGCCGTGACAATCAATAATCATAATCAATCCTGTAACTTATTGTTTCCCGGGCGCAGAGAAAGCTGAGTCTGCGACCAGCACTTCTCCCCGCATGAGCAAACGGGCTGTGCGCAACAGCGCAGAACGGTTAATTTTTAAAGTCGACAGCGAACCGCTGCCTTCCACATCCATTGCCACAGTGAAACTGCCGGTCGGATGTTCTATTTCAAGACGGGAGTAGTCGCTACAACCTTTGAGGTAGCCGTAGGCGATGGAACCGTCCACCACGCAGGCTGTAGCAACACTCACCGAACCCAGTACACCTATGGCATCATGCACACGGTGTGGAATAAAGGTGCGGGTATTCAGCAAACCACCCCGGACAGGGGCCGATATAAGCGACATTTTAGGGACAGTTTTATCGCTTACATCACCAAGGTTCATTTGCCGGCCCGCTTTTAACCTGATGCTTTCAATGCGTTCTTTAACGCCGGTATTTTTTTCAATTTCCGCAGGCGACTCATCGCCTGTTAAGCCAAAGTCAGCGGCATTTAACAGCACAACAGGCATGCCGTTATCGATACAGGTCACTTCCACACCATCAATCACATCTTTGGCGTTGCCGGTGGGAAACAGTGCGCCGCAACTGGCTCCGGCAACATCGAGGAAATCAATCAGAACCGGCGCAGCCGTGCCCGGCACGCCGTCAATACGGGCATCACCTTCATATACCGGCACACCGTCTTTAACTTCGACCTGTGCTACCGCAAGGCCACCGGTATTAACCATGTGAATACGCACACTGGTGGTACCTTCCTGTGCGTCAATTAAGCCTTGTTCAATCGCGAAAGGACCCACGCCTGCAAGAATATTTCCGCAATTCTGGCCATCACTGACCATGGCTTTATCCACCACAACCTGCAGGAAAAGATAATCCACGTCGGCATCGTCTCTGGTGGACGGACTGACTACTGCTACCTTGCTGGTTAACGGATGGGCACCGCCAACACCGTCGATTTGCCTGTCATCCGGAGAGCCCATTGCAGCCAGCAAAACCCGGTCCCGCAATGAGGGATCTTCCGGTAACGAAGATGCCAGAAAATACAAGCCTTTAGACGTTCCGCCGCGCATCAGATGGCAGGGAATGGCCTTCACTTGCTGTACTCCTCGTAAGACACATATTTCAGGCCTTTTTCAGCCAGACGCTCACGCATATTGTAAATATCCAGCCCAAGTTCTCCGGCGGCCAGGCGATCCCGTTTGGATGCTTCGTTATCAAGACGCTTCTGTACTTTTTCATGCACTGCATCCGCTTCGTTACGCTGCACCACCACAACACCATCGTCATCGGCAACAATTATGTCGCCCGGATGAATCAGTGCGCCGGCACAAACCACCGGCACGTTTACGCTGGCAATGGTTTCTTTCACTGTGCCCTGGGCAAAAATAGCTTTAGACCAGACGGGAAATTCCATTTCCTGCAGCGTTGCGGTATCACGCACACCGCCGTCAATGATTAACCCTTTCACGCCACGGGCTTTTAACGAGGTAGCCAGCAAATCGCCAAAAAAACCGTCAATGCAGTGACTGGTGGGCGATACAACTAATACATCTCCGGGCTGACATTGCTCAACAGCAACGTGGATCATCCAGTTGTCACCCGGGGCAACCTGACAGGTTACAGCCGTACCGGAAATACTGGCCGGGCGGTAAATTGGACGCATGTAATCAGCCAGCAAACCTTTGCGGCCCTGAGCTTCGTGAACGGTAGCCACTTCCGCGCCTTCATATTTTTTCAGCGTGTCCTCAGATGCACGTGGACAATTCGTAACGCATACAGCCATAACCTTAAACCCTTCTGACTTTTTGATGTGGCTCAGTATGCGCCGGTAAATGTTAAAAAGCCGTTTAGAAACCTGTGCAGCATCATTACTTTTTTCTATAATGGCAAAAAATCTCTACTGGTTTGCCATGCCATGTTGAATATCCGGCACCTGCACTGTGCACTTGAAATTAAAAAGTACTGCAATCTGTCAGAAGCAGCCAGACAAGTGCACCTCACTCAATCTGCTCTTACTCAAAGCATTAAAAAACTGGAAGAGAGCATTGGCTGGACGCTGTTTACCCGTTCCTCCTCTGGTATGTTCGTTACCCCTGAGGGAGATGTTTTTCTGAACCGGTTTGGTCGCGCCTTCAGTTTGCTGGAAAGCTTTGCCACCACCTTATTCAGTGCCGACAAGCATGGCAGAACGTCGTTTCTGCGGGGGGTCACTGCAAGGCAACTTGATGCTCTGGTACATATTGTTGAATTGCAAAGTTACACGGCTGCATCAGTAAAAATGGGCTTGTCTCAGCCTACGCTCCACAGAACTATCCGTGATCTGGAAACCCTTTGCCAGCAAACCCTGTTCAACCGCTCCCCCACCGGCGTTGAGGCCACCTGGCGGGCCAGACAGTTTTCCCGTATTGCCTCATTGTATTTTTCAGAACTCAGCCAGGGGCTGGACGAAGTCGCAGAATTAAATGGTGAAAAGCTGGGTAGCGTGCGTATTGGCAGCTTACCGCTTGCGCGGTCAGAGATTGTCCCCAAAGCTGTACTCGCTCTGCTTGAAGAGGCGCCGGGCGCCAATATAAGCATTGTCGACGGTCCTTATGAAGAGCAACTGCATGCCTTGCTGCACGGACATATTGATATACTGGTAGGCGCCCTGCGCTTCCCCGCCCTGTCTGACGATATTGAACAGATCCCTTTGTTTGATGATTACCTGTCAATTGTGACCGGCAGTCACCATCCGCTGGCCGCCAAATCTCCTCTTACTACAAAAGACTGGCAATCACTGAAGTGGATTGCGGCAAAAGAAGGCACACCTGCACGTAAGGCCTTTGGTGACCTGCTTCATGCCATTTGCCCCGATCACGCTTACGAAGTGATTGAGTGCAGCTCACTGATGGCAATTCGCGGATTGCTAATCAACAGCGACCGCGCCGCCATTCTGCCTGCCCGCCAGGTTGAAATTGATGTTGCCGCAGGATTGCTGGCGGTCAACCCCACGCCACTGAACGATGCACCGAGACAGATTGGCTATACATTAAGAAAAAACTGGCACCCCACCCGATTGCAAAAAGAATTTTTGTGCCATTTGGAAGCAAAATCCGGACATTAGACTAAAGTATAAAAATATTTAATGTTAATCCTCAAAATCAGTCTGACTTTTTAAGGAAAACAACCATGTCACCGGTAACAAAAGAAAGAACCCGCTATCTTGTACTTGTTGCATTAGATCTCAGCAAAAAGTTGTCGGTGCTTATTATGGCGATGAGTATTATGTCTCTTGCCGGTTACTTCTATGATATTGGTTTTTTGTATCGTCCCGCTGAGGATCAGGTAGCAACCCACCCCTATACCGCTATTCAGGCTTTTTTTATTGCTTTGTGCATTGTTTTGAACAGGCCCGGAAGAAGACAGCATATTAAATGGATTCTGGCCGTGAGTTTATTGCTTTCACTTTCGTGGCTCGCAGACGAGATACTTGGAAGTAAAATCCTTTATACGATCATTCCTTTTACCGATATTGCACTGTCAGAACATAACGCAGGAAAAATCAATCATGTTGGTATCAATACCTTTATCACTTTTCTGCTGATTTGGTTTTCTGTGACTATGAAAGCATTAAATTATAATTTGGGTTCACAATCAGCTGCATTCGCAGCATTATCTTTTCCGTCACTTTCTCTGTTTGGTTATGCTTATTCAATTACACCTTTCCACGGAGAAATGTCTTTACTAAGCACCGCGACTTTACTCCTGCTTAGTAGCGCCGCACTTTGGAGTACTGCAAACCACGGAGTAGTAAGGGCAGTCCTGTCACCGTACATTGGTGGTCAGATAGCCCGCTTTCAATTCGCTACCGGTTGTATTTTTGCTTTCTTCCTTGGATATCTTGTCGTCAAATCAATTGCATCTATCCAATATTCCGGAGTAGTCGGTGCCTACGCTGTTGCTGTGTGCTGGTTGATAATAATCCTTGTCACTATTAGTGCTGCTTTGTTTGAGCGAAGCGATAAAATTCGACGCAGGATGGAAAATCAGTTAGCGAATTCAGCGAGAACTGACCCGTTGACAGGTCTGATGAACCGCAGAGCGTTTAACGAAGTTTTAAAATACGAAGCAGGCCGGACCAACCGCTACGGAACGAAGGCAGTTCTGATCCTCATGGATATCGACCATTTCAAAGGGGTAAATGACACCTACGGTCATCCTGTCGGTGACGAAGTTCTCAAAAGAATTGCGGCCACGATAAGGGATAATATCAGAGATACAGACAGTGCCTGCCGTTTCGGCGGTGAAGAATTTGCCATATTGTTATCTGACACGAGTCCCGAAGGTGGGTTGACAGTAAGCCATGCTTTGCGAAAAGTGATTGAAGAAACAGTCATTGTTCCGTCACCAGATCAGAGTATCAAAGTTACTGCTTCATTCGGGTTGACACAACTCGCTGAAAACCGGATTGAAGAAGCTCTGATACGCGCAGATAAAGCACTCTATCAGTCAAAGGAAAGGGGTCGCAACAGGGTATCTGTTCACGTTCTGGCAACCCCCCGACACAATGTTTACTGCAGACGAAGCAACCAGGTAGTCCGCCAGCTGGCTTTTTAGACTGCAAAAACACTGTCAAACCCATGTACTGACGATTACAATGCGTGTCCGTTGTCCATTCATCTGTAGTGCAAGGAAATTTCATGGAAACGATACATCGCGATTTTATCGACGCCTGGCAGCGTTTTGACCACTGGCTGACGACATCATTGTTTCCGAAATGGGCTGCACAGGGTTTTGCTGAAAACGGCGCCGCACTGGAATGTTTTGATGGTGAAGGCAAGCCCGACTGGCAAGCCGACAAGCGTATGCGGGTGCAATCAAGACAAATATTTTCAATGTGCTACGGCTATAAAAAAGGGTTCCTGCCTGAAGGTAAAGCCCTGGCGCAGGCAACGGAACAATTTATCAGCAACGCCTGTCCTGACGCCCTCCCCGGCTTTTACCCGATGACCCTTGATGCATCCGATAAAGTAAAAAATGCCGCTACCGATTTGTATGATGTGGCATTTTTTCTGCTGGCATACAGTTGGCAAAAAGACGCGCTGAATGATGATCATGCTCTGCTGAAAGCGAAAAACCTTGCACTGCACGTGGATACTGTTCTGAAAAGTGATCATGGTGGCTGGCTTGAAGGGACATATGCCCACACCACGCGGCGTCAAAATCCGCACATGCATTTGTTCGAAGCCTTTATTCACCTGTACCGGGTCAGTAATGACATGTTCTGGCTTGAACGCTGCAATCAGGTGTATGCAATGTTTGAGGAGCATTTTTTCGATGCACAGCACGGTGTGTTGCTTGAGTTTTTCACCACAGACTGGCATCCATGCCCCAGTGATGGCAGGAGTGTTGAACCGGGCCACATGATGGAGTGGGTATGGCTGCTGCATGAATTTCAGACTGTCAGTGGCACAGATACCACACGTTATCAGTCGGTATTATACCGCCATGCCAGAGACTACGGGTTGACGCCCGGTAACCGCTGGTTGCACGATACGGTTACACCCGAAGGAACCGTCGTGTCGTCCACCTTTAAGAGCTGGCCGATGACGGAGTGGATCAAAGCTGCACTGGTTCACAGCACTTTGCCTGACAATGCAAACCGGGAACAGGACATTGCCAGTGCCACATTTGCCATCCACCAGTTGATTGACGGCTTCTCTCATCCGCAACTTGAAGCCCATTACACGTATGTTATAGACAGCAACGGACAACCCGTGGACCCGAAAATGGCTGCCAGTACCTTATATCACCTTTGTATGGCACATAATGAAGCCTCCCGTTTTGCCGCTACATTTGCTGAAAGCCCTGCTGTTTCCGGATAACGTATTGGGTGGACTTTCCGGCTCACGGCGCTTTGACACCGTGAGCCATTGAAACAAAATCTCACAATTTCCTTCAGACATTAATTTTCCAAAAACCCCTTACAGCTCATACGCATAGCCAGCAAGCAAGAAAGCGCTTACAAATGTACCTGCACGCCTGTTACAAAACAGGAAAACTTTATAATGACATCGATGACATAAATACATTATAGTGTTACTAAATTTACTTTTTGTTAACCATATTGATTACAAATAAAATCAATATGGTTAAGGTCAGGATTCACTGTGTGATCTGCTTGTAGGGACAAAAACAGGCGCAGATCGTTTTCAACTTAAACAGGGGCGAAAATGTCAAAAAATACATATGATGCCATCGTAGTTGGCTCTGGTATCAGCGGGGGCTGGGCTGCCAAAGAGCTTACCGAAAAGGGCCTGAAGGTACTTATGCTTGAGCGCGGCGAAAACGTCGAGCACATCAAAGACTACACCAACATGAGTAAAAATTTATGGGACTATCCACACCACGGTCGTCCCAGCCTGGAAGCACTGGCCGCTGAACCCAATATGGCCCGTGGTAAGGGATATCCTTTTAATGAACCCACAATGGGCGCCTGGGCTTCCGCGCAAACATCTCCCTATGTGGAAAAAGAACCTTTCCAGTGGTTTCGTGCCTATCAGGTGGGTGGACGTTCTTTGTTGTGGGGTCGTCAGTCTTACCGCTTAAACCCTGAAGACTTTGAAGCCAATGGTAAAGAAGGTGTGGGTGTTGACTGGCCTATTCGCTATGAAGATGTGGCACCATGGTATTCGTATGTTGAAAAGTTTGCCGGAATTTCCGGTAACCGTGACGGTCTGGATGTATTACCTGACGGTGAATTCCTGCCGGCATTTGCTTTTAATGCTGTGGAAAAAGACGTACAAGCCCGTCTTAAGAAACAGTACAAGGGCAAGCGACAATTAATTATGGGCCGTACCGCCCACATTACCGAACAACGTCCCGAACAGGGTCGTGTGAAGTGTCAGCACCGCGACAAGTGCTGGACGGGCTGTCCTTTCGGCGGCTATTTCAGTACCCAGTCTGCAACCCTTCCCGCGGCACTGAAAACCGGCAATCTTACTCTGCGCCCGCTCTCCATCGTGAAAGAGCTGATTTACGATAAAGACACCAAACGGGTTACCGGGGTTGAAATAATTGATTCGGAAACCGGATTAACTGAAGTTTTCCACAGCAAAATTGTCTTCCTGAATGCCTCGGCACTGAACTCTGCCTGGTTACTGATGAACTCAGCCCGTGATGTGTGGGATAACGGTCTTGGCTCAAGCTCAGGTGAACTGGGTCATAACGTCATGGACCACCACTACATGCTCGGTGGTATGGCAGAAATTGAAGGCCACCTCGACAAATACGTCTATGGCCGCAGACCGACAGGCTTCTATATTCCCCGCTTTGCAAACTGGGGCGATGACAAGCGTGACTTCCTCCGTGGCTTCGGCTTCCAGGGTAACGCATCCCGTTCAGGCTTCAGCCGCAGTGCTGACGACTTAGGTATCGGAGCCGGATTAAAAGACGGTCTCAGTGAACCGGGTCCGTGGAGCATCAGTACAGTTGGTTTTGGTGAAATTCTGCCGGACCACCGCAATAAAGTGAGTCTGAACCATGATGTGAAAGACGCATGGGGACTGCCGGTGCTGGAAATGGATGCCAAAATCCGTGACAACGAACTGAAAATGCGTAAGGCCATGAAAGAAGACATTGTTGAAATGTTTGACAGCATCGGTCTTAAAAATGCCACCGCCTGGGAAACCACTTACCACATGGGTAAAGGTATTCATGAAATGGGCACCGCCCGCATGGGCCGGGATCCTAAGACTTCCGTGCTTAACAAGCACAACCAGGTGTGGGATGCGCCTAACGTATTTGTTACCGACGGAGCCTGTATGACATCGTCTTCATGTGTGAACCCTTCACTTACTTACATGGCACTGACAGCCCGTGCCGCAGATTTTGCAGTAGAAGAACTCAAGCGGGGTAATCTGTAATGGATCGTCGTGATTTACTAAAACTTATCGCAACCGCCACCGGCACAAGCTTTATTTGTTCTCCGGCCATGGCCGTCTGGCAAGAGCAACCGGCCCTGACCTCTGTAAAAGACTCAGGACTGGACGATAACACCGTCGCGCTGATTACAGAACTGTGCGAAACCGTATTACCGAGAACCGATACGCCGGGAGCGAAAGATGCAGGTTTACCGGCGTTCTTTATCGGCATGATCCGCGAATGCTACACACCGGAACAACAGGCTCTGATGGAAGCCGGATTTAAAGATGTGGATGCACGCAGTCAGGAAGAATATGGTAAACCTTTCGTTGGCTTAAGCCAGAAACAGAAAACCGCACTGGCTTCTAAGCTGGACAGTGAGGCGCTGGCGTTTAACCGCGGTGAAGACTCGCCCTGGGACGGTAAAGAAGATGGCCTGCCTCATTACTTTACCCTCTACAAGCAGCTGATGATTTTTGGTTTCTTTACGTCGAAAACTGGCGGCACGCAGGTGCTCCGTCATGTAGATATACCGGGCGACTACAAAGATATCCCTTATAAGAAAGGGGATAAAGCCTGGATGACTGTTTGGCCGATGTAAGGAAACTCCTGATGATGAAGAAAAATATGCTTAAAGCCATTATTGCCGGCAGCATCGCAATGGGCGGTCAGGTAGCGACGGGCAGCGCGTCTGCCGCAGAAGAATTAACCGACTGTTCCTTACGGGATGTGCCTTTTTCCAGCTCTATGCCGGCTTACGATGTAGTAATGCGTCCGAAAGCCAGAGCCATTGTTGAAAAACACTATCCCGGCGTACTGGCTAAAATTCCGGCGTGGATCTTAAGTGAATCAATGCCTTCTTTCAGTACATTGATCACACTGGACCAGTTACTGGCCCGTGTGGGTGTTGAAGACGATGCAAACGCTGCAGCTATGCGCAAAGAACTGGCAGCACTGCGGGTCACCCGTAAAGATAAGATTGCACGTTGTGCAAGGTTCGATTCAGAGCCGGTGGAATTCGAGTTGGGAGAAGAACCTGTTCAGGTGCTGATCTATCAGAAAATCAATGGCTATGACCACGGCGAATCAGTAACTGCTGCCACAGAAAACCTGAGCAAGCTGGCAAAAGAAATGGGCTATGGTGTTTCTGTCAGCGCCAAAGGCAGTGCATTTACACCGGAAAACCTGTCTGAATTTGATGTGGTGATTTGGAATAATGTCAGTGGCGACACCCTCACCCTCTCTCAGCGTAAAGCGTTTGAAGACTATATGAATAATGGTGGCGGCTTCCTGGGCATTCATGCTTCAGCCGGCGACTCCGTGTATTTCTGGGACTGGTATCGTGATGTGCTGATTGGTGCACAGTTTATCGGCCATCCCGGCGATGACAACTGGTTCCAGGATGCATCGCTGGATGTTACCCGTCACGGCACCGGTGTGGCAGAAGGGATCCCCGACCGTTGGGAATTAAATGATGAGTGGTATTCGTTCTCAGACAGCGTGTCCTCTAAAGGCTACGATATCGTAATGGCCATAGATGAAACCACGTATGTGCCGGGTAAAGAACTGGAAATGGGTGAAGATCATCCGCTGGTCTGGACGCATTGCATCGGCGAAGGCCGGGCGATGTACAGCGCTATCGGTCACCGCAAAGAAGTTTACAACGCCGAATACAACATTAAGTTATTAAAAAACGGTATGAAGTGGACAGCGGGACAAGGTAACGATACCTGCAAACAGTGATATTTTCGCTGAACAATTGAAATGATAAGGCCCGGTCAGTCCGGGCCTTTTTTCGTTTAACGGCAAATATGCCATGTCATAGCTGATAACAAACAGGGTTAAGGATTTACCCGCGTCTGATAAATCTGTCGCAGTATGCCGAGCTTTTTGGCTCTGACTTCTTTTTCAGCATGGGCAGTCTTATCAAAAACCATCCAGTTCTTGTCCTGCTTATCCACTGGCTGCCACTCAGGTAAGCCCTGCCCGTTCGGGTTGCCGGTTCTTATGAAATTCCGCCAGTATGCCTGCATCGCTTTAACAGCATCATCCCCGGCAGGATTAAAAAGAGCAAAGGTTTCTGAGGCATGCCCTGCCCCCGGCGTACTCTCATCCGCAACGTCGTAAAAATAACGGTACCCCGGTTGCTGAACGGTTTGCATTGCGCCGGTTGTCACCATACCGGCCAGAACATAACGCAAATCACCGAACAAATGTTGAAAAGGTAAGGCCGTCAGCGCCTGCTCGCCCAGTCCATACGCCTTTTGCACACTGTCAGCAGCAGATGCCGTTAAGGTGAGCATGCGCTGAGGTGACACACCGGCATAGGGATACACATTGCCGTCATAACTATTTCCGCCGCTAATATAAGGTACGGCGTGCTGTTTCCCCTGAGCAAACAATCGCGCCGGTTCGTCGGGCAACGTAATACCGTCAGCAACCGGCAGATGAAAGCCGTTTATCCCATTGACGAATGCTTCCGGACTGGTCTGATAAAGCTGCTCTCTGCTGACTTTGTCAGCTCCTGTTGCCCGCTGTGCGATGGCAGTGGACAGGGTTACTGCATCCGGGCTGCCCTGAAGCGGCAATGCTCCGGTAGTGCGTGGCAGCGGCCAGGTGCCGTATCCACTTTGAGAAATCGCGCCGGAGAACAAGCCTTCAGCTTGGGGAGTTACCATTAACATCTGCACAGCCATGCCGCCTGCAGAGCCGCCGGCAATCGTCACCCTGGCGGAATCGCCACCGAATTTAGCGATATTATCCTGGACCCAGGACAGCGCAGCGACCATATCCATCACGCTGTAGTTAACACCATCAGGTTGAGATAAAGCCGGATGAGCAAAAATACCCAGTGCACCAAGCCGGTAGTTAAACGATACCAGTACAAGTCCCTGATTCACCCAGTGTGAAACGACTTTGGGATCTAAATCTCCTGAACCGCCTACATACCCGCCGCCATGGATCCATACCAACACTGGCCGGGCAGTCTGGCCGTCATCCGCTGACGGGGAGAAGACATTAATTCCCAGGCGGTCTTCGCTGCCATTGTCTTTGCCTCGCTGCGGGCAGGGAGGAAAAAACGAATTTGCAGCATAGGGCGAAGCAATGGCATCCGGTGTCTGAGGCGGCTGCCAGCGCAAGTTACCCACCGGCGCTTTGGCATAAGGCATACCGCGATAAAAATCTATTCCGTCTGCATGCTGCCCGGTTACTGTACCGGAGGCGAGAGTTACCTCAGGCGTGTCATGGCCGGCGGCATACCCGCAGGATAGCGACGAAATAGTTAAAAACAGTACAGAGAAACACCCGCGAAAGCGCTGGCGGCAAAATAAAGTGAATAACATCCTGGTCCTCATCATAGAAACCGGTGACAGGCACCGTTAAAGTTTATGCAACAATAACATTAACTTAACATCGTCAGACAGTAATTGTTACCGGTAAAGCTTCTTTTATTCCTGTAACCTGATCTATTTTGTTCATTCTGTTCATGAACAAAACAAACTAAACAGACAGTTATATTTTCAAGCACAAAAACATCCATTACATAGCCTTAACAAAGGACTAACAATATTCTTGCGTCACGAAACATTGAGGTACTTTGTGATGCATAAAACAACAATCGGTTTGCTGTGTCTGGCAGCCACTTATCAGGCTTCGGCACAAACAGAATCAGCCGGTAATCAGTCTCTTGAAAACAGGCTTTCTCAGTTAGAGCAACAGCTCGCATCAATGGAAGCGAAAGACGCCAGTGACGATAAGTGGGTGACGTTAGGCGGGCGGCTTCAGATAGACGCTAACATCTTTGACGGCGCCTACAATGCAGACAACGAAGGCAACACGGGTTCCACTATTTTTCCACGCCGTGCGCGATTGTCGGTGGAAGGCGAACGTAGCGATCTGGAATACAAAATGATTCTGGAATTCGCCGAAGAAACCATCGAAATCCTGTTACTCCGCTTCGAATATACCGGTTTTGAAAACGGCCCGACTATTAAGTTCGGTAAAATTCGCGAAGACATTACTCTGGATGCGCTGACCAGCTCTAAGCACATGGCGTTAATCGAGCGTGCGAGCATGGCAAATACTATGTCGCCTTATTTCCGTTGGGGTGTGGCTGCATATCAATACTTCCCTTCAACAGGTTTGCGTTACGCTGTGGGTGTGCATAAAAACGATGCATTTGGCGCAGAAGGTACCGATGATGACTCCGCCATTTCACTGGCAACCACAGGACGCCTCACGTGGGCGCACGAATTTAAAGAAAACAATCTGATCCACCTGGGCTCATGGGGCTCATACCGCAAAATGGATAACAG
The DNA here is from genome assembly GCF_984505615.1 of Alteromonas sp. NCBI lineage: Bacteria > Pseudomonadati > Pseudomonadota > Gammaproteobacteria > Alteromonadales > Alteromonadaceae > Alteromonas > Alteromonas sp. The sequence goes on along the minus strand of NZ_CFHOXV010000024.1, from coordinate 12,905 downwards.
CCAGTTGTCAGCTTCTTTCGCCCGTGCGGAAGTCAGAGAGCCGAACGTGAGACTGGTCAATTATGCCGCCGGCGGCGACACCGTGCCCCTTGACCACCTGAGTCAGTACGGTATTGAAGCCGCCTACCAGTACAACAGCTTACTGGTTCAGGGTGAAGTAGCCCGTCGCAATATCGCCACCAGCGATCCTGCATCGTTGCTCGACGACGAAAACTTTGACGGCTATTACTTTCAGGCCAGCTACATGCTAACCGGCGAGAGTAAGTCATATTCCAAAGGCAGCGCACGTTTCAATCAGCCTAAAGGCGTTGAAGACGCATGGGAAATAGCCGCCCGCGTTTCGTCTATGGATGCCACCAGCGAATTTCAGGGCACCCGGGCCAAATCCTTCACGGCGGGTGTGTCTTACTACATCGATGAAAATACAAAAATTATGCTGAACGGCGTGCACAGCAAAGTATCAGGCCCCGGCACAGAAGCGCTTGTGGGTGATGAAACCAGCGGCAACGCCATCACCATGCGTTTCCATTACGACTTTTAACGGAGGGATTCATGCGTTCTGTTTTGATTAGTGCTGCAATATTGTGGCTGGTGAGTGCCAGTGCCTTCGCCAAGGATCACTTTCTGATCCCGGGCGGCCCCGGCGGCGGCTGGGACACTACCGGTCGCGGTATCGGGGAGGCGTTGATGAAATCAGGTATTTCAGATAACGCCTCGTTTCAGAATATGTCCGGTGGTGGTGGCGGTCGTGCCATCGCTTACCTGATTGAATCGGGTAACAAACACGGCGATATGTTGATGGTTAACTCTACGCCTATTGTAATCCGTGCGTTAACTGGTCAGGTACCTTTCAGCTACCGTGACGTGAAGCCCGTTGCCAGCATCATTGCCGACTACGGCGCCTTTGTGGTGAGAGAAGACTCGCCCATCAAAAGTTGGGATGAAGCCATTGCAATCCTGTCCAAAAACGTCCGTGAACTGACCATCGCAGGCGGTTCTGCACGGGGCAGTATGGATCATCTGGTGGCTTCGCTGGCAGTCAATGCTGCCGGCCTTGACGGTGCCCGCATCCGCTACATCCCTTACGACGCAGGCGGTCAGGCAAAAGCCGGACTGCTCTCAGGTGAAGTACAAATGCTTTCTACCGGACTAAGCGAAGCACTGGAAATTGCAGAAGGTGGCCAGGCACGCATTTTAGCCATCACAGCGCCTGAAACCGTGCCCGCCTATCCGGATATTCCCACCTTAAAATCGCTGGGTTACGACGCCACGTTCGTAAACTGGCGTGGATTGTTTGCGGCACCTGATACATCTGATGAAAAAGTACAGGAATACATCGATAAATACGCCGCGCTGCTGAAAACCCCTGAGTGGGCGGCAGTTCGCGATAGAAACGGTTGGATGGATTTGTTCCGTACCACGGATGATTTTGAGGCAGATCTGGCAGCACAGGAAGCACAAATTAAAACCCTGATGATTCAACTTGGCTTTATTCAACAGGAGCAACAACCATGACACGTCAGTTACTCGGCCCTGCCCTGTTTCTCGTTTTTTTCACGTTCTACGGTATCTATGCCTGGCAAATCCCTCTGCTACCGTTTGAACAATATGAAGTGGTGGATTCTTCCACTATGCCAAAACTCTACGCCATGGCAGGCGCCCTGTTCAGTTTTTTAGCTATCGTCAGCCATATTATTAAAAGCAAGGAACCACAGGGCGAACAAAAGCCGCTTGGGATCACTAAACATACGGTTCGTCAGACCGCGATTATTATGCTGCTGATGGTGATCTACAGCGCGCTGCTCGATCCGTTAGGGTTCATTGTAGCAACACTTATTTTTCTGATTTCCGGCTTTTGGGTTATGGGAGAAAGACGCGCCCGCATAGTGCTGTTCGCCTCAGTCCCTATGGTGGTGTTTTTCTGGCTCCTCATGACCCAACTTCTTGATATTTACCTGGCCCCCGGCAGCATTTGGAGTTAACCCATGTTTGATGCAATGATGATAGGCCTGGATGCCGCATTCCAATGGCACAATTTGATGTATGTTGTGATTGGCTGTCTGGTCGGTACCTTTATCGGTATGCTCCCGGGCTTAGGGCCCATTACTGCCATCGCATTAATGATCCCGATCACCTACAGTATCGGCCCCAGTTCAGGCATGATCCTGATGGCCGGTGTTTATTACGGTGCCATCTTTGGTGGCTCTACCAGCTCCATTTTGATTAACGCACCGGGCATTGCCGGCACCGTCGCCTCATCCTTCGACGGTTATCCGCTGGCAATGAAGGGACAGGCCGGTAAAGCACTGGCCATCGCGGCCTGGGCCTCGTTCACCGGCGGTACCATTGGCGCGGTGATGCTGATGGTAGCAGCTCCTACGCTGGCAGAAGTCTCGCTGAGTTTCCATTCCGGCGACTACGTGATGTTAATGCTGGTAGGTTTAACCGCTATTGCAGCGTTCTCCAGCAACGGCGAATTTTTAAAAGCCATGATGATGACCGTATTTGGTCTTGCCCTGTCTACCATTGGTATCGACCCGTCATCCGGCACTGAGCGCTTTACTTTCGGCCAGCCCGATTTGCTGGACGGATTGAGCTTTCTGCTGATTGCTATGGCCACTTTTGCCTTGTCAGAAGCCCTGATGAATGTCATTAAGCCAGACAGTGCTAAAGACACCAGCATGGGCGGTAATCAGCTGGGCAGCTTTAAGCTGAGCAAAGACGAAGTAAAAGAAATCGCGCCGTCAGTAGGCCGTTCATCCATCCTTGGCTTTTTAATTGGTGTTTTGCCCGGTGCCGGCGCAACCATCGCCAGCTTTATGGCCTATGCCGCAGAAAGAAATCTGGCCCCTGCCCGTTTCAAGAAAGAGTTTGGCCAGGGTGCCAAGCGTGGTCTTGCTGCTCCTGAGGCAGCGAACAACGCAGCGTGTACAGGTTCATTTGTCCCTCTGTTAACGCTGGGGATCCCTGGATCAGGTACGACGGCAATTATGCTGGGGGCACTGATTGCTTACGGCTTACAACCCGGACCACTTCTTATGCAGGAAAATCCTGACGTATTCTGGTCTGTCATTGTGTCCATGTATTTTGGTAACGTGGTACTGCTCATTCTTAACCTGCCATTGATCCCGTATCTGGCTAAAGTGCTGGTATTGCCCAAATCACTGCTGACCATTTTTATCCTGTTCTTCAGTTTAATTGGTGTGTATCTGGTATCCTTTAACACATTCGATTTATTCATGATGATCGGGTTTGCCTTCGTGGCGGTTGTCCTGCGCATATTACAATTCCCTATGGCCCCGTTGTTACTGGGCTTTATTCTGGGCGACATGATTGAGCGTAACTTCCGTCGTGCCATGCTGATTTCAGACGGCTCATTCAGTTTCATCTGGGAACGGCCGCTTACCCTGTCGATCCTGATTGTAGCAATTGTTGTTTTGCTGGTACCACTGTTAGGTTTTGTCAAAAACCGCCGGGCAAAAACAACGGCAACGCCGGACTAAAAAGGGGCAAAACAACTGGTGGCAACAAGACGTTATTTCATTCGTAACAAGCTGGAATCCTGGTTAGTTGCCGCCATTGTTGTTATGAGCCTGCTACAGCTTGCTGTATTAGGCTTTGCCAGCCAGTATCTGCTGGCTTCTGTCATTGAAGAAAAAACCGGCCAACAGGCCCTTGCCATTGCCCGTTCCCTCGCCAGTCGTCCCGATATCATCCATGCTGTAGAAGCGGAATCCGTTCCTGAACCGCTTCAGCGGGAGCTCGCTCTGCTGCAACACGGTTACGGTGCCAGTTATGTAGTCATTGGTAACGAAAGTAAAATCCGTTTATTTCACCCGGTAACAGACCGTGTCGGCCAGCCTATGCAAGGGGGCGACAGTCAGGCTGCACTGGAAGGCAACTATTACATCTCTTCTTCGACGGGTTCTATGGGTCCGTCAATCCGGGGCAAAGCGCCGGTTATCAATGCCAGTGGCGATGTCATCGGATTGGTGTCTGTGGGATTTTTGGAAAAATCAGTAAGCCTCGCCATTGAGGAACAAACCTGGCTGATCCTGGGCGTTATCTTCGTGATTCTGGCGTTGGCTGTGATTGCCGCGCGCTGGATTGGTAACCGTGTGCGTAGTCGTTTATTTGGTCTGCAACCGGATGAAATTGGCCGCTTGTATGCCGAGCAGGAAGCTATCTTTAACACCGTGCGGACCGGCATCATTGCCATGACACTGGACGGTAAAATACAGCGCATGAACCAGCGTGCCAGAGTATTGTTATTCGCTGAGAACGAACATGGCGGGACGATAAACGACATCCTGCCCCAGCATGCAGAATTTCTGCTGAAAAACACCGATAAACACATCCGTGGTTTCGAACTGTTTGCCAATCAGCAATGGCTGGTATTATCCCGCGTACCTCTGCAGGTGCAGGGTCAGATGGCAGGCCTGATGCTGACGATGCGTCCTGCCGATGAAGTGGAACATTTGTCACAGCAACTTGCACGGGTAGAAGCGTTTGCGGAGTTACTGCGGGTTCAGACTCATGATTACTCAAACAAACTGAATACCCTGGCTGCTTTGTTGCAGATGGGGAATGTGGAAAAAGCCCTTGAATTGATCAGTAATGAAAGTCAGGAAGTGCAGACTCAGGTACACAGCCTGGTCGGCCGGGTACAAACGCCGGTGCTCGCCGCACTGTTGTTCGGCAAATATCACAAAGCACAGGAAGGCAATGTGGCGCTGGACATCAGTCCGGATACACAGCTTTCTGTGATTAACGATAAACACTTACTCGAATGTCTGGTTTCTATCTTCGGTAACCTGATCGATAATGCCATCGAAGCGTCCCAGCGTGCGGGCAGTCACCGGCCGGCAAAAGTCAGTGTGAGCCTGGAAGAAATGGGCAATAATATCGTTTTCGATGTTGAAGACAGTGGTGACGGTATTCCCGCTGCAGAATATGAACGTATTTTCGCACCGTCGTTCAGCTCAAAATCTGATGCCCGTCATGGAGTGGGCATGTATTTAGTGAAAACGCATCTTGAAGGCTGCAACGGCAGTATCGAGATTGGCGAGTCGGAATCAGGCGGAGCCCGCTTCTCTGTGTATATTCCGAGAACAGAAGTGTCAAAATAGTTATGCCCTACTCTTGTATTATTGTTGAAGATCAGCCCCACGTAGCCCAGTATCTGGCTCAGTACCTCATTCAAACCGGTCGCTACATGGTGATGGGCATGGCAAATAACGTGGCGGCAGCCGAAGCTTTGCTTGGCGCCATGCAACCTGACTTACTTCTGCTTGATGTTTATCTGCCCGACGGCAATGGCCTTGAACTGATGAAAAGTCATCACGATAAATTGCAGAAGACAGAAGTGTTTCTGCTAACAGCAGCGAAAGAAGTACAGGTACTGGAACAGGCAATGAAATTAGGCGTGTCTGACTTTCTGGTAAAACCGATTCTGCAAAGTCGTCTGGAACAGGCCCTGCAGAACTTTGAGAACCGCCACAAGCAGTTATCCGGTGCGTCAGAGCTTACGCAAACTGTCGTGGATCAATTCTTCAGCCGGCAGAGCGACGGAAAGGCGCAGCGTTTACCCAAAGGCGTAGATGGCTTAACACTTCAAAAAATACAGCAGGTCTTTACTGCAGCGCCCAAAGACAGCCTGAGCGCACAACAGGTTGGCGATACTGTCGGCGTAAGCCGCTCCACCGCCCGCCGCTATCTCGAATACTTACTGGAAACCGAAGAGCTCATTGCTGAGCAGGTCTACGGCAACGTGGGCCGCCCCGAGCGCTGCTACCGGTTGAGATAGCAACGCAGGAAAAGGCTACTGCACAAAAGTAACCGCAGCTTCCGGTTCGGTGTTGTAGGTTGTACCGTCTTCCATGGTCAGTTTGAACATATACCAGTAGGTTGTACCATTTACCAGTGACAGGGTGTCGGTCAGGCTGCCGCTGACCGGCGCTGACGGACTGATACGCGTGCGCCCGCTCAGTTCTGCTTTGGTGTTCCGGTAAAGTTGTACACCACGAATAGCTTGCGGGAAATCTTCCAGTTGCCAGCTGATCACAATACCGTCACCGTTTTGCACTGCAGATAAATGTGTTTTGGGCTCCAGCAGACGTTCTGCATTCACCGGATCACTGGTTATCTGGCCTTTTGATGCAGTATCAAACACCAGCCAGTAAATGTACGGCGTACCGGGCACTGATGATTCATCTGTCCACTGTGTTGAATCCGCTGCAAGTGAAGCGACTCCTGATGCCTGTTCAAAAACGGGATCAGCTTCACCTTCCACACGTTCTGCGCGGAACACAGATACACTACTCACTTCAATATTCGCAGTGAACCAGCTCAGGGTTACCGGGCTGGCAGAACTTTGATGAAAAGTGCGGATCTCCGGTATGTCGCTTGAGGTTAATGTTGCAGTTGTCACAGGCAATAACTCAGGCTCACCATGCTTACTTTTTACACTGCCCCAGTAGTAATACCGGGTGTCCGGTTCGACATCAGTGTCCACAAAGCGGCTTTCACCGCTGTCGAGTGTAGTGAGCAGTTCACGGGTTTCAGGGTCGTCAGATAAACTCTTATACAATGTCATTCCCTTGTAAGGATAGCCGTTTGAATGAACGCTGATTTCAACCGACTCTGCATTTCCGCGGGCAACAGGCTTCAGCCACAGCTGACTCTTTTGTGTCTGAATGTCATACACCGGCATAGCTTTCATATCACTTCCCAGGTAAAAGGAAGGATGAGGCGGCTGGTTATAACCCACGTTTTGCCACGCAATAGCTGTACGGTATTGTGGGTTGTGCATCAATGCCGGAATACGGTATTCCGTGTCTTCAGTGGTAGAAAAGAGAAGTAAAGCACTGCTGTCACTGTTGGCCCAGATGACTTCTTCCCGCCAGTCACCCAATATATCTGCTGACAGAACCGGCGTTGCTTTCGTGCCGTTATTCGACACGGCGCCCCATTCGCTACCGTCAAGTATGACTTCAGAGGTTTCCGTAGCCGGCTGCCACTTGTAGATCCGGTTGCCATCCAGTAACTCGCGATTCAAATCACCATCCCACCAGGATAAAAAATTTACCTGAGACGGCCGGGTATCCGAAATAACCGTTCCGTTGGCAGCGACGAGTCCGCCCCGTGTTGCCCAGTTCTCATTACCAACATATGCCGGGTCAATATCGGCACTTACGCCACGTCCCACATCGGTGCCATTGCCCGGGCGGTGCCATAATATTTCACCGGTGGCGGCATCATGCAATTCAACGCCATACTCTGTACCGTCTTTGGTATAAGCAGACGGTGACTCATGCACCATATGAATTTCAAGACCGGGACGTTCTGGATCGATATCCGACATATGCAAAGCATCACCGTGTCCTAAATCCGTGCTGTACAGCAAATGGCCATCATCATCGATGGTAGCGGCGCCGTACACGATCTCGTCTTTGCCGTCGCCGTCAACATCTCCCACAGAAATGCTGTGGGCTCCCTGACCATATCCACCGGCATCTGCACCGCCGTTATTACTGTCATATACCCAGCGGCTGACAAACTGACCGTCAACCCAGTCAAAGGCACTGACAACTGCTCTGGTGTAATATCCTCTGGCGAAAAAAGCGGTTGGTGTGGAGCCGTCAAAGTAGCCCACGCCGGCGAGAAAGCGATCCACCCGGTTTCCGTAACCATCCCCCCAACTGCTTACACTACCCCGCTCAGGGACATAATCAATGGTATCCAGTGCCTTTCCAGACAAACCATCGAACATGGTCAGAAATTCAGGCCCTTCCAGCACGTACCCCTGACTGTTACGGTAATCAGCATTGGCATCACCTATTACCGTCCCCTCTCCGTCCACAGTGCCATCCGCCGTTTTCATGGCGACTTCTGCCCGGCCATCCTGATCGAAATCATAGGCAACAAACTGAGTATAATGGGCACCGGAGCGAATATTCCTGCCAAGATCGATACGCCAAAGTTGCTGTCCTTCCAATGTGTAAGCATCCAGATACGTGTTTCCGGTATGACCGGCCTGTGAATTGTCTTTGGCATTTGACGGATACCATTTAACAATGACTTCGTACCGGCCATCTCCCGTTAAATCCGCCACCGAGCCGTCATTGGCCGAATACGTGAAGGATTGTCCGTTTACCCAGCCGTCCGCAGGCTTGTTCAGCGGGATCTGCAGCATCACATCCTTCCAGGCTGTGGCCATGGCAGCACTGCGATCTTTTTTGCGTTTATTTTTGTTGTTCAGGCCGGAAGCTTTAATTTCATACACATCATCTTTGTCTCCCTGCGGGTCGGTGAAGAAAGTCGCACCGGATAGCTTTTTACCGTTCAGCTTGTGACCGTTCCTGTAAATATCAAAGGAAATATCGAGCGGATCGGTGCCCAGCAACCGCCAGCTCACCGCGTTGCCCTGCTCAGCGGGAATGACAACCAGTCCCCGGTCGAGGGATTCCATGATGATACCGGTAGCGGGATCACTTTGATTTTGTCTGTGTCTGTCGCTGGCATCAGCGCATGCGGCACTGAGCATAAGGACGGGAGGGATTAAGGCGCCGGTGATAAGGCGGCCGGATTTTAGTGCGCGATGCTTAGTCTGGAATATCATGTATTTTCCTTGTCCGAAATATCAACACAAATGTTAATTTTTCGTAAACTAGAAAATTACACGCAAGGACTCAAGCCAAACCTGTCAACTTCTGTCAGTTTGGTTCAAATGCGAAAATTCACTGTCATCTGAACTGTTTCTATTATTGCCTTCTGGCAACAATCAGCACATGTTTTTGCGGATACTGATCAAGTTCAATGTGTTAACCGCAGTCATTCCCGCATGCCACCAGCGAGCGATACGATCGTACTTTTCACCGGTCTGACGGGGTTCCATAAAAGTGACGGGATAAAACGAATGATAGGGAGAGTAAACAGAATATAAGGAAGGAAGTCCAGATGTTTACCTCACCCCGCTCCGGCAACGCCGACATCCCTGCGGGGTAAGTAAACATAACGCAAAACCGGATTAATGACGGGGTTTTACACTCGCGATGTAGTTGTCAGCCACATATTTACCACTGGTGATAAAGGCGTTAATGCTGTCAGGGTTGTCACTGTACTGTGCAACAAATTCAACAATGGGCAGGCCATTACAGGTAACATTATTTTCAACATAGTGCTTAGTCAGACCTGCATCTTCCAGCGCATTTCGAAGCTTCAGTTTGCTGCCGGTTGCTGCGGTGACACAAATTTTTGACGTCACTGCTGTATCTGCAGGCGTCAGTTCAGGACTTGCGTTTGCCATACCCATTGCACCAAAAGACATACCAACAACAGCCAGAGTTTTCGTAAATGCTTTCATAATTATTTCCTTTTCAATTATTAAGAGATTTAAGCGTTATGCTTGCTCTTACTATCGCAATGGAAGTGCCAACTTTTTTGAACATTTAAAATCAATAACTTAATTTTAAACACTCTGATGGCAGCAAAAATGAGTGATTATTTTAGCCAGCTTAAGTAGCCGTATTGACTAATAATTAGTGCTATTTACATTCATTCGAATAGAAGACCGGATGTAATGCCGCGATTGAACTTTAGGCTAGAACTGAGATGCCCGGTTTGCTGAATACGCCGGTGTGAAGTACCTTTAAAATTCTTAAGGTTTAACTATGCTGATGTTCAGGATCCGGTTTTTCTGTTTATGAAGCCGGCTTCTCATACGGATATGCCATCAACTAAAGCTCCTTTGAATTAACGCCGGTATGTCAAAATGAAAGAAGCGCTTGAGTCAATTCTTCTTACAGTCAGCCAAAGTGAAGACATCGATAAGGGTGAACTCGCCGTCGCTTCCCAACTTATTATTCACTCTGTTTGTAAGGGCCTGAATATCGAACGTGCGGGGATCTGGCTTTACGACACAACTCAATCACATATAGAGTGTGCATTGCTCATAGACAAAGGAGAAACACTCGATCAGGAAGCGATTGTATTAAGCAGAACGGACTTCCCTCACTATTTTGCTGCACTGGATTCAGAGCGGACCATTGCCGCTGATAATGCAATGACCGACCCTGCAACCTTCGAATTTGCTGAATGCTACCTGACTCCCCTGAATATTAACGCCATGCTCGATGTACCTATACGTCACCGTGGTAATATGATTGGAATAATATGCTGCGAACATCGCGGAAACCCGAGACAGTGGGATCCCGATGAAATCGTGTTTGCTGCAGCGCTGGCCGACTTATACGGCCGCGCAGTAAGTGCCAAGGAGCGGGCTGATTATGAGAATAAGCTCATTGAAGCTAATCAGACGCTGGAACAAAAAGTTAAGGATCGTACCGCAGAGCTTGAAGATACTCTGCGGTCTCTGGAATCAGCACGGGAGAAACTGGTTCAGTCAGAAAAAATGGCAGCACTGGGGAATCTGGTGGCCGGCATTGCGCACGAAATTAATACACCACTTGGCATTGCGCTTACTTCTGTCAGTAACTGTAAGGAGGAGCTGGCCGGGATTTATAAGGATTTTGAATCCGGGGAGCTGTCGGAAGAAGGCTTCAGAGATTTTAATGACATATGCAGCGAAGGACTCAACCTGGCTGAATCCAGCCTTTTCCGGGCTGCCGATCTGGTCCAGGACTTTAAACGCACTTCAGCCGACCAGACATCCATGGACGTGGAACGTTTGTCTCTCGATGATTACATTCCCAGAGTATGCAACCCGCTGCGGCCCATGCTTAAAAAAGACAATATCCAACTTAAACTGGATATTCATCCTGACACTACCATCATTACCAGTCCGGGTATTATTGCCCAGCTACTTACTAATTTACTTTCCAATGCACAACGACACGGATTTCATGGCTATAAAAATGACAAGGGTAATCTGATAACCGTGGGCTGCTATGGTGTGGATGACGGCGTCATCATCAGTGTCAGTGACAACGGTAAGGGTATTCCGGCTTCACTGCACAAAAAAGTCTTCGAACCTTTCTACACCACCGCGCGGGATCAGGGCGGCACCGGTCTTGGTCTGAACATTTTATACAATCTTGTTATCCAAAAACTTCAGGGCGAAGTTGAACTCATCTCAGCACCGGACGAAGGCACCACATTCCGCCTGAAAATTCGCCCGGTGTCCGGTGAACTTGAGTCATAGATGACCATTTCGAATAAATATTACCGCTCCGGCACCATGAGCCACCTTCAGGCTGAGGCTGGCTTTTTAATAATTTGAAATTATCTGCCTGTTCACATTTGCGGTATCGCAGATTGTGAATTAAGTTTAAGTAACGCAAACTTTTTTTAGTCGTATATGCCGTTATTTAAAAAGTCAGAGATTGCAGTCAAAAAATCCAAGCTCCCCCCCTGGAAAGTAGTCATTATTGACGATGAACGTGATGTGCATAAGGTCACGAAACTCACGCTGCAAAAATTTTCCTTTGAGAACCGCAATCTCGAATTATTGTCGGCATACAGCGCTAAGGAAGGACTTGAACTCTTCAAAAATACGCCAGACATCGCGCTGGCTTTTGTCGACGTGGTCATGGAGACAGATGAAGCTGGTCTGAACCTTATCGACGCCATTCGCAATACACTCAAGAACCGTACGACACGTTTAGTTTTACGCACCGGGCAGCCTGGTCAGGCACCGGAAGAAGAAGTGATCAGCCGCTATGATATCAACGATTACAAGTCGAAAACCGAACTGACCTCTTCAAAACTGAAATCCTGTGTGTACACGGCTATCCGCTCCTACCGTGATATCCAGACTATTGAGGAAGGTAAACGGGGCATCGAAGGCGTGTTACAGTCTTCATCTTCAATTCTGGAAAGCCAGTCGCTGGGGCAATTCGGCACCGCAGTGTTAAAACAAACCCTGACTCTGCTTAATCTGAATAACTCTGTACTGTATTTATCTGCCCAGCACACGGACTTGTATGGACACACTAAAATGACCGTGCTCGGTGCCAGCGGTGATCTGGTGGGATTAAGTAAAGAAGGCGTTTCAGCAGAGATCCCGGACGAAATTGCGGAGAAAGTAAAAGAAGTACTGGAGAAGAAATCTCATTTCCAATCTGAAGAGCTGTTCATCGGCTACTACCCCACGGGCAAAGACAGCCATAATATTCTGTATGTGGAACTAAGTGAGCCGCTGAATAAGTTTCAGTTGAAAACGCTGGAAATGTTTGCCTCAAATGTGTCCGTCATTTTCCAGAACCTGATGCACAAAGAAGATATTCAGCATACGCAGAAAGAGCTGATTATGGTGCTCAGTGACGCCATAGAAATGCGCAGTAAAGAAACCGGCGGCCATGTTAAGCGTGTCATGCTGATGTCAGAGTTTTTGGCTGAAAAACTGTTCATGAGTGACGAGTTTATTGAAACCATCCGCTATGCTTCTGCCCTCCATGATGTGGGTAAAATCAGTATTCCGGAAACCATTCTGCACAAGCCCGGTAAACTGACTCCGGATGAATGGGAAATCATGAAAACCCACGCTCAGAAAGGCTACGAATTACTGGCTGGCTCCGACAAAATTGTCGCGAAAATGGGCGCTATCATTGCCAAAACCCACCATGAACGTTGGGATGGTGAAGGCTATCCGGAAGGACTGGCCGGTGACGATATTCCTGTTGAAGGCCGTATCATGGCTATCGTTGATGTTGTCGATGCACTGTTATCAAAACGCTGCTACAAGCCGCCCTGGAGCGCAGAAGATGTTAAAGCTTACCTGAATGAAAATGCCGGTAAGCAATTCGACCCTATCATCACACATGTCATGCTGGAGCATTTTGACCAGATTCAGGAAATCCGCGCTCAGGCACCGGATGAGGAATAGCCTCAAACACAAAAATGTATGGTCCGCCTCGTTATTGCAACAGTAAATGTCGATAACGGGG
>NZ_CFHOXV010000023.1:0-65757 GCF_984505615.1 Alteromonas sp. | reverse complement strand
TGCTTCTGCTTCTGCTTCTGCTTCTGCTTCTGCTTCTGCTTCTGCTTCTGCTTCTGCTTCTGCAGGCACATCGTCGTCAGTACCTTCCAGTTCGGCAAGTAATTCGTCGGCTAATGCATCAACTTCTTCAGGCTGATATTTCTCTGCCGGTGCATCTTCCTGACCTGCTTCAGTGGACTCAAAAGCAGGCTCTTCTTCAACGTCATCTTCTGAAGGTTGAAGTTTTGCCTCATCGTCCATATCGGTTTCAGCTTCTGCTTCCTGCTCGTATTGCGCATTTTCAATTTCAGCAATAAGTGCGTCAGCATCTGACGATAAAGAATTCTCTTCTTCATCAGGTTCCGGCTCTTCTGAGACTTCATCATCAGATAGAGTTACGTCTTCAACAGAACCTTCGTCGTCATCCGGTAGTTCTTCTTCCGGTGCAGACCCGTCTTCTCCGGTAACAGCTGGTTCAGCGAATTCTTCATCAACAGGCAGCTCTTCCGGCTCTGCAGTCTCTTCTTCAACAGGTTCATCCAACTCAGACAACGCATCAGAATCATCCGGTCCGGTTGTATCATCGTCAGAAGTCAGTTCGCTTTCCGGTTCAGCCTCATCAGCGACGTCGTCTTCAACTGTTGCGTCATCGTTCTCAACGGCTTCTTCTGCCAGATCATCTTCAGCTACGTCACCTTCTGCTGTGATATCTTCTTCAGCACTTTCTTCTGCAGGGCCTTCTGCTGTAAAACCGTCTTCCGGTAAGGAAGCATCGTCTTCTGAAATTTCCTGCTCTTCAGGGACATCATCGCTAACTGGCGTCTCATCTGAATTCGCCAATACATCATCGCCAGGAATGTCAGTTTCAGCTGCAAGTTCTGGTATTTCTTCACCGGCCGGATGTTCGTCTGTCGCTGCAGACTCTGGTTCGACTGATTCATCTGACTCAGGCAGGTCAACGTCAACCGGTAACTCGTCTTCCGCCAGCTCCTCTGATTCGTCCTCTGTTACGCCCTCAGATTCCAGTTCTGCCAGCAGGTCATTGGTCAGATCGTCATCAATATCTGCCTCAAATTCACTATCTTCGGAGTCTTCCTGCAATAGTGCTTCATCAGCAAGCGCATCCTGCTCTCCGGATAATTCTTCGGCTTCCAGCTCTGCCAGTAATTCATCTGATAAGGTATCTACTTCATCATCTTCAGCTTCAAGTTCAGCCAGCAGTTCGTCGGCAAGCGCGTCGTTTGCATCGTCAACGCCGGCGTCATCCTCGTCACTGTCCTGTTCGCCCTGGAGCTCTGCAATGAGGTCATCAGAAAGCGGGTCAGTAAACTCGCCGGCATTTTCCATATCCTCAACGTCAATTTCGTCAAGGTCTTCGCTGAATGCGTCAAGATCCTGAATAGCCTGAGGTGAAGGCGCTGATTCTGTAGTGATCTCGTCTTCTTCATCCTCATCGTCGCCCAGCATGTCCGCCATCTGGTCGAGTTGGTCCATTTCCGTGATGATATTGTCTGTGAGACGGTCCAACTCCTGATTCTGATCATTGATTTCACGGTCAATTTTGCCGAGCATGTCGTCATCAACATCGCCGTTATCACTGCCCATGACCGAATCAGACTGATGCTCGTCGAGCAAATCGTCGATATCAATTTCCGGCTTGTCTTCTTCGTCCGCTGATGGCGATTCAAATTCAGCCAGAATGTCGTCCGGGTCAATATCCTCGTCATCTTCCTCTTCCGTTGCAGGCTCTTCAGCTGAGCCTGAATTTGCATCCAGCAATGCATCGATATCAAAATCATCAACGTCTGCTGCACTGTCAGCAGCATCTGTTTCTGCACTACTTTCTTCTGCCGCGTTATTATCAGCGGAATTTTGTGCCAGCAGCGCATCAATGTCATCGTCAGCCACCATTTCAGCAGCCGGCTCCGCAGGTGCTTCCTCTGAGGAAGCGTCTGCGCTGTCATCGTCATCACCGGACAGATCAATGCCGTCCAGATCGTCCACATCAGGCACCAGTGAATCATCAGATAACGGCTCATCATCGAACAAACTGTCCAGTTCATCCTGACCTAACTCGGAATCACCGTCTTCGAAAGCAAAATCGTCATCCGGAACCAGCATGTCATCATCAAGGTCAGCGAAGCTTTCGAGATCATCGTCCAGTGATTCTTCCAGTTCGTTGGATAACACATCATCTAACAATTCATCATCGTTAAAGAGTTCGTCATCTGACAATTCCGGCGTGTCATCCAGCTCAGGCACAATCGCTGCCGGGGCGGCAGCAACAACCGGTGCGGTGTCGGCGGTAGAGACCTGCGCCACAGGCTGCATGGGATCATCTTCTTCTTTCTTACCCCGTTTGAGGAACCAGGCAACCAGTCCGCCCACCAGTAATAACGTGAGGATACCCGAGCCGATGATGAGGCTCATGGGTTGCATCAGCGTATTCATAAACGACGCGTCTTTTTCAGCCTGACGCTCCGCCTGTTCCTGCTGCATCATTTGCAATAACTGCTTTTGTAACGCAGTTTGCTCGTCCATCTGATTCTGCACGTCCCCTTCCACCTGGGTACGCAGAGACGCTAAATCATCGTTAACCTGTTCAACACGGGTATATAGCTTGCGGTTTTCATCCAGAATGGCCTGCACGTTTTCCAGCGAGGCAGCAAATTGCTGTCGTAATTCATCAAATTGCTGAGTTTGCTGACTGTCCAGACGGGTAATTTTGTCTTCAATTGCGGAGCGGGTAGAACTGAGATCCTGCTGGTTTACCAGCGGCACCGGCGGTTTAAGATTATTCAGGCTGCTGCCGGGCTTGCTTTCCATACGGGCAAAGCTGTCATCATCCTGCTCGGCACGTTGTTTCGCTCTCACAGGATCAATGCGGGCAACATAACGCTCAGACGGAAGTTTCAGAACAGCGCCGTCAACCAGTAAATTAAGGTTTTGCTGCTCAAAAGAATCAGGGTTCAGTTCATAAATAGCTACCATCACCTGGTAGACAGAAAGGTTCTTATTTTGACGGTAGCGGTCGGCTATACGCCAGAGGGTATCGTTGTCGTCTATAGGACCATAAACATTGCCGGAGAACTGACTGGTGGCACCTTTCGGCCCGCGGATGGCAGTTTCCCGTTCCTGAGCCTCACCGGAATCAGGGATTGCCGTCAGCAGCAATAAAAAAATAAGCAAGCCCGTAACATGCGATTTCATAGCGTTCCTATATGCCCTCAAGCGTCTACCATGACGGTGTCATGGTGGCCAGGCCATGTGGTGTAGCCAGTACACGGACAAGCCGGCACACCGCTGCCTGTTATTCTTATAATGCCGGAGCCTGATGCTCCGGGCGTGCCGGATTGCTTCCGGCGAGTCAGAAAACCGTCACTCACAGAATAAAACCTGTGGTTTCACGGGGTTATGCAAGCTTTAATCCATGATGACAAGCCCGCACAGGTTACTTACCAAAACTATAAACCAGTTAACGGTAACTATCTAGAAAAAGGCCGTTTTCTTCTGCCGATGACAGTCTGTAAAACAGCCTTTTCATTGTTTTATCGGCACAAAGGCGCAGAAGTTTACCTCTGCGCCGGGTGTTTACAGATAGTCTTTGATCAGGGTTTCAGCGATCTGAATGCTGTTCGTTGCCGCCCCTTTACGTACGTTATCAGACACCACCCACATATTCAGGCCGTTGGGATGAGAAATATCATCACGGATGCGGCCCACGTGTACCCAGTCATTGCCACTTGCACTGCTCACCTGAGTGGGGAACGCTTCTCTTTCTTCGTACACCTTCACGCCGGGTGCCTGTGCCAGCAACCCTTTCACTTGCATGGCATCCACCGGCATGCGGGTTTCCAGATGGATGGCTTCACCGTGTCCGTAAAAAACCGGCACGCGCACAGCAGTAGCATTCACCAGCACACTGTCGTCACCGAGGATTTTTTGCGTTTCCCACACCATTTTCATTTCTTCTTTGGTGTAATCGTTGTCCATGAAGGCGTCGATTTGCGGAATGGCATTAAAGGCAATCTGACGGCTGAATGCTTCCGGTGTAACCGGCCGGGTGTTCAGCAGGTTGGCGGTTTGCAGTGCCAGCTCTTCCATTGCACTTTTGCCGCCACCGGAAACAGACTGGTAGGTGCACACGTTAATACGTTCAATGCCGGCGATTTCATGGATGGGCTTCAGGGCCACCATCATCTGAATGGTTGAGCAATTCGGATTGGCAATAATATTCCGGTTGCGGAAGTCTGCCAACGCATGGGGATTCACTTCAGGCACAACCAGCGGTACATCCGGCTCGTACCGGAAATGTGAGGTATTATCGATAACGATACAACCTGCATCTGCCGCAACCGGAGCAATACGGGCGGAAATATCGCCGCCTGCAGAGAAGAAACCAAACTGTACCAGCGTCCAGTCAAAATCATCGGCGTTCAATACTTCAATTTCTTCGCCTCTGAAGTTAATGGTTGTGCCGGCAGAACGTTCGCTGGCCAGCGGATACAGGGTTCCTACCGGAAACTTACGCTCTTCGAGCAACTCAATCATGGTTTGTCCGACCAGGCCTGTTGCACCCAGTACCGCCACATCAAAAACTTGTGACATTATTCTTTTCTCCTGTCGGTACGCTGAAAGTTTCAACGCACAAAATTAAATTGAAAACCCAGGCCACTCAGTTGCTCTGTTATGCCTTCTGAAACCGGTGCTGCAAGTCGCAGAAAACCGGCACTGCATTCCCTTCTGGCAGGATAATGCTTACGCAAATTAAGAAACCCTTCTTTACCGGTACCACGGCGAAACAGCCCGTCGTCTTTGCTGACGTCGTATACAGACAAGATCAGGTCAGACAACGTAACCCAGTCCAGCGCTTCGGCTGTGGCATCAGGCACGTCAAAATGACGGGCTTCCGGCGCAGTTAAAAAATCTTCCATAGTGAGTTCAGGCGTTACACCCATGGCTTCACACACATGTTCATATGCCATTTGCGTTCCCCGCAGCTTACCTTCAACGGAGTGACCGGCAATGTGAGGCGTGGCAAACCACAAATACGGCAACAATGCCTGATTGATCTCAGGTTCATTGCGAAACACATCGAGTACCACCAGCGGTGGCTCAGGTTGTTGTAAACGTGTGAGCAACGCAGGTTCATCTATGACTTCACCGCGACAGGCATTGATCAGCAACTGCCCTGCACGCAGACCGCTTATACGTTCTGCATTAAGCAAATCCACGGTGGGATGAGGTCCGTCTTTGACAAAAGGCACATGCAGGGTAATGACATCACAGGTCATGATGGTGTCCATGCCGGTAAAATGCCGGTTGTCACCGGCGGCCTCAAGAGGCGGATCGCACAGAACATGGGCAATGTTAAGTGCATGCAGTCTTTCTGCCAGTGCACTGCCTACATGTCCGGCGCCGACTACACCAACAGTAATACGGCTTAAATCCAGCTTGCCCTGACGGTGAGCGTTCATCAGGACACTCACCACATACTCAGCAACGGCTACTGCATTGCATCCACCGGCAGAGCGCCATGGCACACCCGCCTGTTCCAGGGCGGTTTTATCCAGATGATTTGTGCCCGCCGTCGCCGTAGTTACCAGCTTTAACTGCCCGGCACCGGACAGCAGCGCTTCGTTCACTTTGGTGGTGGATCTGACCGCCAGATAGTCAGTACCATGAAGCGCTTTTGCATCCAGCGAAGGACCATGAAACGGTGAAGCCTCGCCGAGCGCTGAAAAATAGGCCATTCCCTGAGGGATACTTTCTTCGAACAAAATGCGGGTCATATCAAACACTGTCAGACTTGCTAAGGCCGGTATAATACTGGAACATAATGTAATTCACAAAACGAAACGCCCGCAGCGGATAACCGGTGCGGGCGTTTATCATTTATAGCGGTATAAACAGTCTTCTGACTGCTTACTTATCCGTTGTAACGCTGGATAACCAACGTAGCATTTGTACCGCCGAAACCAAAGCTGTTAGACATAATGGTATTCAGGGTAGCTTCGCGGGTGGCGGTCACAATGTCCAGGCCAGCCGCTGCATCGTCCAGCGTATCAATATTGATAGACGGCGCGATGAAGTTGTTCTTCATCATCAGCAAGCTGTAAATCGCTTCATTCACGCCGGCAGCACCCAGAGCATGACCAGTCAGAGACTTGGTTGCACTGATTGGCACGCCGGACTGACCGAAGACTTCCTGAATAGCAGCCAGTTCTTTCACATCACCCACCGGCGTAGATGTGCCGTGCGTGTTCAGATAATCGATAGGTGCATTAACATTCTGCATGGCCATCTTCATGCAGCGTACCGCACCTTCACCGGAAGGCGCTACCATGTCGTAGCCGTCTGACGTTGCGCCGTAACCTACCACTTCACCGTAGATGGTAGCACCACGGGCCAAAGCATGTTCCAGCTCTTCTACAACAACCATACCGCCACCACCGGAGCTGACGAAACCATCGCGGTTAGCATCATAAGTACGGGAAGCAACAGACGGGTTGTCATTGTATTTCGACGACAACGCTCCCATGGCATCAAACTGGCTGGACAGTGACCAGTGCAGTTCTTCACCGCCACCGGCGAATACCACATCCTGTTTACCCAGCTGGATCAGTTCCAGGGCATTACCAATACAGTGAGCACTGGTCGCACACGCTGAAGCGATAGAATAGTTCACACCTTTAATTTTAAACGGTGTTGCCAGACAGGCTGAAACTGTAGAGGCCATACAACGGGGAACCATGTAAGGACCCATACGTTTTACGCCCTTCTCACGAAGAATGTCTGCTGAAGCAACCTGATTTAATGATGACGCACCGCCGGAGCCGGCGATAATACCAGTGCGTTCATTTGAAATATCTTTTTCTTCCAAACCGGAATCAGCGATTGCCTGTTGCATTGCCACATAAGCATAAGCAGCGGCATCACCCATAAAGCGCATAACTTTACGGTCGATGTGCTCTGATAAATCAATGTCCACATTACCCCAGACCTGGCTGCGCAGACCCATTTCAGCGAATTGCTCTGAAAAAGTGATACCTGATTTGCCTGCTTTCAATGAAGCCAGCACTTCGTCCTGATTTACACCAATGCTGGACACGATGCCCAGACCGGTAATAACTGCTCTTCTCATAACTAACCCTTTATTTTGATGGGGCATATGGTAACGATTTTCATCCGTAAACTGGTCTGCTCTTTTTACTTAACGTTTTTCCCATACCGTTTACACGTACCCTGCCCCGTCATTTATGTCTTATCTGCCCCTGCTATGATTACCAAAAGCCGAAAACGTTCAGCTTTTCATCAACACAGAGAAAACAGGCTTCAACCCCGCGTGTTTGCTTTGCTCAATGTATCATGCAAGGTATGATCACCCAATGTTTGTCTTGCAGAATATCAAAACGTGAAATCCCGCACTGCGCAAGTTTATTTTAACGACAGCGGCACTCCGGTTGCTGACGACTTCGATGACGTCTATTTTTCCAACGACAGTGGCATTGATGAAACCCATCATGTGTTTATTGCCGGCAACGATATTCCGGCGCGCTGGCTGGCACATACCCGCCGCGACTTTGTTATTGCTGAAACCGGCTTTGGCACCGGCCTGAATTGCCTGGTGGCGATGCAGGCCTTCGCTGCGTTCAGAGCAGAGCATCCTGAGCACCCGCTGAAACAGCTTTTTATCCTCTCAACAGAAAAATTCCCCATGGCCAGAGACGATCTGGCCAGGGCACTGACCGCATTTCCGGTATTAGAGGAGGCAGCAAAGGCGCTGTTGAATAACTATCCCCTATCCATTCAGGGTTGCCACAGACTTCACTTTGATGAATTTCACACCACGCTGGATTTATGGATTGGCGATGTTCATGAATTGCTGCCCCAATGGCACGTACCGCCCCGCGGGATGATTGATGCCTGGTTTCTGGACGGTTTTGCGCCCGGTAAAAACCCGGACATGTGGACGGAGGCTTTGTTTTCACAAATGGCCAGAGTATCCAGACAAGGCGCAACCTTCGGCACGTTTACCGCAGCAGGGATTGTGAAACGGGGCCTGAGAGACGCCGGTTTTGTTGTTGAAAAACGTAAAGGTTTTGGCCGCAAGCGCGACATGCTGGGCGGATATTTTGATGGCCAGCACCCTGCTCCTGCCGCACCGCCTTACTCCCGTTTTAATAACGATGCAGTCACGGCAAACCACCGCATAGCAATTATCGGCGGCGGACTGGCAGCAGCGGCTCTGGCCCGGAGCCTGAGCCGTACAGGGATATCTGCCACTGTCTTGTGTGCAGATGAAACCCTTGCTCAGGGTGCATCGGGTAATCCTCAGGGTGGTTTTTATCCGCAGCTTCACAGTGAGGCCAGTATTGCCAGTCAAATTCAGGCTCACGGCTTTTTATATGCCAGCCGGGTTTACCGGCAGTTACCGGAACCGTTCACACATGACTGGTGTGGCGTACTGCAACTAAATTTCAGCGAAACGGTAGGTGAGCGACAGGCTAAATTGCTGGACAGCGAAGTCTGGCCAGAAGCGCTTGTATGCGCCATATCCAGGCAGGATGCCAGTGATTTTGCCGGTGTACCGTTGCCCGCCGGCGGACTGCACATACCGTTGGGTGGCTGGGTTTGCCCGCCGGAACTGGTCAATGCGTTAATCGCCGGCTGCGACGAAAATATCCGGGTTCAGACCAGCGCAATCGTCACTGCCGTTACTGAACAGGAAGATGGCGTCACCCTTTGTGTTAACGGAGAAGAACAGCAGTTTGATTACGCGGTGATTGCCACCGGTGCTGACAGTATCCATATTCCGCAGATGACGGCGTTGCCACTTCGTCCCGTGCGGGGCCAGGTAGAAGCTATTCCCGGCCAGCCTTCAGTCAGTGCATTGCGAACCGTACTTTGTCATAAAGGCTACATGACACCACAAATGGACAACCGCCATGCTCTGGGGTCTACCTATGGAAAAGATGATACCCGGTGTGATGTGCGTGAAAGCGACACACAGACAAATCTGGCGACACATAAAAAAGCAATGGGGGCAGACAGCTGGGTAGCGCAGCTTCAACACGACGGAAAAGCCAGAGCAGCAATCCGTCTGACACTGCCGGATCACCAGCCCGCAAGCGGACAACTGTTGAGTAATGACGTGTTGTACGAAGAATACCGCGCCCTGAGCACCGGAAAGCCACTCAGCAGCCAGACACAGCCGCCTGCCGGCAGACTGTTCACTTTAACCGGACTCGGCTCAAGAGGGTTAACTACAGCGCCGTTAATGGCGCAAATTTTAACAGGCCAGTTAACCCATACACCGCTGCCGGCACCGGAGTCTTTACTTCAGGCAACCGCACCGCAAAGGTTTGCTATCAGGAATTCAATCAGGGGAGTGGCGCCCTGAGCCGGGCAGAGTGCTATGGAGATGGTTGAGTCATAACACCATGCCGGCGCAGAGCGGCAATTTGAATATGGCATTCAAACGCCAGTATGAATAATAATCCAGCCTGCCCCGATAGGAAAGTATTTATCGGTGGCCGGCAGGAAATCTCATACTAAAAGATGACTATTTTCCGGTTTGACTGCCGCTGTTCAGCGCAGTAACCATAAAAGATGGAATAAGCAGGCTGGTACTGGCGACAACCTGATGCTTCTCAACGGACACAATACGTGCATTGACCCGCACGCCTCTGGGCTCTTCGATAAGGGTACCGGTGAGAATATGATCCATCTGCATTGAGCGGCTCTGTATCTCACCGGTCCGTGTCATGGCCAGGTCACCAAAAGGCGTGACTGTTAACGCATCAGCCATTTTAAAATCCACAATACCCACACCAAAACTCTGCAATTCTGCGATGAGCAGTTCAGCCAGCTGATTTCCCATCACAGTGGTTTCCTGCAGTGACCGGTTCAGCCTTACGAAGCTTGCCACACCAATTAAATCGTTGCTGCTAAGCTGGGTAGCAGAGTCCATCAGTTGCATTGCCAGCTGGGATGCATAGTCAGCCAGCGCTTTGTGTGTTCTGTCCGGCTGATAGCCGGTTACAAGAGGATCGTGCCACTCAACCGCTACCGGCCCTGTCTGTTCACTGGCCACCATATTACGGTCACGGGAATCAGGCCGGTATTGCCATTGTGCTGTCTCAGGCACCGCTGCCATGGTCACCGGTGCGTTGCGCTCAGGTGCAATGACCTCTGGTGCAGCTTGAGTCACTACATCAGTCTGCGGATAGGAAGTCGCCGCTGAAGTTGAAGATGAAGCTGCAGTTTGCTCTGCGGGCTCAATATCATCAGCAGATTGCATTCCCCCCTGAACCTGAGATTTTTCATTACCGCTCAGCAGGCCGTCATGATTCCCCGGCATGTCAGCTGCACTGTCACCCGGCGGTTGCGCAGGCTGCGTGTGAGCATCTCCCTCACCATCCATGTAAGCATGGTAATGTTCATCAATGGTAGTACAGGCGGAGAGCCCGGCTACCAGCATAACAGCCAGTAAACGGCCTGATATTACTGTGATAGCCGGAACTGAAGGTTTGGCAAACGTCATCGTCTTAACCCCGTGTCAGCTTCACACCATCCCGGATGCCACTTTTACCGTTGCTGTCGCTGGGAATGAGCGCATCCACAACATAAAACGGTATAAGTAACTGGGCGGATGCCACCACAGCGCGGCTTTCTATGCCGAGAATACGCGCGTTTACCAGTACTCCGCCCTGATGCTTCGCCATCGTGCCGGTGAGAACGTAATCAATGGGCAGGCTGCTGTTTAAGTCGAGATAGTCACGGCTCAGCAGAAAATCACCGCTGTCTGTTACTCTGATGTAATCAGTTGCTTTAAAATCCACTACCGGAATGCGGTATTTATGCAGTTCGTGCATAAACGATTCAGCCATCTGATGGCCCAGTAAATTGGTGTGCTGGAGATCAGAGTCCAGCATAGCAAAATTGGTTACCGCCACCGGCGTTTTATTGGTGACGTACTCCATGTTGGAAACCAGGTCCTGAGTCATGTTCTTGACATAATCGCCAACATGACGGTTCAGAGGACGGCCCTGATAGGCACCCTGCACACTGCTGTACAGAGGCGGCTGGCCAATAGCACCGAAACTGTCGGCTTCGTCTTCAGGCGCTGCAGCGACAACCTCAGCGCGGTCTTCAGCACGCACGTCAATGACATTCATCACCGGCTCAGCTGCACCCGGCTGCGCTTCTGCAGTCTCTTCATCGCTGAGCAGAGAGCAACCTGAAATACTGACCAGCATTGCTGCCATGGCAATCATATTGCGTTGAAAAGTCATTGGCATTACCCCTTATCCTCAGTTCTGTACAGCCGCCCGTTCCGGGTCGTGATCTTTTCTTCTTCCCAGAACAAGCCTTCAGGAAAGAAACGTGTCGCAGCAGCCACGACATCTTTTGTTCTGGCGTTTATCACTCTGGCGTTAACCATAGCACCGGCCTGCTGGCGGACAATGGTGCCGGTGATATAAAAATCCACCCGTTCGATGCCGGGAAGTTGTTCGATATCCCGGGTGAGTACGCGGTCTGCATACTCTCCCATTATTATATCGTCCGTGAGCTTAAACTCTTGAGTGGTAAAGCCCCGTTTTGCGGCTTCAGTGATCAACCCCTCTTCAAGTTGGTGGCCCAGCATCATCAGCGGATCCTGCTGTTTGCTGTTCCAGCTCATGGTATCTGCCGGCACAAAACCGGTAACGGCATATTTCGCCTGACGCGAAGGACGTAGCTGGGCAAACAGCTCATTCGCCAGGACGTAAGTGTGGTACTCCATATTGCCTAATGCAGGTAACGCCATATTTTCTTCCTGCATCACCACCGAAGGACTCTCTCCGGCACAGCCTCCGAGCATCAAACTGCCTGCTGCCAGCCATGCTGCAGGGACTGTCTTTTTCAGATATTTAGTACTCATTACTCCGGCCCGTTAACCCGCCATTTATTGTCTGCTGAGGTATTCGCAATTTTCGTACCATGTGGAAACGTCAAAGATGTGGCGGCGCAGAGGGGAATTCAGTAACCGGTAAGCGGGATTTAAGGCGGCGGGAAAGAGGTGAAGCGGCAAGAGTCTGCCGCTTCAGGGAAAAGCTGTCAGCAGGGAGTCGCTATTTTGCACTGGCAAGAAGACGTTGCCAGAGCGCCATAACCAGCCGCTGATCCTCTTCTTCCAGTTCTTTATTATCAAAGGCGGCTTGTAAACTGCCCTGCATGGCTTCGTCCAGGGTGGCCAGGCTCGCATCAGGCTGCATTTCCTGTTGTCTGGCAATCACCGCAAAATGACCTTGCAGGTAGCTGGCAATAAACAGTTCATCGTCACTACCATGATCAACAACACCATCCAGCGCGTCTTCGATGTGTCCGGATTGCCCGATAAATTCAGTGGGGGCGGCGGCGGGAAATTCCATAAAGTCTCCTTATTTTGCAGGATACAGCACTTTGTCCCGGTATCCGGTGATCACCGGAAAATAGCCGGCAAGTGCGGTATCTAATTCAGCGTCACCGGTATCGAGCCGCAGAGGACGGCCATCCAGAGACTGTAATTTGGTTTTTGTAGCGGTGATCAGTACATTTTCCTTCCCTGTCCGGCGGATAAATGACGGTGAGAGTTGCTGGTTCCCACGGCCAAAAATATGCCCCTGACCACCAATCACTGTAATGACCATTTTAACCGGCTGGCCGTCAGTAAGTTCAAGCAGCTGTGCCGCTGTCACATCCGACGCCACCAGTTCGCCGTCTTTCACGACATCGACGCCCAGCAGCGTATTGTCCAGACCCATTGAATCCATAATTGCGGCCACGGTCGAGCCCGATCCCATCACGAAAAACGTGTCCGGCTCATCTTCGATGGTTTCACGGATAAAGGCCGCGATATCTTCCAGCACCAGTTCATCACTTTCCTTGCCGCCGGCTTTGACGGCCTGTACGTAGGTCAGTGAGTCCGGCACCCGCATTTCACCGAAATGCTTTGCCAGTACCTTGCCCTGACGAAATGCCTCTTCGTCAATGTCACGGACTTCCGCCGGGGCTTCACTCACCAGCTCCCCGCGAACCATCATAGCCACCACTTCACCGGCAGCTATGGGGGTTACTGCATATACTCCGGAGTGGATTTTACACCCGGCCGGTACGCCCAGCACAGGCGTTTGCAGCTCTGCAATCTGACACACATTTCGTGCAGTGCCGTCACCGCCGGCAAATAACAGTAAGTCGATCCCCTCAGCAAGTATGGCTTCCACTGCAGCTTCTGTGTCTTCAGCTTCAGTCTGTGCCTGTGCGGGTGTGTACACCACCTTTGCTGTCAGACCGGCCTCACGGGCACTGTTTTCACCCATTTCAGCGGAGGCGGTTATCACAGTGATCTGACCGGCAAGCGAACTGAGTACATTCAGCGCGCGGGTCATTTTAATACCCGCCAGTTGTTCCGCTCCGGCTGCCAGCGCCTGTTCACGTACCGCAGCACCGTCGCTGCCTTTGAGAGCCACCGCACCGCCAATGCCGGCAAACGGATTAACCACCACGCCCAGACGAAATTTATCGCTCATGCTAATGCCTCTGCCCGTTCTGTAGTAACCGGCGCCGTATTAAAATGCGCCTGCAGTACTGTCATCAACATACCGGCACGGGGTGGAAATCCAGTACGGGTATATTGCACCAGTTGCTCATGCACAGCAGCGGTGAACGCTTCACGGTCAGGCTCTGCCCCGTCCAGATTATCCGTACTGACCCGGAATTGACGCCCCGCACTGAGCGTCAGAGCCCATTCCACTGCCTGCGGTTTAATTTCCACCTGTTCAAAAGCTTTCTGTTGAACGGCGTCCCGGCCGTCAGGGCAATACCAGTAACCATAATCTTCCAGCAGTCGCCGTTTTTCACCGGCGATACACCAGTGCGCAATTTCATGCAACGCACTGGAGAAAAAACCGTGGGCAAAAACGATGCGGTGAAAAAGTACTTCATCACCCGCGGGCAAATACACCGGCTCATCATCGCCGCGCACAAGACGGGTATTCCAGTTTTCGGCGAAGGTGGCGTCAAACAGGCGGATGAGTTCCTCCACTTGCGGATCGGTATCGTCCTGCGGGGTAAACTGCATTTGTGGTTGCATCGTATTTAAGGCTGAATTTTGTTGCTGCATTCAACTCACTGACAAGCCTGAAAAGAGGTTGCGCATAGTACCAAATGCCGGTCATTCCGCCAAATCTGAGCATGAATGTGATATGTTGATGTGAACATAAGGAGAGCAGATTTGAACACCACGTCCGATATTGTCAGACACATCCACCGCGTGAATGCGTTGAAAAACATGGCAGAGAAAATGGGCCAGTTGCCGGCTATCCATGCCCTGCAACAATGGCAGTGTGAACGTTTGCTGGTGACTCATGCAGATCTGGCGGCTCAGCCACAGTACCGCCAGGCTATGGCATTTTTCACTGAAGAGCTCTACGGACCGAAAGATTTTTCACAGCGGGATGCCGATATCGCGCGGGTGATCCCGAAACTGGCAAAAGTACTGCCGGACAAAGCCATGCAGGCGCTGGATGACGCCCTTGCACTGAATGCCCTCTCTTTTGAATTGGATCAAAAGGTTGTTGAGGCACTGCAGGGCCAGCCGCTTAACAACAATACCTATGCACTGGCCTACCGTGAAGCGGGTGATAAAGCAGCAAGAACACAGCAAATTGACATCATCCGGCACCTGGGACAACAACTGGCCGGAATCATTAAAATACGGGGTATTGGTATGCTGATTTCGGTATCCCGCCGTCCGGCAAAACTGGCGGGACTCCTTTCTCTGCACGAATTTTTGCAGCGGGGATACGATACCTTCAGACAACTTGGCGATGTTGAACGCTTTACCGGACCGGTTATTGCCCGTGAGCAACAATTAATGTTACAACTGTTTTCCGACGATTTTAGCCTTGAAAACAATCCTGTACCCCATGTACCCGAACGATGAATACCAGCCGGAATGGGCACTGCCTGCCCCTTTCGTTAAACCATGGCAAATAAACGACTCCCACATAGATCACTATCAGCACGTTAACAATGTGGCCTATCTGTCACAACTGGAGTCGCTGGCCTGGTCACATTCAAATCATCTGGGACTGACATTCGATGATTACCGGGCATGCGGTAAAGGTATGGTGATTCACCGTCACGAACTGGACTATCTGTTACCCTGTCACGAAGGTGATACATTATTGTGTGCCACCTGGATTGTGGAATGCGACGGTAAACTGAACCTTGAGCGACGTTTCCAGTTTATCTGTCCCGTGCGCCGGAAAACGGTGTTTGCCGCCAGAACCCGTTTTGTTTGCGTCAATTTAAAAACCGGTGCCCCTGCGCGTATGCCTGCACTGTTTAAAAATACGTATACTGAAGCGGTGACAACGTCGTGAACAAATGGTTGCTGGCTGCTCTGGTGTTATCTCTCACCCTTAACGGCATATTACTGGTAACCCGCCGGGAGCCCGTTACACAGCAGGTTGTGCCGCTGGCAGACGGTACTCATGAAAGTATTCGCCCTGCTGTGCAAGCCTCCGCAGTGACAAGCTCCCCCCTTTCAATCTCAGATCCCATGCAGGAAGAAAGGCCATCTGCCGCTACACTGCAAGCCTGGTTTAATAATGGCGATCCACGCTTTTTTCCTGCCCTCACTGCCGCCCTCAGGGATCAGCCTTATAACTGGGAATTATTACTGCTGGAAGCAATGTGGGTAAAACGTGAGGAACCGTTAAGCGAAGCTATCATCCAGTACTACAAAATTCTTGAGCGAAACCCTCCGCCGCAGGTAGAACAGGATATCTCCGCATTGATTACCCAAATGGCAGATACCGCAGCAGAAAAGCTCCGGCTCGCCGGCGACTGGGACACCCTTGCGGCGTTTGTTGAGCCACTTTACCAGTACCGGCCGGAAGACCGTTTTTATACCCTGCAACTGGCAGAGGCGTATGGCAGACAGCAGAAATTTACACTGATGGAAAATGTACTGGCTTCGCTGCCATCTGAAGACCGGCAGGCTGAAGCGTTACGGCGTGTGCTGTATCCTCAGACAGCAGACGCACAAAGTGAAGATACCCCGCCCACGGAGAAAGAACGTGAGGTATCCGGTAACGCATACAGGATGCCGCTGGAACAAACCGGCGATCATTATCTCGCGCCACTGACACTTAACGGCCGCCACTCAAGATTACTGGTAGATACCGGTGCGTCGGTTACAACGGTGACGACGGAGGTATTCAGACAATTAGCCAGACGGGGAAATTACCGGGACCTGGGAAATTTTGCAGTCAATACCGCAGGCGGCCGGGTAGACGCCCGCATGGTAACGTTAAAAGAAGTAGAGTTTGGTCCGTGGCGACTGGCGGATGTATCGGTGCTGGTGCTGCCTCCGGGTACGCTTGATGGCACTGAGGGGCTGTTAGGCATGAATATTCTCAAGCGGTTTCATTTCCGCATTGACCAGGCCGGGAATGCGCTGCTGCTGGATCCCATTCATTAAGCCCGGTTTTGTAATACCGGGCTCAGTCTGCTTCGAACCGTTACAAAGCCGCAGCGACTTTTGTACCCTGTTCAATCGCCCGTTTGGCATCCAGCTCACGGGCCTCATCCGCACCACCGATAAGATGACACGGTTTCGTCAGGCCCTCCTGCAATGCCCGCAGCGGCTCCTGTCCGGCGCAAATGATGACATTGTCCACCGGTAATACCATTGACTTGCCCTCTACTGTGCAGTGAAAACCTTCATCATCAATGCGGTCATAGGTCACGCCCGCGATCATTTTCACTCCTTTCATCATAAGATTGGCGCGGTGAGACCATCCGGTGGTTTTACCCAGGCCGGCGCCTACTTTGGAAGTTTTCCGCTGGAGCAGGAAGATTTCTCTGGATGACGGCTCCGGTGCAGGTTTAACCCCTTCCACACCAGCCCTTGCTGTCAGTGTCATATCCACGCCCCACTCTTTCATGAAAACGGGAATATCCAGGCTTGGCGCATCCTTCCCGTGTGACAGATACTCAGAGACATCAAAACCGATCCCACCGGCACCGACCACCGCGACCCGTTTACCCACCGGCTTCTTATCTCTGATCACGTCCAGATAGGTGAGAACTTTACTGTGTTCAATGCCCTCAATGTCGGGCACTCTCGGGGTAATACCGGTCGCCAGAATAACGTCATCAAAGTTGCCGTTATTCAGTGTGTCTGCGGTCACTCTGGTGTTCAGCTGAACATCTACGCCGGTGAGCGCAAGCTGGCGGGCAAAATAGCGCAGGGTCTCATTAAACTCTTCTTTGCCCGGGATTTGTCTGGCGATATTGAACTGACCGCCAATCTCAGATGCACTGTCAAACAGCGTGACTTTATGCCCCCGCCGTGCTGCGGTAGTCGCCGCCGCCAGCCCTGCAGGACCGGCCCCGACCACAGCAATGTGCTTCACTGACTGCGCCGGTGCAATTTGCAGTTGCAGTTCGTGACAGGCCCGCGGGTTAACCAGACAACTGGTGAGTTTGCCGTTAAAAATATGGTCCAGACACGCCTGATTGCAGCCAATACAGGTATTTATTTCATCACTGCGGTTTTGTTCAGCTTTAATAACGAACTCAGCGTCTGCCAGAAATGGCCGCGCCATGGAAACCATGTCCGCATCACCCCGCGCCAGTACGGCTTCTGCGACTTCCGGTGTATTGATGCGGTTACAGGTGATCAGCGGTACGTTAAGCGCCGCCTTAAACTTCGCAGTCACCCAGGTGAAAGCAGCCCGCGGCACCCGTGTTGAAATGGTAGGAATTCGCGCTTCATGCCAGCCGATCCCGGTATTGATAAGATTCGCGCCGGCTTCCTCAATAGCCAGCCCCAGCTTCACCACTTCATCGTATGTGGAGCCGCCTTCGACTAAGTCCAGCATGGAAAGCCGGTAAATAATGATGAAGTTATCGCCGGTGGCTTCACGGACCCGGCGCACCACTTCAACCGGCAGACGCATTCTGTTCTCATAACTGCCTCCCCAGTCATCATCACGCTGATTCGTGCGGGCGGCAATAAACTGATTCAGGAAATACCCTTCAGAACCCATGATTTCCACACCATCATAACCGGCTTTCTGCGCCTGAGTGGCAGCAAAAATAAAGTCACTGATCTGTTGTTCGATTTCTTCTTCTGTCAGCGCTTTGGGTTTGTACGGATTAATCGGCGCCTGAATAGCCGATGGCGCCACCAGTTTCTCTGAGTAGGCATAACGGCCGGTATGCAGGATTTGCATACAAATTTTCCCGCCTTCTGCATGCACCGCATCCGTTACTTCACGATGATGCGCAACCGCCTTATCTGAATCAAGCCGCCGTGTGGCAGGATGGGTAGAACCTTCTTCGTTCGGCCCGATCCCACCGGTCACAATTAACGCCACACCGCCCCGGGCACGTTCGGCATAGAATGCAGCCATGTGTTTGTGCCCGCCCGGCATTTCTTCAAGCCCGGTGTGCATAGAGCCCATGATGACGCGGTTCTTTAACTGAGTGAATCCCAAATCAAGGGGGCGAAACAGATGCGGATACGTGGTGGTGCTCATGTTTAGTCCTGATGGTTGCCTGTCATTGAATTTGTAGCCAGGTTTGGTGAACAACGCAAACTTGACACCGTCAAGATAACACCAATGTTGACAGTGTCAAGATTAAACGGGACACTCCGCTTACCGACTTATCAGGAAACGCTATGACTTCCGGTTCTTCTTACCATCACGGTGATTTACGCAGTGCGCTCATAGAAGCGGCCACCACTATCATTGAAGACAGTGGCATAGACGCTTTGTCGCTGAGAAAACTGGCAGAGGTAACGGGCGTATCGAGAACCGCCCCGTATCACCATTTTAAAGATAAAAATGCATTACTCAGCGCTATTGCTGCTAAAGGGTTTGACGACTGGCACGCCTCTGCCAGAGCTATTTTTGAACAGGAAGATGTGACTCCGGCTACCCGTTTCCGCCGCTTTATCCACCAGTATGTCAATTATGCCGCGAACCACCCGCAGGTGTATGAACTGATGTTCGGGCGGACGTTATGGCACAACGATCAGGCAACAGCACAGTTGAAAGACATTGCTTATCCCTGTTTTCAATACCAGCTCACCATGACCCGCACTTGGCAGTCCTGTGGCCTGCTCCCTGAGGACCAGGATGCACTGAGACTGGCGCAGGTCACCTGGAGTACCCTGCACGGTATCGCAAGATTATTAATTGATGGTATTTACGCCGACGAGTCGCATATCAGCGAAATGTGCGACTGTGCCGCAGAAGTGTTTATCCGCTCTGCCGGATTAAAGTAAGTCCTGAAGGCGAAGTACCTTTTGCAGAAACCACGGCGGCTCAGGGATGACCGGCACCACGGATGATCAGGTCCGCCACCCGCTCTGCAATCATCACCACCGGCGCATTGGTATTGCCCCCGGGCAACACAGGCATGACCGACGCATCTGCTACCCGCAGGCCATTAACCCCTTTTACGCGACACTGATTGTCAGTCACCGCCATTTCGTCGTCTGCCGCTCCCATTTTGCAGGTACCCACAGGATGATAGATACTTTCCGCATGCTCACGGATAAATTCGTCCAGCAATGCCTCATCGTTATTCCCTTGTGGCGGTGACAATCGTTTTCCCCGCACGTCATCGAAAGCCGCGCTGTTTACCAGCTTGTCTGCCAGAGCAACCCCCTCGAGCAGCACTTTTTTATCGTCGGGATGGGTGAGATAAGCAGGCTCGATAAGCGGATGGTCAGCAGGATGACTGCTTTGCAAAGAGATACTGCCACGGCTTTTCGGATACAAGGCACAAACGTGGACCCCGAAACCGTATCCGTAAACCGAGCGGCGGCCATGTTCAGCCAGAATGGCCGGCAGAAAATGAAATTGCAGATCCGGCTGACCGGACTGCGCCAGTGAAGAAGAAGCAAAACCGCCGGCTTCAGCAATGTTAGAAGAAAGCAGGCCTCCTGATGAAAACAAATACCGGAAACCGGCTGCAATGTAAGAGGGTATGGCAGAAAGTGCGACGGCATAGCCCTGACGGGACGTGCACCGGTATTGCACAATAGCGTCCAGATGATCCTGCAAATTGCGGCCTGTACCGGGGGAGTCCGCGACTACATGCACGCCTTTTTCCATCAGCATGTCACGGGGCCCCACCCCGGAGAGCATCAGCAAATGCGGTGAATTAATTGCCCCCCCGCACAGAATGACTTCTTTACGTGCGCCAATCCGGCGACCTTTGCCTTTATACCGCACCTGCACGCCGCTGGCGGTTTTACCGGTGAAAAGTACTTTTTCAGTGAGCGTCCGGGTATGTACCGTCAGATTGGGCCGGTTCAACGCCGGTTTAAGATACGCCTGCGCCGTGGACCAGCGCCGGCCGTGCTTTTGGGTGACATCATAAAAACCAAGCCCTTCCCGCTGTTCACGGTTGAAGTCGGTTCTGACAGGCAAACCGGCGGCATCTGCAGAATTCACAAAACACCGGGAAAGCGGATCGGTATGACGAAGCTTTTCAACTCTGAGGGGACCGCCGGTGCCATGATAAGCATCAGCACCGCCGTGATAATCTTCTGCCTTTTTAAACCATGGCAGCACTTCGTTGTAACTCCAGCCGGCAGCGCCGGATTCAGCCCAGCGGTCATAGTCTTCCCGCTGGCCGCGAATGTAGCACATGGCATTGACAGAACTGCTGCCCCCCAGGGTTTTCCCTCTGGGCCAGAAAAGTTCGCGGTCATTCAGCTCACGTTGCGGCGCAGTGAAATATCCCCAGCCAATGCTGTCAAAACGACTGAGCAAAGACAATCCGAACGGCACATGGATGAACGGATTGTTATCTTTACCGCCGGCTTCCAGCAGACACACAGTAACAGACGGATTTTCTGACAAACGGGCCGCCAGCACTGCGCCGGCAGACCCCGCCCCGGTGATCACATAATCATACTGTTCTTCAACCATACGCCACCCGCAATGTGCTTACTCAACTGCTCTTACCAGTTTAACAAATTGTCGGCTATTGTCTGTGTTTTTTATGTTACTGTAGTGACAGACGCAACCACAGGGACAGAGGATTGACACTCAGCTGGCGGGAAAAATGGAAAGTCGCCGTTTGCGGCCTGATGATAAAAACAGGCCGGCTGACGTATGACGACTACACCACACAAGAACTACAGGCGTTACTGACTCCCCTGTTTCCCCGCTCTTTTCCGTTTGATGTACCGGGAGGAAAGGCCCGCCTGACTATCACGGAAGCGCAGGTTCATTGTCAGGAAGAATCAAACAGGCTGGCACTGCAATGTTTCGCGGAACTCAACATTACGGTGCTCGATACCCCGCTTTACCGGGCCCATGTCATTGTCGTGATAAGCGGAACGCCGGTTTACGATATTCAAAACCATGTGATCAGTATTGAGGATCTCAAATCCGACGCCATCCAACTGGTTAATGACAACTATGCACTGCTCAATGACACCCGCTCACTGATCCGTCAGATTGTACCCGGGTTACAACTGGGTAAGTCACTGACTGAGTTTATCAGTGCTCCCCTTCTGAATATCGCCAGTATCGCCACCACCGGCAAAACTGACCGTTTGTTGTCGTATCTGCGTCTGTATCTTGATCACAACAAGCAGCGCATTCTGGACTATCACAAACCGGAAATTGATGCGGTGTTGCAGCGCCATGCTGAAACGCAGGATCTCAGTTATGCATTAGGCGGGCACTGGCGGGAAGATGTTTTTCACCGTTGGGGAAAACAGGTATTCGTGGTCAACGGCGGGTTGAGATTCAGTTTCCGCTGAGGTTATTGACACCCTCACACTATTCAGCAATCACCGAACGGGGATAACTTTCAATCTGCTCGCCGATATCTTCAATACCCACTCCGGGTTCATCCAGCGAACGGGCCAGAATGGCTAAAGCTTCATGGACATAACCGGCCAGAGGGCTGATGTCTTTGACATGCCGGTTGCAGCACACCATCCCCACGTTTGCCGTCCCGTTGTAGGTCATGAGTGTGATATTCACGCCGCCACCCGGCGTCATGGTGGACACCGGATAACAGGCCAGTAATTTGCTGTCCTTCAGATAACGGGCTTCTTTTGGTCCGGGCAGGTTTGAAATTAAAATATTCGCTATGGGCTTGACGAGGTCTGACAAGTGTAACCATTCAAACACCAGTGATACGGCCTGAATAGTGATGGTGTACGCTTTGAATGCCCCCGGCGTCGCTTTTTGTGCAGCATGTTTGACGATACGGTGATTCACAATGATTTGCCTTAACCGCACATACGGGTCCCGCTCACCGTGGGCCAGTTCAACAGGCACAATGGCAATTTTATTTCCGGTGGTCTTCTCGCCCGGTTTGCGCAAATTAACCGGCATATTGGTATACAGTGGACGGGTAAACCGCTGTCCGTGATCTTTCAGAAAACGGTGAACC
This sequence comes from Alteromonas sp., assembly GCF_984505615.1. Lineage (NCBI taxonomy): Bacteria > Pseudomonadati > Pseudomonadota > Gammaproteobacteria > Alteromonadales > Alteromonadaceae > Alteromonas > Alteromonas sp. Next base: position 43,308 of record NZ_CFHOXV010000023.1, on the reverse strand, counting down.
GCAATATCAAATACGCACAGCAATATTTCGTTGGCAGATGCCCGCGTGCGTCTTGCCAGCGCTTTAATCTCCGCAAAATCGATGTCTGTTGTAGTTACAGCTCTGCCCGCTCTCACCTGACCGGTAAGGGGCGTCTGCGTACCGCTGAAGGGCAACGGCATGTAATGAGTATTAATACGCACCAGCTTCATCAGCAGCCGCAACATAATGATGAAAAACTGCCAGCTGGTTTTGAGTCCCTGCCAGACAGCGAACAACCTGTCGCGCCAGCGCACCAGATGCTTTCTTTTGTGGCGCAGCCGTTTAAGTGCCCAGACCGGAGTAAACCCCTGCTCAGCAGGTCCGGCGGTATATCCGGCCTGAAACCAGCGAACCAGCGTTGCGCCGTCACCGTAGAGATGATGCACCCGCGCATAAATCACAAACTGACGGCTGGTGTTGTCATGCAAAAAAATGAATTGCCAGAGTGGCTTTTCCGGGTCGAGCCGCGAAGCATGCAGTGTTTCGGTGAGTTTATCGAGCTGTCTGCGATCCTGAATGTTTTCAGTAATATGAAATTGCACGTGATAATCCATATCCATGTGCTTAACAGGCTGCAAACCCAAGGGGTAACCCAGCAGCGTTTTAACCTTGCAATTAAATGGCGGGGTAATTTTTGTGTGCGATTTTACTTCTTCGTAAAGCGCCCTGACATACTCTGAAGCACATGCCTGCTCAGGCATTTCAAGGATCTGCACACAACCCACATGCTTGGGACTGGCATCAGACTCCGCCAGCCAGAAAGACTTGTCCAGAAAAGACAGTGAGCGGCCCATCAGTCTTCCCCGTCTGTCCAGTCAGTATGTTTCAGGTTTGCCAGACTGTGACGGGCAATCCCCTGATTCAGTTCAGCCAGGGTGCCCTCCGGTAAAGTTAACCGCGGCAATAAACTCATCATTAACAAAGACAGGCAGTGATATCGCTGAGATTCACCGTCAAGGCTGCGGCCAAGCTGGTCATATTGGAACGACTGGGTCAATACCAGGGTTAACAGCTCTGTAAGCAGAGGTAACTCCGCTTTCTCCAGGGTCAGAGAACCGGAGGATTTAAGCGCATGCAAAACATTGCTTATCTGTTTTTCCAGCGCACTCACCACCTGATTTCTCACTTTGTGGGCGTGCGGATACTTTTCGGCAAGATCTGCCGGGCTACGGTAAAGAAATTCAAACAGATGCAGTTTCTCAATGATCATGTAGAAATAATAGAACACATCTTCGGCACTGATGCGGCCGGCAATATCATTTCGCAGTACATGCAACATCTGATTTTTGTGAATGCTGATAAGGCGTTCAACAATCACTTCTTTGCCTTTGTAATGGTAGTACAGATTACCCGGACTGATATCCAGTTCCATGGCAATATCTACACTGGTTACGCTGTTTTCGCCATGCTCATTGAACAATGACAGCGCCGTGTAGAGTATTTTGTCTGCGGTTTTCATGATCAGATAAACACTAGATAAAGCTGGGCAAACCCGGCTGCCAGACCCAGCAATGCACCTGTCAGAATAAGCTTCCATTCATCCTGCCGGTAAGCAGGACGCAATACACCTTCAAATTCTTCCGGCGAGAGTGCCTGCATGCGGACCCGTAAGTCATCACCTACCCGCAAAGCAGAATGGGCGTAATCGTAAGCATAAAACAGGGTTTTATCTGAGTTTTCAAAAATACGCTGTACGGCCAGCGCTTTCATTTTGAAGTAATTTTCAGACCCTACACCCAGCCCGAAATACGGCTGGGCAATGGCCACATAGCGCTCAATAGCATCATTGACGTGCAGCTCAATAAGCTCCAGTAACGATGCTGACCCGGAACCGTGCAGGATCACATGGGTAATATTTTGCGGAGTGATAAGCTTATTTTCGATAATTTCAGCATACACACGGGACACTTCTGCCTGTCGTTTCAGAAACATGCCCTGAACAGTCACAGGACCAAACTTGCGGGGACGTTTAGGCTCGAAGATGATTTTAATAGCAATCCAGTTAGTGGCGTAGCCCACCAGCAATCCGCCCAGCGGCAATAACCACCAGGCCTGAAAATAGTGCCACAGAAACATGGTGGGTAAGCCGAAAAGAAAACCGAAATAAAATCCGGAACGGACGATGAACGGAAACTCTTTGGCACCGGCAGTAAGAAAAATTTCATTGATGAGAGAAGGCGAACCGACCAGTTGCTCTACTACCAACTCTTTGATGTTCAAAATTTCATTTATGTTTAACTGAAAATCTGTGACCAGCTTTTTTACAACCCTGGGCATGTCATTTTCAATCCGGCGGTAAACCAGATTCTTCCCCTGCACCGGCACTGCGGCCCATAAATCCGGTGCTGAAGCTTCCATCACCTCGTTGACCACACTTTTCAGCACCTGCTTTAAGCGCCGTTCGATGGCACAGGCCAGCTGTTCGCCGTCCAGGCGTTGGGCGAGCTCTTCAACACTGAGCAGTTTGCCCAGAACCAGCTCTACTTCAATTTCAGCCATTTCCCGCCGTTTTGCAGGGATCAGCCCCTGCCAGCCAAAAAATGGTCTGATCCCCTTAAATTCAATGGGATAAAACATCATTTTGACCGCCAGATAATTGGTCACCCAACCCACAATCGCGCTGATAAACGGGATAGACAGCAGGCTAAGCAGTTCCGGGTTCCATTCCATGCAAGCTATTGTTTTTGGCTATTTTACCGACATAGCTTCAGGCTAAAGGGAGATTGCATATTTAGCAAACCTTTTGCGGTGAAAGCTTGATCTGCGCCATACGTTCAAAATTAGGTAGAGCATTCAAATTATTCCTGCCAGGCTGGTTAATATCACTGCAAGTGATGCGTTTCCAAAGATCAGTAAGAGGCCGGTATTATGGTATTTTTCTCAAAATCGAATGCAATAGAGCAGGATATTGAACAGGCTTCTGATTATGCTGAATACCGTGAAGCCTGCCTGGCTCACGACGCCCTGACCGGCGCAGAGAACTGGAAGCGAAAAGAAGCCAGCAGAGATTATGACTACCGGTTGATACGAAAGCGTATTCAACGCATGCAGTCAGCCAGAAAGTTACAGGATGTGACCGGCCTGATGTCGATACTCCATGAAGGGTTACATGGCAACCTGGGTAATATCGCCAACCCTGCCCTGCTGACACACAGTAAAACGGGTACCAAGCAGCTTATCGAGACCTTTATCAGCGAAGTGGTGATGGCACTGGATGCCATTTACCGGGCTGATGAGTCTGTGGTGGATTTTTTCCATAAAAAGCAGTTTTTTGAAGAGACGGCCCATGCATTCGGCCGTTCCTGTCTGATGCTGTCCGGTGGTGCCGGTCTGGGATTTTTTCACGCCGGTGTAGTGAAATCCCTTAATGAACACAACCTGTTGCCCACCGTGATATCAGGGGCCAGTGCCGGTGCTATTATCGCCGCTATGATTGGCACAAAAAACCAGCAGGAACTGCAGGAAGCCCTGTCTCCTGAGTTTATTCTGAGTAAGTTTCGTTACTGGAGAAAATGGTCAGGGTTTGGCAGGAAGTCGCTGCTGGATGCCACAGCGCTGGAAAACACCCTCATTGAACTGTTTGATCTGATGACTTTTGAAGAGGCTTTCAGTAAGACCGGCCGTCATATCAACATTTCCGTATCACCGATGGATTTGCATCAACAATCACGGGTACTCAACGCCAAAACGTCTCCGAATGCTATTATTACTCAGGCTGTGCGGGCCTCCACCGCCGTCCCGTTATTTTTCAGCCCCGTGCAACTACGCGCTAAAAATGCTGCCGGCGATATCATACCGTACATCCCTAACCGCAGGTTTGTGGACGGTTCACTCATGGCGGATTTGCCTTTCAGACAATTGTCGCGGTTATACGGTGTTAACCACAGCATTGTCAGCCAGACAAATCCCCTGGCTGTGCCTTTTTTATCCTCAAACCGCGCCGGCGCTACCACACTGACCGGACTGACATTCCGCCACGTCAGTCAACTGGCAAAGTCTAACAGCATTTATGCGTTCGACATGCTTGAGAACCTCACCGGTAACAAGGCTGCCCGCCTCGCAATTCATAAAGTACGGTCGGTTATTGACCAGCAGTACGTAGGCAATATTAATATTCTTCCTCATAAGCAGCTCAGAAGTCTCAGTCAGATCCTCGCCAACCCGACTCCAGAAAGTATTACATCGCTGATACGCAGTGGCGAGAAGGCTACCTGGGAGCACATTGATGTTATTGAAAGAAATACTAAAATTAGCGAGACGTTACGCTTATATTTAACTAAGCTAAAAGAACGGGAAGCCAGGGAATCAGGGCACTGATAAAAAACCGGAAAGGAAGACCCGGAGTATTTTAACGCTCAGGAATGCCGTGAACCGCAATGCCACTCAGGCTGACAGCCAGTATGTCAGCAAAGTCAAAAAACTCATTGAACTTGTCGATCCTGTGGATACGGCAAAGCCCTCGGTGGTGACATACGCCAGACACTTTTATGCGGTAACCGCAGACCTGAAAAAGCGCATTCAGAGCCTGGCGCAGGAAGTCAAAGTTGTCAGCGAAACCAGGGCTAACATTGCCGTGCTGGAAGATCTGAAGAAGCAACACAAAGCCGCGGTGCAGCAACTTGAGAAAGAACAGGCAGATCGCCAGCGCCTGATAATCACTATTGTGTCGCAGGTAATTGCCCTGAGTGAAGGGGAAACTTATTATGAAACCCAGACCGCCAGCTCCCGCTTTCTGGGCACATTGCTTCTGCTCACGCGGGGTAAGGACGGCAATTACGCCCGCTATCATCAACGGCTTAAACCGCTTTATAAAGCCGTACTTGCTCTCAGATTAAGTGACAAAGTGCTGGCAGACAGCAGCGTAAAACATAGCTATTTATCAAAATATGCCGGCGTACTTGAACGGTTTACTGATGAAGTAAAAATGCGGGAATGGGCAAACTTCATCGCTACCCCTGTCATCGCAGCGGCTGTTTTTCAGGACATCGGACTTTATCATGAAGAGGCTGTGCGCATTCTGTACGGGGAAGACGGCGAAGATGATCCATTCAGAGAACTTGGCGAATCCTTCCGCAAGCAACTGTTAAAAATTAACTATCAGCAAACACTGACCTTTATCAGAGACGGTGTTTCCTTTATCGGCTGTGAGCAGAACAAAGGCCCCCACGGCTTTCTTATGGAACTGATACAGGACACATTCACCGGTAAATCCGGAATCGGCGATATTTTAAAAATCCCGCAGGTCTATTCCTCCATCGTCCTGTCCACCAAACCCGGCTATAACCGCTCTATGCTGCCGAAGGGTTATATGCTGATTGAACAAATGGCGAAACAAAAAAGTGTTAACAGCCGGCTCGCTGAGCACTTCATCAATATTGTGGGTTATTTCCCTCAGGGATTCGGTGTGTGCTTCATTCCGGTGAATGAAAAAGGTCAGGAAAAAGACCAGTATGAATATGCCATTGTGTCCCGGTTAAACCCGGAGCATCCTGCTGAACCGGTTTGCAAAATTGTGTCCAGGAACCTGACCTTTTTTGCTGCCGGCAAAGAAGAACGGGTAGCGAAAGACAGAAATCTGTTCTTTAACGCCACCAAACAAAAGCTGATGAAAATCGACCGCGCACGCATGACAGAAATCATGAGTCAGCTGAAAAAGAACTTCACCATCGCCGATGTGGACGAACACATTCCGGCATTCTGGGAACCCCACGACTTCTTTGCCGACCGCAAAAACCAATCTATCTGGCGGTGATAGTCATCAATCACTGAAATCCTCGCCCCGGGTTCAGTTTTATTTGATATTTCAATTTTATAGATTAGCTCGCGAGCTTAAAAATCAGGCTTAGCAGGCATGATCGGTATTGCTGCTGTGGATATTGCGACAAGCTTAACGACACCATAGTCAGAATTTGGGGCAGTTTAACTGCGGACAACTGCCCCCCTTCACCGGAGAGTATACATGAAACGGATAACGCCTTACATTCTTCTATTTTCAGCCTTTCTTTTGTTCGCAGCCTATTTTGTGGAAGGGCTTGAACAACCTTATTATCTTACTGTGGGTTTGATATTTCTGGCGCTGGCGATTTTGCTCAGCAACCCTAAAACCAGGGCTAAGTTATTGAACACGAAAAAAGGGTAGCGCTTTCGCTACCCACTCAAAGACAACAGGCAGGCTGTGAGCGTTACCTTGCTTTAGGACGAACTGAAGATACCGAGCGGGGTCTCGCTCCGGGAGTAGAAGTCACCGTTTTCTTGCGGGTTGAAGGTCTCCGCGAAGGCTTCTCCGGCGTCTCTACACTGGCAGATTTTGCAGCTGTAACAGCGGAATCAACTTTTTCAGCTACATCTTTCGTTTTCACTTTGGCAGAAGCTTCAGCTTCCTGTTTTGCCTGAGCTTTTTCCTGTGCCTGCTTTGCCGCCAGTAACGCAACCTGTTCGACCAGCACATCCACTTTCGCCGACAACACATCAAGTTGTTGCTCACGTTTATCACGCTTTGCCGTGAAAGACGGCATAAATGACCAGAGCGGACTGGTTTTGACTAACTGTTCCATATTGGCAAAAACAGCCGAAGGCGATAAAGATGACCGGAGATGTGCATCCATCCTGGCACCCCGTTGCTGCAGCTCATCAAAGGATTTTTTTTGCGCATCAAGCTGACGGTTAATCTGTTCAGTCACACCGGACAACTGCTCAGCGATAAGTTCGGAGCCGGCTTCAATCCAGCCGGTCAACGGACCGTTTGGCTTATTTTTCTGTACCATCACTTTTCCTTTATACTGAAGAAATCGTAGCGGCGAAAACACCGCGTGCCCGTCGTGCCGGACACACGGCAATCTGACATTATTTATTCGCTGCCAGCTTGGCAACCGCTTCTGTCAATGCGTCAATTTTGGCTGAAAGCTCTTCAATACGATGATCAGTATTATCCGTATCAAGTCCCAGCTTCTGACGTACATCACTCACACGGCTTTCAACATCGTCAGTGGTTTCTTTGAATTTAGTACGGGCGTCATCTTCTAAAGTTTCACCCTTTTTCACTAATTCATCGAACATTTTAGACGCTTCAGTGCTCAGCTTTTCGTAACGGCCCTGTGCTTCTTCAACACTTTTACCATAGGCACCCAGTCCGGCAAGCCAGACTTTGCGGGCGAAATCTTCAGCATCGTTCAATTTGCTTTTAATGGTATCTGATTTGGTCATTTTCGGATCTCCTAGTGGAATTCGCTTCATCTGACACAACCATAAAATGAAAAGTTAGAAAGCGCATACTAATCCCGTTTATTTTTGGGAATGCAGACCAATCATATTGCCTTCACTATCCTGCAGCAGTGCGACAAAGCCATATTCGCCAATCGGAAATTTTTCCTTAATAACCGTGCCGCCCGCTTTGGGTACGCGGGCACATTCAATGGCACAGTCATCACAGGAGAAGTAGACCAGTGTGCCCGTACCGCCGGGTGTCATTCCTTCCATACTGACCAGCGCGCCGCTGGCTCCGTAAGCCGTCATGTCAGAGCCAAATCCTTTCATGACCAGCGATTCATCCGCAGGTACAGAGATTGTCTCTAACTCACACATAAAAACAGATTCATAGAAGGTTTGTGCCCGGGACATATCACTGACGTAAATTTCAAACCAGCCAACGGGATTGAGGTTCATTGTGTTTCCTTACTGTCTGAGAGGTTGATTCAGGGCCGGCTGACCCGTTCTGAACACCACCGGCATTGACTTCACCGGCGTGCGGCGACAGCAAGAAAACAACATGACGGGTAAAACGGATCCCAGCATAAAGGAAGTAAAGGCTTTACCGCAAGCCCGGGAGATTCGAAAGGCAGATAGCAAAAAGCCCGGCGGATACCGGGCTTTCAGGATAAAACAGAATGATTAGTCGACGAGATCTTTAGGCATATCTTCGCGGATTTGTGCCCACACTTTACCTGACGCGATACCATACTGACGGATCAGGCCTGGTACACTCTCGTGGTCTCCGGATTTCGCTGCCGCTAACAGTTTACCGTAGAAATCTTTCGCCACATCACGGGCGGATTGCTGGGCAAAAAAGTAACCACCGATGCGGGAATACAATCCGCGGAAGCCGTTCATCATCAGAACAAACACTTTATTGCCGGATGCCAGCGCAAGATCGTGGTTTAACTGATAATCAAAATGCGCAAATTCTTTGCCGTCTTCTTCAATATTCAGATACCGGGCGATAATTTCCGCAGAGTCTTCAGGGTTATTCCGGATTGCCATACGAATAAACACTGCGCTCAGATTCGTACGGGCGGCCAGCAGGTTATCCACCAGCTCGGGAATACCGTCCTGATCGAGACGGGCCAGGGTTTCCAGAATATTCAGACCACAAGTTTCCCAAAAGTTGTTCACTTTTGTGGGTTTACCATGCTGAATCGTCAACCAGCCGTCTCTGGCGAGTCGTTGTAATACTTCGCGTAACGTGGTGCGTGTTACACCGATAAGCTCGGACAGCTCCCGTTCTGCAGGAAGAATGGTCCCCGGAGGGAAACGACCACTCCAGATAGACTCAACAATATACTCTTCAGCAAAACCTGCCGGGCTCTGGGCTTTATAAATCATAGGTGACTCGCCTGAATCTCTTTTTATTGTCAAACTCATTGTACCAGAGGAATTTTCTTTAACACAATCAATTAATCAGTCATAAAACTGATATAAGTTATACTAACTGAGGCCTGCGGCAGCTTTCTCAAGCTGTTTTTTTCAGGTAGAGTTTGGTTATGAGTGTACCAGATGTGATAAAAGCCACTAAAAACCATAACTTGGCTAATGTCCAACATTCGCTGGACAAGATTTACGATAATAATTACATTCACATCGCAACAAGTTGTTAAAGGAAAATTAACTATGCAAACATCGCTACCTATGGCGCTTTATAAGAACTTTCTCGGGCATGCGCCGGACTGGTACAAAAAAACAATTGTAGCGTTCCTTATTCTTAATCCTTTCCTTTTCATGGTAGATCCATACCTCGCGGGTTGGACACTGGTCATCGAGTTTATCTTCACGCTGGCGATGGCACTGAAATGTTATCCTTTGCAACCGGGTGGTCTTTTGCTGATTGAAGCGATGTTCATTGGCATGACCTCGCCCGAACACATGATGCATGAAATTGAAGTGAACCTTGAGGTACTGCTGTTACTGGTCTTCATGGTTGCCGGTATTCACTTCATGAAAGATCTGCTGCTGTTCCTGTTTACCAAGCTGGTCATACGGGTGAGAAACAAGATGATATTGTCGCTGTCTTTTATTGCAGCGTCCGCGTTTTTATCTGCTTTCCTTGACGCATTGACGGTTGTCGCGGTCATTATTGCGGTGGGTCTGGGTTTCTACACGATTTACCACAAGGTCGCCTCCGGCAAAGAATTTCATCATGACCATGATCATACAGACGATGACGGTGTGTCGAATCTGGGGCGTGATGATCTGGAGAACTTCCGTGCGTTCCTGCGTAACCTGATGATGCACTCAGCGGTGGGTACTGCGCTGGGTGGCGTAATGACCATGGTAGGTGAACCGCAAAACCTGATTATTGCTGATAAAGCGAGTTGGGACTTCGTTGAGTTCTTTACCCGAATGGCACCGATTACCTTACCCGTATTCGTATGCGGTCTGGCCACTACAATAATACTTGAGAAAACGAAACTGTTCAGCTATGGCGCCCAGCTACCGGCGGCAGTAAGAGACATTCTTGTATCCTACGACAAACATATGGATGAAGGCCGTACTAACCGCGATAAAGCCCGTCTGGCCGTTCAGGCGTTAATTGGTGTCTGGCTGGTTGTGGGACTTGCGGGTCACTTTGCTTCTGTTGGTCTTATCGGTTTGTCAGTCATTGTTCTGGCAACATCTGCCAGCGGTATTATTGAAGAGCATGCGTTAGGTAAAGCGTTTGAAGAAGCCCTGCCGTTTACAGCATTGCTATGTGTTTTCTTCGGTGTGGTTGCGGTAATTATCGATCAGGGCCTGTTCCAGCCGGTTATCCACTGGGTACTGTCTTTCGAAGGCGAAACCCAACTGGTGATGTTCTATCTTGCTAACGGTGTGCTGTCGATGGTCAGTGACAACGTGTTTGTAGGCTCTGTATACATTACGGAAGTGATGGCAGCGCTGCAGGAAGGCCAGATCACCCGTGACCAGTTCGACTTACTGGCTGTTGCTATTAATACAGGTACGAACCTGCCTTCTGTAGCGACACCTAACGGCCAGGCAGCATTTTTATTCCTGTTAACGTCGGCCATTGCCCCGCTGTTGCGCTTGTCCTACGGAAAAATGGTAGTGATGGCGCTGCCTTACACCGTGGTACTCACCTTAGTAGGACTGGCAGCCACCTATTTTGGCTTGGCAGATGCCACACAAGCGCTATACGATATGCACCTTATTGAGCACCATTCAGCCACGATGCCAGTATCAGGCGCTGAACCGCACTAAGGTTTTTATTGCAACAATGAATCTCATTCAATGGATTAGTCGCCAGGCGGAGTATAAACCCGCCTGGCTTCTTTTATTTTTATCTGCCGCAGGGCTGTTGTCTGCAGCATTGTATTTTCAGCATGTTAATGGCCTGCAACCCTGTGTGATGTGTATTTATCAGCGTACAGCGGTTATCGGTATCTTGTTGTCCGGTTTACTGGTCGTTATTGTGAATCATAGCCTGACGCGGATGCTGGCTTTCGCCGGCTGGGCGGTTTCTTCAGTTTGGGGCCTTATGATCGCCCGTGAACAGTACGACATCATTCACAGTACTTCTCTGTTTGCCAGTTGCGAAATAGTGCCGAATTTCCCTTCATTTATGCCCCTTTATGACTGGTTACCGGCCATATTTGAAGCAAAAGGAGATTGCCTGGATGACGGCTGGCGTGTTGCCGGACTGGGTATGCCTGAGTGGATGATGGTGATCTTCGGGATTTACGCTGCCGTATTCGTTATCGTCTTTGGCTGTCGTTTACTGGACAAGAAACCCTTTTGATTGACTTAAGTACCCTGCCATCGCGGCTTCCTGCTATTGCAACCACAACCAGCCCCATCAGTATTGAACGGGCCGGGCAAAAACATGCCGATATGTTGTGTGAAGCGTCTCAGCAATCAGTCAGTCATGTGCGGCCATGGATGGGTACAGATCTGTGCCCTGTCACCCCCGCGCAGGCCCGTCAGTGTCTGACCACCCTGGAGAATCAGCGTGAGCAGGGTTATGGTATCACCTACCTGCTGGTGATGGACAACCGTTGTCTGGGCATGGGACTGATAAACTATATCCACCCTTTGCACCGTAACGCGAATCTGGGTTTCTGGATCCGGCCTGAGGCATGCGGACAGGGTCTGGCTGTTCAGCTTTGTCAGGCTTTGAAGAAACTGGCTTTTAATCAGATGGATTTATTTCGTCTGGAGTTGTTTATTGAACCCAATAACAAAGCCAGTTTACGTGTTGCTGAAAAGTTGGGAGCAGAAAAGGAAGGTTATTGCCGCAAACGTGTTTGCGGCAGACATGCATTGCTTTACGCGTTAACGAACGAATAGCCGGACATCAGTCTGCGTCGTGCAAAGGCCAGCTGGCGATATAATCTTCAAACGCGTCTAAATCCACATCCGTTTCAAATACAGTCTTCCCTCTCACAGACATACCGGCCTGATGCATTTTGGCTTTCTTGCCTTTATTTAGCAGCGGATGCCAGGACGGCAGCCCGCGACCTTCATGCAAACGCCGGTAGCTGCAACTTGGCGGCATAAAGAAAATATCCTTGAGATTCTCTTTGGTCAGCTTTACACAATCAGGAACCAGCTTTGTGCGCTCTGCATAGCGGGTACAGCCACAGGTTTTGGTATTCAGAAGCGAACAGGCAATGTTGGTATAGTGAATTTCCTCTCCCTGATTCAGGGTATCCGTTGGCGCGGCTTCTTCAGCATCGTCATCTTCAATGAACTTATGCAGACAACATTTTGCACAACCGTCACACAGTGATTCCCACTCAGCAACAGTCATTTCATCAAGCGTCTTCGTTTCCCAGAACGGTGTCATCACATCACCACATTCGTTTCGACAGACATTAATTCACCCAGCTCCGCGCGGATCCTGTCACCGGCATTTAGCGGGCCTACGCCTTTTGGCGTTCCGGTGAGAATAATATCGCCGGGTTGCAGGGTGAAGATGTGAGACATTTCTGCGATAAGCTCCGCTACCGGCCGGATCATCATTGCTGTATGCCCCTGCTGACGCACGGTATCATTCACAGTCAGGGTGAAATGAATGTCAGTAAGATCTCCGGTTTGCGTCACCGGAGCGAAAGCGGAAACCGGGCAGCTGCGATCAAAGGCTTTGGCACGCTCCCAGGGATAGCCCTGCGCTTTGAGTTCACTTTGTACATCACGTAAGGTCAGGTCAAGGGCGAGCCCTGCGCCCCAAATAGCGGCCAGCGCGTCATCAGGCGTCGCTTTGCACAGTGACTGACTCAGCAAGATTGCCACTTCAAGTTCGTTATGGCATTCGCCTTTGTATGAAGGGATCACCACCGGTTCAGACAAATGGCAAAGTGCCGGAGCCGGCTTCATAAACAATAAGGCTTCATCCGGCACAGTGTTGTTCAGCTCCTGAATATGCTCAAGATAGTTGCGGCCGATACACAGGGCACGTGTCACAGGCAAAGGAACAGGCTGGCCCTGAATATTGAGATGTTGATACATGTTATTCCCCTTTGCGGATCCGGTCTGCCAGATAACTGACCGAGACGCCGAAATATGATGAACGGTTCCACTTCATCAGCGTATGAAAATTATTATAGACAAGGTATAAACGGCCATCGATACCGTCCGGCATGATAAGAGAGGCTTTAATACCGGCAGCAGGTAAGTCTGTTAAATCAAATTTACGCACGCCCCTTTCCTGCCATACCGTTAATGGCACGAAATCATCTTTTGCAAAGCCTGCATGTGCACCGTCATAACCGTCAACGAACTTAACCTGGCGGCCCCAAGTATAGTCATCGTCCCATCCTTCGCTGGACAGAAAGTTAGCGATAGAGGCAAACACATCTGCCGGCGTGGTCCAGATGTCTTTTCTGCCGTCACCGTCATAATCCACGGCATAATTTAAAAAAGACACGGGCATAAACTGACTCTGGCCCATCGCACCGGCCCAGGAACCTTTCAGTGCTTCAATACCGATATGACCATCACGAATGATATCCAGTGCAGCATAGAACTGCTTTTTGAACATTGCTTCACGACGCCCTTCATAGGCTAAAGACAGCACTGCGGAGAACACCGGATAGTTGCCCTGAATCTTACCGAAGTTAGACTCATTGCCCCACAAAGCGACAATAAAGCGGGGCTGAACACCATATTTGCTGCCGATTTCATCCAGCAGAGACTGATGCTCACGATACAGGGTAATTGCCTGCTTGACCTTCCAGTCCGGCACGCGGGTAGCCAGATAATCATCCAGCGTGATTTTTTTCTCCGGCTGATTTTTATCTGCCTTTACAACGGTGGGACGAAATGTGGCAGTGTCCAGCGCTTTGTCCACCAGTTCTGCCGTATAGCCTTTTTCCAATGCTTCCTGCTTCAGAGACTGTAACCAGACTTTAAATCCTGCTTCGTTTTTTTCTTCTGCTGAAACCGGCAAAGCCAGCATTAAAAAAACGGTGAACAAAACAACAGGGCTGACTGAGAACAATGCCTTCATCACCGTTTTTCATCCACATGGGGCGTCAGACCAAGCTCTGTGCGGTGAGCGGCCAGCATATCTTCCGCTTTTGGCGGCATTTGCAGGTAAAAGCCTTTTTCTTTCAGCGCTACTTCCAGATCAGCTTTGCTGACACCGGCAAGCTGAGGCCGTTTATCCAGGGAAATCAACATCACCAGTTCCGGCGTGCCAAATTTCTCCATCAGTATTTCCGGTACATCACCGAAAGCATTTTTGCCGGGCACGTATAAATACATGCCTTCTTTCCGGCGGGTTTTATAAATTGCACAAAGCATATTCAGTCCTGCATTATTTCTTAACGGGTGAAAGCCAGCGGCCCTAATAATGAGGCCAGCCCCTTTTCCAGCAGAGGACGGCGCCAGCCACTCAGCAGATCAGGCAGAAGCCCCTGCACACGGGTTTCATCCAGTTCAAACCATTGCCATTTTAACAGCTGATTGATTTGTTTTTTAGAGGCCACAACTTCCTCTGACACGCCCTGCTCTGCGGCAACCATTGCACTCAAGCGCTTAATAGCCGCCAGATGCTTTTTATATTCGGGATAGTCAATCAGCCGGCGCATACGGGGTAATTGTTTGTCTGCGGGGGTATCTTCATAAAGGGATTTCGCTTCAGCCACCAGGGCGGTAAGGGTTTCACCGTAACGACGGAGGGTTTGTGGCTGCAATCCCTCGATACGACTCAGCGCAGTGCGGCTTAACGGCATTTTTACTGCCATATCGAACAGCTGACTTTCTCTGACCACAAAGTTGAGGGCCAGATTTTTTTCACGGGCAACCTTAAGCCGCCAGCCTGCAAGATGGCGAAACACGGTAAGCTGCTCAGGATTAAGCCGCCAGGTATTTTTCAGCACAAGGTAAGCCTGCTCCAGAGGAATTTGTGCGGCCTTCTTTTCTCCCAGTGCAGCAATTTCCTGCGTTACCCAATCAAATTTACCGGCATCTTCGATTTGTTCTTTCAGTTGTAAGTACACAGGTAAAAGATACAGTACATCATTGGCGGCATACACCAGCTGACTTTCCCGTAGCGGTCTGGCCAGCCAGTCAGTGCGGGACTCCCCTTTATCCAGCACCACGTCACTCATCAGTTCCACCAGCCGTGCATAACCCAGGGTCGCGCCCATGCCAAGCACACTTGCTGCAAATTGAGTATCGAATACCGGCGCAGGTATTACACCGAATGCTGCCAGAAATGTTTCCAGATCTTCTGAGCAGGAATGCAGCACTTTGATCACATCAGGATTCGTCATTAATGCCACAAACGGGCTTAAGTCATTAATTGCCAGCGGATCGATAAGTACCAGTTGCTCACCGTCGAACAACTGCAATAATCCCAGCTGCGGCGTCAGGGTACGGGTACGTACGAATTCAGTATCTATGGCAACTGCTTCAGCGGCAGAAGCCTTCTCACAGACAGCTTTAAGCGCAATTTCGTCGGTTATTAAGGTATATTTCATCATAAAAAAACAGCCGGCAATGATGCCGGCTGTCCCAATTAGTTGCGTAAAGTCACGGTGAACTCAGTCCCTCAGTTCTCTACGCAGAATTTTGCCTACATTGGTTTTTGGCAGTTCGTCTTTAAAGACAACGTGTTTCGGCACTTTATAGCCGGTGAGGTGCTTACGACAATGTGCAATAACCGTTTCGGCGGTCAGGCTCTTGTCCTTGGCAACCACAAATAACTTCACGACTTCACCACTGACTTCGTGAGGCACACCGATAGCAGCCGCTTCCACCACATCATCATGCATGGCTGCCACTTCTTCAATCTCGTTCGGGAACACATTGAAGCCGGAGACCAGGATCATATCTTTTTTACGGTCAACAATATAGAAGTAACCTTCATTGTCTGACTTCGCAATATCGCCAGTTGCCAGCCAGCCATCTTTAAGAATTTCTTCTGTAGCTTCGGGACGGTTCAGATACCCCTTCATGACCTGCGGCCCTTTCACCCACATTTCACCGGCTTCACCTAAGGGCACATCATTGCCATTATCATCCAAAAGACGGATTTCTGTAGAAGGTACCGGCATACCGATAGCGCCTTTATAAGCTTTAATGGTAGGTGAATTAACCGCTACCACCGGCGAACACTCAGTCAGGCCGTAACCCTCAAGCAGTACCGTGCCGGTGACTTTTTGCCAGCGTTCAGCCACCGGGCGCTGCACGGCCATACCGCCACCCAGACCGAACTTAAATCCGGAGAAATCAAGTTCGCTGAATCCCGGCGTATTAAGCAGACCGTTAAACAGGGTGTTCACCCCGGGCAAAATGGCAAATTTGTGCTTCGACAACTCTTTCACAAAACCCGGCATGTCTCTCGGGTTGGTAATAAGCAGGTTCGGACAACCAAATTTAAGGAACAACAGGCAGTTCGCCAGTAATGCAAAGATGTGATAAAGCGGTAGCGCAGTGACAACGACATCTTCACCGGGCTCAATGACGATTTCGAGAATACCCGATACCTGTTCCAGGTTTGCAATCATATTACGGTGTGTCAGCATCGCACCTTTCGATACGCCTGTTGTACCACCGGTATATTGTAAAAATGCCAGGTCGTCCCCTGTTATCTCAGGACGCTGATAAGTGTAATTCGCGCCGGCTTTCACTGCTGACATGAACGACTCAGCTTGTGGCAGAGAAAAGTCCGGCACCATCTTTTTCACGTGCTTAACCGCCAGGTTTACTATCCAGCGCTTAGGAGCCGGTAACATATCCCCTAACGCCGTGCGCAGTACTTTTTTCACCGGTGTATCAGCAATCACACTTTCCAGCGTGGCAGCAAAGTTATCGACAATAACGATGGCCTTCGCATTGGCATCGTTTAACTGGTGCTTTAATTCGCGGGCGGTATAAAGCGGGTTCACGTTAATGACGGTGAGTCCGGCCCGTAATACGCCGAACATAGCAACAGGGTATTGCAACAAATTTGGCATCATGATGGCGACAGCATCGCCACGCTCTAAGCCACTGTTTTGCAGATAAGCCGCAAACTGAGCAGACAACACGTCCAGCTCATTAAAAGTCATGCTATGACCCATATTCATGTAAGCGGTTTTATCGCCCCAGGTCGTCACAGATTGTTCAAAAATATCTACGATAGAGGCATATCGATCAGGGTTAATTTCTGCCGAAACACTTGGGTCGTAATGCTCAAGCCAAATTTTTTCCACACACCCTCCGGTAACTTTTATTTTTATATTTGCAAAAAAGCACAAACTTTAACCAATATTTCACAACTGGTCTGATTTCTTCCGTATATTATAGGATGATAAGGAAAAGATAAACGCCACTATTTACAATTGCTCAACAAATTGACGAATTTCGCAGCCAATTTCGTCTGTTTTTTCCATATGTATGTGGTGGCCGCCGGCAAAAGTTTTACACTGACAGTGACTAAACCAGTTTTGCCTTTTCGCATAAACCTGCTCAACCTTTTTAAAGCTGCTGTCCGCTGCCAGAAACAATACCGGACATTCTATGCTTCGCATGAATGCCTCTGCCTGAGGCTCAGTCAGCCGCAGGGTAGATTTTGTGCGCACGCGGGGGTCGCTCGCCCAGAAACAATGGCCGGATGCATCCTGCGTCAGATTGCGCGAAAGAATTGCCCGGGCATGTTCAGGCCGGATATCAGCAACAGCGCAACGGGCTTTCACCGCAGCATCCAAATCCACAATATTCAGTTTATTTCGCCGCTTCTTATCACGACTGATGACAGACTCCCTGACCTGTTCAGCGCTTGTTTGCGGATCCAGAGTAAGCGGTCCGCAGGCATCTATGGAAATCACTGCTTTCACCTGTTCAGGAAACACAGCGGCATAAAGCGTCGCCAGAATACCGCCCAGTGAGTGACCCAGCAGGATCACATTTTCAAACTGATTTTCTTTGATGAGCGCGTATAAATCCTGCAGGAAATCAAACTGGTGGTAGTGGGCACCGGCCGGCCGGTGGGCTGACTGACCGTGTCCCGGTAAATCCAGTGCGATGAAGCGGCAGGATTGCAGATAAGGCGCCAGCGGCGCCAGTGATGCAGCATTATCGAGATAGCCGTGCAAACCGATCACAACAGTTCCGGCTCCCTGATTATCAAGTGCAGCCAGTTTGAGTTCACCGGCCTGAAATTCGGTTTCTAACATGTTTACGCCCTCCGGATGCGGCAAAAATAAGAAAAAAGCGGCAATGAATTGCCGCTTTATAAGGAATAAACCTGCCGCCGGATTACTTCAGATTTTGTCTTGCGCCGCCATTGGCCGGCGTGGAGGTTCTGGTAACCGGTCTGCTTACACTGCTGCGGGTCGATGTTGATGGCCGGCTGATCGTCCCCTTATTGCCACTGCGGGTAACTGAAACCCGTACCGGCGAGACATTGGGATAAGCACTTCTGTAATACCCGCGGGAGAAACCGACGCCGAACGTATAGGGCGAATAATACGGACGGTAAAATGAATAGTAGAACGGTGAGTACCAGCCCATACGGTAGTCAAAGAACATGGGGTGTACGTAGTTCAGTGAATCCTGACGCCACATATGAAAGTTTTCACCCTTGATACGCGGATACATGTAAGGCTGTTCACCGACCATACCGGCAACAGGTCGTTCCACAGCACCGATGAAGGTGACGGAGCGGCCTTCTTCGAAATTAATCGGATCAACAAAACCATCAAGTTCCACTTTGAAGCGGCCAATGGTTTCTTCAAACGTATTCGGACGCCCGTAGTGATTCAGAGGAAAATTGACCACTTCAACCCAGGTCTTGTTTTCCTTGTTCTCCACGCCAACGATCACACCACCCCAACGGGCCATTTTGCCCTTCACGCCGTCACCGCCGGTAACCGCTTTGTTGTAGGAGACCAGATTGGTGTCGTCCGGTACGCGGATATCTTCAGGAATAATGGTACAACCGGTTGCTAAGACTACCGCCACCAGCAGAAAAATTTTACGCAACATAAACGCCCCGGAATGCTAAAAGATAAACTTTATTAATTATGACGTTGCAAACTGAATGCAACCTGAACAATGGCCTGAAAAACGAAACTAATCGGGGTGAGCAGACCAGATTCAAGAATAAGGAGGTCAGGCGTAAATGTCTACACCGAGGAGCTGACGGATGGAATCCCGCTGTGCCTCCCGTTCAAGGCTCTGATAGGCTGCAGTGGCCTGCTGACCTTTGCCTTCCGGCTGATCGTAACCGGTTTGCTGCTGAAATTTCTTTGCAGAGTTCAGTACGTCATCAGACTGGCTGCTACGCACCGGTTCAGGTACAACGATACCCTCAACACTTTGAACAGGTTCTTTCTGTCTGGCATCCACTTTCTCAGGCTGCTCCCGGCGGGGCGCCTGATCAGGTCTGATAATACTGAAGCCGGACTGAATTTCCACGCTGTATGAGTTCCTGTTTTCGTGATTGACGGTTAGCTGATACCGGGTTTAAGTAAGCTGTAAAAAACGCTGAGTGGCGTTTACTGAATATTTAAGCTTATTTTAGCCCGAATACAATGTCACGCAAAAAACGCACCACTATTCCCTGCCGGGAAGCTTTTTCCACGTCACTTTATCCCGCAGATAAACAGGTTCAATGTTATCCACACTGGTAGCCATGCCTCCGGCAAACATCCCTTCGCCGGGTTTCAGCATGTGCAATGCGTCGGGATAGAGTACTTGCGGTGGCTCATCACCAAACTGCTTAAGTTCATCATAGGCCATCCAGCCGGTACCGGCACGGGCAAAATCTCCGGAGAGCAGCGTTGCAGCGTGTTCAGGCGGGCATACCTGTTCTTCACCGTTTAACTCCGCCTGACCGTTTACATTTGTAAATTGTGCAAAGTACACTTCACCCATGCGCGCATCAATGGCGCAGGCGATACGGCCGGCACCCTGCGTATCAATTACCTGCTGTGCCATCGCGGTAAGCGTACTGACACCTGCCACTTCCAGGCCCGTGCCCAGAGCCAGTCCCTGAATCATGCCGGTGGCAATGCGAACGCCGGTGAAACTGCCTGGCCCGCGACCGTAAACCAGCCCGCCGGTCTCTTTTAAGCTCAGACCGGCTTCTTTCATTACCTCATCAACCATAGGTAACAATCGCTGACTATGTTGCTGCGGACAAATTTCGAAACGGTGAAAAATACCGTTTTCGGTTTTCACCGCAACAGAGCAGGCTTCAGTAGCGGTATCAATGGCAAGTAAAATCATAAAACTCCGGGCTATTTAATCGCTTGCAGAAACGATTCAACTTTGTCCAGTGAACGTGTTCTCTGCATATCAGGTAAACTTGATACAAATGTTTGTGCATAGGGTTTGGTCACCAGACGGTTATCACAAATAACCAGTACGCCTTTGTCGGTGGGATCACGGATAAGCCGTCCCGCCCCCTGCTTTAACGTGATGACTGCCTGCGGGATCTGAATTGCAGCGAAAGGATTCGCTCCGCGCTTTTTCACATCTTCCATGCGCGCCTGTAACAGCGGATCATCCGGTGAAGCAAATGGCAGTTTATCAATCATCACGCATATAAGGTCATTACCGCGAACATCAACCCCTTCCCAGAACGCACCGGTCCCGAGCAACACCGCACTTTCATCTGCCAGATAAGCATCCAGCAGTGCCTGCTTTGTCGTCGTTCCCTGCACCAGCAGCTTGTTAGGTACCTCAAACTCCAGCCTTTTGGCGATTTCACGGAGCATGGCGTGGCTGGTGAAAAGCAAGAAACAGCGGCCTTTACTGGCCTTAATCAGACGTTTCGCCGTTTCGAACAACGTGTCTTTCATGGCAAAACTGTTCGGCTCCGGCAGGAACCTCGGCACACAGAGCATTGCCTGGTCTTTGTAGTTAAACGGACTTTCCAGTTCCAGAGTTTTGGCGTCGTCCAGTCCCATCCGTTTCTGGAAGTGGGTAAAGCCGCCATCGACGGTTAAGGTTGCAGACGTGAAAACCCATCCTCTCGGCACGGCATTGATAAACCGGCGGAACTTCGCAGCAATGGATAACGGCGTGAGATGCAGGATAAGGTGTCTTTGCGTGGTTTCATACCACAAGCTCACGCCCTGCTGTTCTGCATCACATAACGCATCAAGCTGTTCCCGTGTCTGCACTACCCGCTCGTAAATATTATCCAGATCTTTGTCTCTGCCAAGGTGCAGTTTGATCACTTCATGAAGCACACCGATGCCGTCTTTTAATCTGGCGATTTGGGTTTGTACGTCATCTCTGTCCAGCGCTTCGGCCCAGTTGCCTCTTTCAGGATTTTCCGGAAACAGCAGGCGCAGATCGGCTGATGCAATCCGGCATTTTTCAGCGGCTTTATCCAGCTGTTCTGCGTCTTTGAGCACTGTGCGGTAAAGCACGTTAATATCTTTTGCCAGTTCCTGTAACTGACGGCTGGACAAGGATTCACCAAAATAATCGCTGGCGATATCGGGGATTTGGTGAGCCTCATCGAAAATGATGGCATCCGCTTCAGGGATGAGCTCACCGAAGCCTGTATCCTTAAGCGCCATGTCAGCAAAAAACAGGTGATGATTGACCACAATGATATCAGCCTCTAACGCTTTGCGACGGGCTTTTACCAGATAACATTCTTCATATTCGGGACAATCACGTCCCAGGCAATTGTCTACTGTTGAGGTGATCAACGGCAGTACTTTGGCATCTTCCGGCAACGTTTTCAGTTCGCCGGTATCACCGGTTTTGGTGGTCTCGGCCCAGCTTCTCACCGTTGAAAGCTGACCGAGTACTTCTTTCTCCACCAGCGTGGAATTACCACCGTGCTGCCCCATGCGGTGCAGACACAAATAATTCGAACGGCCCTTTAATAACGCTGTTTTTCTGCGGGAGCCCAACGCTTTTTTAACCACCGGCAAATCACGGTGGTAAAGCTGCTCCTGCAGATTTTTCGTTCCGGTAGAAATGATTGCTTTACCTTCGGCCAGCAATGCCGGACCGAGATAAGCGAAAGTTTTGCCTGTTCCTGTGCCGGCTTCAACAATCAGCGAATGCTGATTGTCCAGCGCTGACTTCACAGCCAGCGCCATGTCCGTCTGGGCGGCGCGGGGAGAAAACCCCGGAATGGCCTTAGCCAGTAAACCGTCAGCAGTAAACAGGGAAGATACAGAAGGCATAAACAAACACTAAAAATTCAAAGCGCGTAGTATGCCAGAATTATCAGCTAAATGGGGCAGGAATTCACTGACCGGCCGGCCAGTTTAATTCATGTTCATATCGCCTCGTAAACACGATAGGCCCAGGGGGCCAAAATAGGCGGTTGTGCAGCATCAAGCACGATGTCCTGACGGTTCAGCACGTCGCGGTACTGGCCGTTATACAGACCGGCATCAAAGGTGGGTGAAACGGTATCCGGGGATAAGTTAAGCACCACCAGAATTTTCTCATTTCCCTGCATGCGCACGTAACTGAAAACCCGTTTCAGATCATTGCTGTTCACCTGCAACATGGTTGCACCGGCTTTTCCGTTCCACAATGCCTTCACGCGCTTTTTCAAACTAATCAGTTCACGGTAAAGATCGCCGATGGCATGGTCCTGCCAGTCGATGGGATCCCGTTCAAAAAAGGCCAGACGTTTGTTTTCCCCCGCTTCCTGACCATTGTGAATAAGCGGCATACCTTCGCCGGTGACAGACAACACAATAGCAGCCTCCAGAGCTTGTCCGAACTGCTCATGCTGCGTGCCATCCCAGGCATTTTTGTCATGATTGCTGACGAATGTCATCCGGTAGGCTGACTCCGGCCAGCTACGCTCGTTCCAGGAATAATATTTTCTCAACCTGTCCAGCGGTGCTCTGCCCTGAGCAATATCGTGCATAGCCTCGTTCCAGCTCCAGGCATAGGTCATATTGAATGCCTGTTCGTGAAGATCGCGGTTCTCCCATTCAGCCAGCATGAAAATCGGTTTAATGGCATCCAGCGCGGCTCTGGCCTGAGCCCAGAAATCATTAGGCACGTAACCGGCAACATCGCAGCGAAAACCGTCAATATCAAACCGTTCTACCCAGTAACACATTGCCTCAGTCATGTAACGGCGCAACGCCGGCACACTGTAATCAAACTCAATAATATCCTCCCAGTCCCACCACGGTGACGGTCTGAAATTACCCTGATAATCTTTTGCATACCAGTCAGGATGTGACACGGTGAGTGGATTATCCCAGGCACTGTGATTAGGGATCCAGTCGAGAATCACCTTCATATCAAGCCGGTGAATTTCACTGACAAGTGCGGCGAAACTGTTCTCGTCTCCGAACTCGGGATTAATGGCAAAGTAATCTTTTACAGAATAGGGACTGCCCAATGCCCCCTTGCGGTTTTTGATACCGATGGGCTGTACCGGCATGAGATAAATGATGTCTGCGCCCAGCGCTTTGATATGCTCAAGACCTTTAATTACGCCCTGAAAATTTCCTTCAGCACTGAACTGGCGGGTATTGACCTGATAGATGACCGCGTTTTCAGACCACGCAGGTTGCGCAACCTGATAACGGTTTTGCGGTAAAAAATCTGCTGCCATGATGTTCTCCGGGCGTTAAAAATCAATCTCATAGCATTGATACGTCATTCCCGTCGAAAAGTTTTCCGTTCAGAATACCGGCAATCCGCTGATCCCCAGCAGTAAAACCCACAAACCGAAAAACAATTTTAGTTTCTGTACGGAAAATGCCAGCACAACATATTTAGCCAGTCTGCCGCCAATGATTGCACCTGCTCCGGCAAACAGTACCACCGGCCACACAATAGCTAAGGATTCAGTAACATGGTAAATCACCCCGCCCCACACTGAAAATGCAGTCAGCATCACAGCAACAGCAATTGCCATAGTAACGTGAAAGCCCCTCAGAATAAGAAATACAGCGACAAGCTCACCGACGCCGACAGACAACCATGCAGTCACTGCTCCGCCAACAAACGCCACCACGGGCAACAGCGCAGTTTCAGTCATGGAGAGACTACTTCTGAACCGGGTTTTCTTTAGCAACGGGATACTGGCAAAAATGACCAGAGCCAGAAAAATAGAGAAAATACCGAAGCCCAGGTGCAAATCATTCACGTTCCCCTGAATGAAAGACAACAACGGAATGCTGCCGGCAGCAAACTGTGCCATCAGGATACCGCACACCGAAGCCGGCACTGTGAGTGCCACCACCTGCGGTAATATTTGCCAGTTCTCGTTATGCTTTTCTTTGTTCTGAAAGAAAGCCCACCAGCTTAATGCACCGGCCGTCATACCGCAGCACTGAATGGCAAAACTGGTTGCCACAATGTTCTGGGGGGAAAAATCAAGATGGTGGAACACCGGCACAAAAACAACGCCGCCACCGGCCCCGGTTGCGTTCGCAAACACCGCACCGATAACGCCGAGTAACGCAAAAGCACCATTTTCTGCCACGATGCCAGCCGGATCCGGTTGCATAAACAACACAATAAACCAGAGGATGATCAACGCTGAGGGAACGGAAAACTGACGAATGATACTTAACACAGACAGACTACTTATCCAGAAAATACACCGCGATGGCCTTCGCAGGTGAAAACAAACATTTGAGAATTGTACTTTTACAGCTTTAACAGTAAATTGCATAGCACATTATGAGAGGAATCGTAGCAAAGGACTCAGTATTATGCGAACAGCCTTCACCGGATTAAAAAAGGGTTTTATAGCCGCAGTGGCTTTATGGGGTATGGCCACGCCGCTCACTGCTTTCTCAGCATCCGTCTGGGAGGTGAGCAAGAACGGGAATACCGTCTATCTCGGTGGCACACTGCATATCCTCAGCCCGCAGGACTATCCGCTACCGGCAGAATATGACATCGCTTACAAAGCATCCGGTAAAGTCATATTCGAAACCAATCTGGATGCGCTGGATACGCCGGATTTCACCCGTAAAACATTACAACTGATGACTTATCAGGACGGACGCACAATCAAAGATGATTTATCTGAAGAAACATTCAGTATGCTGTCTGACTGGCTCTCTGAAAGAGGTATTCCGGTAGCTCAGGTAAGCAAGATGAAGGCATCATTTCTTGGTATATCGCTTTCTATGCTGGAAATGCAGCGGGCAGGCTTAACCAGTCAGGGCGTCGACAAATACTTTTTCGCCCGCGCGACGGAAGACCAGAAGCCTGTAGGCTGGTTTGAAACGCCTGAGCAGCAGTTAATGATGCTGGCCGGACTGAGTGAAGGCGACGAAGATGCCTACATCCGCTACACCCTGGAAGAGTTAGAAACCATGAATGACTCACTGGAACCGATGAAGGAAAACTGGCTGACCGGAGACATGCAGGCACTGTATAACGACAGCATGGAAAGCTTCAAAACAGACTATCCTGAGGTGTACGATGAAATGCTGACGAACAGAAATAAAGCATGGCTCCCGCACATTGAAGAGTACCTGACCACGCCGGAAACAGAGTTTGTACTGGTTGGCACCATGCATATGGCCGGTGCCGAAGGGGTTATCGCCATGCTTGAAAGTGAAGGTTATTCCGTCATTAAAGTTAACAAATAAGTATTACCCGCCGATATATGTAAGCGTAAAGATGATTTCAGACAAAATAATCATCACTGTTCTGAAATTTTAAACTACGCTTAAATCAACAAAATATGCCAGTTAACCAGAGCGACTTGTATTCAGGTCGCCTCTGCAGCCGGTACTGTCCGGAAAGTTTAAGCGTCCGACTGTTTTAACGGAGTTTGCATGTCCATAAAGCGAAGATTTCTCATCGCCATTTCCATTGTGATAGCGGTATTTACTGTCATTGTAGGTATAGTAACTTCCGTATCCATCAAATCTGATATTGACCATCAGATCCAGACACAAATAGATCAGACATCTAAGCGCTTGCTGGATATTTTCACAGTCACCGATTCACTGATGAGTGAACGGGTAAAAAGCAGTATGGCGTTATTAAAGCAACGGGGCGCAGCATTGGGAACACCCTCACAGGCTGGCGATGTGATGGTGAAAGAAACGCTTTCCACGCAGCTTTTACTGGGCGAAAAACCGCAGGCGAATGATTTTACTCTGGTTGACGGGCTAACCAGCATCATGGGCGGCACGGCAACATTATTCAGTCGCCGGGGTGATGACTACATCCGCGTCAGTACAAATGTGATTAAAGACGGTCAACGCGCAATTGGAACAAAACTCGCCCCTCAGGGCAAAGCCATGGCGAAAATCAAAAATGGCGAAGCCTATTACGGTGAAGTAGATATTCTCGGCAATCCTTATCTGACCGGTTATGAACCCATGTTCAATAACGCCAGTCAGGTTGTCGGCATCTGGTATGTGGGGTACTCCGCTGATTTAAAACTGCTGGAAGAAGCCATCGCCCGCAGTCATATACTGGAAAAAGGGTTCGTTGCCCTGCGTGATGCAAAAGGCAATGTACGTATGCATTCTTCTCATGTGAACGAAAGTGACGTCAAAGCCGCCCTCTCCGGAGACGACAAATGGAATCTTACCGTTGTGCCATTCAGCCGCTGGGGCTACGACATCTTGCTGGCGGAATCGAACAGTGAGAAAACGTCCATGCTCAGCACAGCGCTTTTCGTTTTGCTGATTAAAGTATTGGTGGCGAGTGGCATTATTCTTATCAGTCTGGTTATCCTGGTGAAACGTTATGTGGGTCAGCCTCTGGATGAGTTTAATCAGGTTGTCACCAGTTTGTCCGGCGGTGAAGGCGATCTGACTTTCCGCTTTGAAAACAAAAAGAATGATGAATTTGGCCGCATGGCACAGGCCTTCAATAAATTACTGGCACAACTGCAGTCCACGTTACAAAACGTCGACAGTGCCACTCAGGCTATGCAGTCCAAATCACAGGTGCTGAACAGAACAGCCTCCAGCGCACAGAAAACCGTGAAATCCTTATCTGACGAAACCAGTGCGATCACCAGTGCCATCACTGAGCTGCAACAAAGCGCAGAAGCCGTCTCAGTAAATATCCATCATGCCAGCGATGCTGCAAATGCGGCCGACGCTGACACCCGTAACAGCGTTAATGTGCTGAAAGCGACTATTAAAGACATAGAGAAACAGGCCCGGGAAGTGGATGCCTCTGTACAGGTAATTACCGATCTGGCCCGCTCCAGTGAGGAAATCAGTGGTGTCATGGATGTTATCCGCAATATTGCCGAACAAACCAATTTGCTGGCTCTGAATGCTGCCATTGAGGCCGCCCGTGCCGGGGAACAGGGCCGGGGCTTTGCGGTGGTCGCAGATGAAGTTCGCTCACTGGCAAGCCGTACCCAAAGCTCTACTGAAGAAATCCGCGTCATGATTGAACGCCTGCAACAAGGCAGCCGCGATGCGTCTGAGCGCATGCAGTCGAATAAAGACAATGCATTTGCCACCGTGGAAGTGACACAAAAAGCCGGAGAGACGTTACAAAAAGCCCTTTCCGCCGTCGCAACAATTACTTCCCTGAATCAGGAAACCGCATCGATGGCCACACAGCAGGCCGCAGTATCGCAGGATGTATCCAAACGACTGAACAGCATTCAACAGGTTGGTAGTGAAAATGAGCAACATGCCCGCGAGGTATCTGATAACTGTGAAGCACTGGTTGAGCAGATTGAACAAATGCGGGAGCAACTGAGACGTTACCGCTTCTGATGATCAAGTTTGGCGCAATTTGCGGACGAGTGTCTGTAAATTGCGCCATCGCCCCCTTTCCTTTCCGGCTACATCCTTCCCGAATCACACATAACACATTGAATAAAAAGACTTTATAAAACTAAGCACGCTAATTGCTTTGTTCTGTCAGATCTGAAGTTGCTTATTGCCTTGTCTGCATTCAGACAGGTTCTTACAGGAGTAATAGCATGATAAATCTGATTAGAATGATAAAAACCAAACGTATTGTGTTCGCTGCCGGTTTACTGATGCTGGTATCAGGCTGCGCTTCCATGGGCAGTGGCACCGTTGCTGAAAAACGGGACGCCATACTAACCATGCAGGATGTGGCGCTGGCGAAACTCTACAAAGAAAAACCCGATGTAAAAGCGCAAATAGAAACAGCGCCCGGCTATGCCGTTTTCAGCAATGCGAATGTGAATATTATCTTTGTTTCAGCCGGCACCGGTTATGGTGTAGTTAACAACAACACAACCGGCCACCAGACATATATGAATATGGCCGAGGGCGGCGTGGGACTGGGGATCGGAGCAAAAGATTATCGCATTGTGCTGGTGTTTCATTCTCAAAAAGCCATTAACTACTTTATTGAGAACGGCTGGACCGCAGGGGGTAACGCAGATGCCACAGCAAAAGCTGGTCAAAAAGGCATGTCGGTTGAAGGTGAAGGTTATTTAGGTGATATTACCGTTTACACAATGACGGAATCCGGTCTTGCTCTGCAGGCCTCGGTAAAAGGCACCAAATTCTGGCCAGACAAACAACTCAACTAAATGAAACCGCGCTGCGCGATTTAACCGTGCAGCTATTAAAGGACGATCCGTTACGGTATGCAGCTCTGCAAGCCGTAGCGGCCTTATCGCTACCGGACTGCTGGATTGGCGCCGGATTCATCAGAAACCTCATCTGGGATCACACTCACCGGCGCAGTATCCCTACTCCCCTTAATGACGTGGATGTGGTGTACTTCGATAGTGACAACGTTTCTGTCGAAGCCGAAACCA
Organism: Alteromonas sp.; assembly: GCF_984505615.1. Lineage (NCBI taxonomy): Bacteria > Pseudomonadati > Pseudomonadota > Gammaproteobacteria > Alteromonadales > Alteromonadaceae > Alteromonas > Alteromonas sp. Next base: position 14,900 of record NZ_CFHOXV010000023.1, on the reverse strand, counting down.
TGCACACAGGCCGGTTGAACACCATCATGCCGGTACTGAACTGGGAAGTCCGTAACCAGGCACGCATGCATGACAAACATGAACGCCCGCCATTCAGCAGTACCCCGGATGCGGTTTCACACTGGATTGAAATTGAAACTACTGTCGCAGCCAGACTTCACAACGGAAATATCGAAGTATTCAGTGCTTATGGATTAGGTCACAACTACAACAATACCATCACCCGCAACCCGCTGGCAGCACAGGCAACCTTTGATTCACGGGTAAAAAATAAATCGTGGCTGGCTGAGTGGCCGGAGCTGAAAGTGCAACACGGGCAGATTCAGCGGTAACGTCTTTTCGCGCTCTTGCCCTTCCTTTCTTTCTTATCCCGGTGAAAACTTCACAAAACTGTCATTGACTCTCACCCTTAAACATGTGAAATTTCACATATGTACTATTTCACATGTATTAACTTATGAATGCGCTGCAACTGTTTAAATGTCTGGCCGACGATACCCGGCTGAAATCCGTTGTGCTTATCCACACGTTTGGTGAAGCCTGCGTGTGCGAGCTGATGGAAACCCTGAAATTGGATCAGCCCAAGACATCCCGTCACCTGGCATCACTACGTAAATGCAACATTTTGCTGGATGAACGCCGTGGCAAATGGGTGTACTACCGCCTTCATCCCGACCTGCCGGCATGGGCAAAATCTGTCATTGCCAGCGCCAGTGAAAGTAACACCGAAGACTTCGAAGCGTTATTGGCGACTTTTAAGCAATGCCAGCTTAACGGCAACGATTGTTGTAATTAAATTTTTAACCGGAATACACTTATGAAAATTCTGTTTATCTGCACCCACAACCGGTGCCGGAGTATCCTTAGCGAAGCTATCACCAACCAGATTGGCCGCGGCATCATTGAAGCGCGCAGCGCCGGCAGCCAGCCGGTAGGTGAAGTACACCCGCTGTCTGTGAAATATCTGGAAGAATCCGGCTACAGTACAGCAGGCTTGCAAAGCCAGTCATGGGACGAATTCGAAGACTTCAGCGCTGATGTTGTCATTACGGTATGTGACTCAGCAGCGGGTGAGACCTGCCCGGTCTGGTTCGGTAACAGTATAAAAGTTCACTGGGGCCTGTCGGATCCATCAAAAGAAAGTGGCACCACTGAAGAGATCCGCACAGCGTTCTTAAGCTGCATCCGCATCATTGAAGAAAGAGCAAAACAGTTGCTGACCATTGCTGAAAAAGCAGGCGATACTGAAGCCCTGCGCAAGGCTCTCACGGATTTAGGAGTGCAACACTGATGTCAAAAGAGTCCGGGGAATCCCCTGCTTCTGATTTGCCCAATATCGATACTTCACACTGGCAAACACCGGTTTTTGATGCCTGTTTGCCGGGCGCCTCTGAACATAAGCCGCGAATATTACTTCTATACGGTTCCCTGCGTGATCGTTCGTTCAGCCGCCTTGCTGTAGAAGAAGCCGCCCGTTTGCTTACCGCCATGGGGGCGGAAACACGTATTTTTAATCCGGAAGGTTTACCGCAAGCCGACACCGGTGATGAACATCATCCGAAAGTGAAAGAACTTCGTGAATTAATGATGTGGTCAGAAGGTCAGGTGTGGTGCTCGCCGGAGCGTCACGGTGCCATGACCAGCATTTTCAAAAGTCAGATAGACTGGGTGCCGTTAAATATCGGCGGTGTCCGCCCTACTCAGGGTAAAACGCTGGCGCTGATGCAGGTCTGCGGTGGTTCGCAGTCATTTAATACGGTCAATCAGATGCGAATTCTGGGTCGCTGGATGCGTATGGTTACCATACCTAATCAGTCGTCGGTACCCAAAGCCTTCCTCGAATTTGAAGAAGACGGCCGCATGAAACCTTCCCCGTTCTACAACCGCATCGTGGATGTGATGGAAGAGTTAATGAAATTCACCCTGCTGCTTCGTGGCAATAAAGACTTTTTTGTCGATCGCTACTCTGAGCGGGTGGAAACTGCAGAGGCACTGAGCAAGCGCGTTAATCAAAAATCGATTTAGGATATTGAACCATGGGATTATTTGAACGCTTCCTCTCGGTCTGGGTTGCACTTGCCATTGTTACAGGCTTGCTTGCAGGCAGTTTGTTTCCGGACTTGTTTGCTACTGTAGCAGGGCTTGAATATGCACATGTTAATCTGGTTATCGCCGTACTCATCTGGCTGATGATTTACCCGATGATGGTGCAGGTAGATTTCACCTCGGTTAAAGATGTAGGAAAGAAACCAAAAGGCCTGGTTCTGACCCTTATCATCAACTGGTTGCTTAAGCCTTTTTCTATGGCTTTTCTGGGCTGGCTGTTCTTTAAAGGCATCTTTGCAGACTGGGTCGATCCGCAAACAGCGGGCGAATACATAGCCGGTATGATCCTTCTTGGTGTGGCCCCCTGCACAGCTATGGTGTTTGTGTGGAGTCAGCTCACAAAGGGTGATGCCAACTATACCCTCGTCCAGGTTTCCGTGAACGATATCATCATGATTTTCGCCTTTGCGCCATTAGCGGCATTTCTGCTGGGCGTTACCGATATTACTGTTCCCTGGAACACGCTGCTGTTATCTGTAGTGCTGTACGTTGTGATCCCTCTTGTAGCCGGTGTGATTACACGAAAAGTACTGGACAGTAAGGACAACCACCAGCGCCTGACACAATTTCTTACCACCATGAAGCCCTGGTCAATTATCGGGTTGCTGGCTACCGTCGTACTGCTATTCGGCTTTCAGTCTGAAACTATCATTGCAGATCCGCAGGCCATTGTATTAATTGCCATACCGCTGCTTATTCAGACCTACGGCATTTTCTTTCTGGCTTACTGGCTGGCTAAGCGAATGGGATTGCCCCACAATGTTGCCGCCCCGGCATGCATGATTGGCACGTCAAACTTCTTTGAACTGGCTGTTGCTGTGGCAATTTCTTTGTTTGGTCTCCACTCGGGAGCCGCACTGGCTACTGTAGTCGGCGTGCTGGTAGAGGTGCCTGTGATGCTGTCGCTGGTAGGCTTCGCAAACAGAACACGGCACTGGTTTGACTAACTAATACATGGCGCCACCCGCGATTGCGAATAACAAAAAGGCCCGCTCTATATAGAGCGGGCCTTTCGTTTTTAATTCAGAGCGTTAACGTTCAAGCATTTATGTTCATAGCGCTGAATTTCAGAGCGCTTCCGGGGCACCACCGGTTTGTTGCCGGACGGGAGCTTACTCTATTTCCAGCATCACCACTTTACCCATTGTCTCCAGTTCGTCCTTGTAAAGTGCAGCGTCGCCCACAATCAGATAAATGACATTATCAGTAGTGAACAAACCGGACTGCGCCCTCACGTCTTCCAGGGTAAGCTTGTCATACTCCTGCTGTAATAACATAGGATAGTTGAGCGGCTTACCCTCTTTCAGACTGGACTCAATTTCTGACAGCACACTACCGTTTGTTTCAAATAAGCCCGGTAACTTACGGATTTCAGTCGTAACGGTTTCGGTCAGCTCCGTTTCTGTTGCCGGATTATCACCATTGTATTCTTTCATCTCGCGGTCTATTTCGTTAACCGATTCGACGGTTTTGTCACTCTGTACCGGCGCGTACACAAACCACGGACGCTGCCCCAGTGTTGTCATCGCAAGGCTGCGTGCACCGTAAGCCCAGCCTTTATCTTCCCGCAAATTCATATTCAGGCGGGCGGTAAATTTACCGCCTACAATGGCATTAGCCGTTTCGATAGCCAGTGTGCTTTTATCTGATACAGGCGGGATGAGTTTACCGGCCAGTATAAGCGACTGGGGAGAATCAGGACGGTCGGCCAGGTAGAATGTACGGCCTTTCACCTGCGGTACGTCAACAATGCTCTTTTCTCCGGCTTTACCACTGACTTTCCAGTCACCCAGACTGTCATTCAGCATGGATTGGAGTGCTGATTTTTCGATGTCACCCACTACAATGATTTTCGCATTGTCAGGGCGTATCCAGGTGCTATGGAAGTTTTTGAGTATTTTGGTGGATATTTCACTGACCGACTCACTGGTGCCGGAACCTGTCAGCGGCATACCATATGGATGCTCTTTTCCGTACAACAACGGCGGCAACTCCCGGACAGCCAGTTGTACCGGCTGAGATTTTTCCTGGGCAATATCCGACAGCCAGATCGGCTTCAGTTTTTCCAGATCGCTTTCCCGCATGGCCGGATTTTTCACCACGCTGCTGAATAGTGACAATGCAGGTTTTAAATTCGCGGTAAGGGATTGTAAATGTGCATAAGAACTGTCCAGCGAGCCGCCAAAATAGCTGGCAGCGCCCAGCATATCCATTTTCGTTTTGTAAGCTTCACCATCAATTTTACCGGAGCCCTCTTCCAACATGCGCATGGTCATTGATGATGAACCCAATGGATAGCCATATGCGTCGGCGGCATAACCACTGTCGAACACGATACGCAGAGAAACATCAGGCACGGCATCACGCTTAACAAAATAGACCTGCAACCCGTTATCCAGGGTAAATTCCTCTGCCTCAGGGAACGACAGCACGGGCATTTCTGTCACTTCCGGTAATGCAGAGCGGTCGGCCCCTTCTGTACTTGCTGCATAATTCGGAAACGGTCGGACAATCAACTGATGATAAGGAAGATCGAGCCATTTTTTAGCGACGGTATTGAGCTGCTTTGGTGTGGCCTCTGAATAGCGTTTCAGGCTTTTCATATAGTGGTCTGAATCGCCGGCATATAACTCGCCTTCTGCCAGAACGTTAGCCTTTCCGCCAAAGCCACCAATCTTCTCCATACCGCGTATAGTACGGGAAAGCGTGCGCATCCGCGCCCCTTCCAGTTCCTGATTGCTTACCGGTTTGGCAAGCAGAGCGGCAATTTCTTCATCAATAATCGCAGACACTTTATCTTCATCAGCATTTGCACCGAGCGTCACTTCCAGGGTAAAGATACTTGCCAGCGTATGCTCTTCTAAATACGCATCAATACCGGTTGCCAGCTTTTCTTTTTCCACCAGGCGCTGATACAAGCGTGAGGTTTTGCCTTCTCCCATCACTTTGGCCAGCACATCCAGTGCTTCAGTATCATCATCTACCCGTCCGGCTACCGGCCAGACCCGATAGATGCGTTCAGCCGCCACCTTGTCGAACAATTCCTCATAGCTGTTGGAGTCTTTAACCGGCACATAGGATTTCAGACGTTTTAAAGGCGGTCCCGGAGGAATATCACCAAAATAATGCTCCACTTTCTGCTTTGCCACTTCAGGCGTGATATCACCGGCGAGGACAATAACAGTATTGGCAGCACCGTAGTACTGCTCAAACCAGGCTTTCACATCATCCAGACTGGCAGCATTCAAATCTTCCATGGAGCCGATGGTACTCCAGCGATACGGGTGTCCTTCAGGAAAAATGCCTTCCAGTAAACTGTATTCAGCCTTACGGTACGGCGTGTTGTCGCCCTGTCGCTTTTCGTTCTGTACCACGCCACGCTGGTTATCCAGCTTTTCCTGTGTGATGGCACCAAGCAGATGCCCCATGCGATCAGATTCCATCCACAACGCAAGATCGACGGCGGTAGACGGGACATTCTGGAAGTAGTTGGTGCGGTCAAACCAGGTGGTACCGTTCATATCGGTGGCGCCTACCTGTTCAAAGGGCTTGAAGTATTCGCCGTCGTAGTTTTCCGAGCCGTTAAACATAAGGTGTTCAAACAGGTGAGCGAAGCCGGTTTTACCGGGTTTCTCATCTTTAGATCCCACGTTGTACCAAACAGAGACCGCGACAATGGGCGCTTTGTGATCTTCGTGGACCAGTAACGTCAGGCCATTGTCCAGTTGATAACGGGTATGAGGGATAGCCAGATCGTCAACGTTTAAAGACGCAGCATTCAGGCAGGTATGCGTAATTGCCATCGCAATCAGCAGCAGTGATTTCTTCATAATATCTGTCCGTAGTATTTATTGTTAGTTGTCCTGTATCACCGGCGCAAGCCCTACAGGTTAATTTTCATACTAGCGGATATTTACCGGAACACCAGACAAAATTGGATCAGATATAGATATCTAAATGCTTTATTTTACTGTCCTTATTGTCTGAAGAGGGCTCCTGACTGTTGTCTGCCTTGTGTCCGGAACTGCCCCCCTGATTTTCTTTAGCATTTTCAGCTTGTTGCTCCGCTTTATCATCCTGATGATGCCCGCTGTCACGTTGTTGCTTTTCAGCCACACGACGCTCCTCGTCATGCTCATAACGCTCATCTTCACCCAGGCCTTTGGTTTCCGCTTCCTTACTGACTTTCTTTACGCGGTCATCCGGTTTAACCGGCACCTTGCCCTCTCTCGGCAGAATAGGAAAAATAAGGTCGTTGCTCACCCTCACCTCCACGTAAATAAAAACACGCCATTATTCGCATTTTTGATGACATTTATTTCACTGTCGCAGGTTTTAACCCGTTTCGAACAGTAAGATATAACTTATGACCAAACATTTAGTATAATAATTCCCTTATTATGGCTTTTTGGGGTTGATTTAGATCACTCAATTAGCTACTGTTTGCCGCGTCAAAAAGATTGGAAACGAATTTTACATGTTTAATTGCGCTGCTAACCATCACCACCATCATAAAGCATAACCTTTCAGGTTCGTGCTGGAAGGTCTATTGTTCCTTCCAGTGGCGCAGATAAAAAATTCTCGACCCCCGGAAGGAAACTTCCGGGGGTTTTTCGTTTAAGCAGCTTCAAATCAGGTTCACACAAAGAGGAATGTTCACATGGGTGACAGCAAACGTCTGCGTATTGCAGTTCAGAAATCAGGCCGTCTCAGCGATGACAGCATCGCGCTGCTAAAAGCGATTGGTATTAAATTATACATCCGTGACCGCCTTCTCATCGCCCATTCCACTAATGAGCCTATCGATTTACTGCGCGTACGTGACGACGATATTCCGGGTCTGGTCATGGACGGTATTGTGGACCTGGGTTTTATCGGCGAAAACGAATTAGAAGAGAAAATGCTGGAACGTCAGGCGGCCGGCAAAGCGTCTGATTTTGAAGTACTGCGTCGCCTGGATTACGGTGGTTGCCGTTTGTCTATCGCGGTACCGCAGGAGATGAAATACGAAGGTATTCAGTCTCTGGAAGGTAAAAAAGTAGCAACGACCTACCCTTACCTGCTTGAGCGTTATTTCAAAGAAAATAATATCAATGCCCGCGCTGTGATGCTGACCGGCTCAGTAGAAGTTGCTCCCCGCGCCGGTGTGGCCGATGCGATTTGTGACCTGGTTTCAACCGGTGCCACACTGGAAGCTAACGGTCTTGTGGAAGAAGACGTTATTTTCCGTTCAAAAGCGGTGCTCATCCAACGTGCTGACGGTGCGCTTTCAGAGCAGAAACAAGCGCTGGTGAATCGTCTTGTGCCCCGTATCGATGGCGTCATTCAGGCCAAAGAAAGCAAGTACATCATGCTGCACGCGCCGAAAGCCTACCTGGAACAAGTAAAGAGTTTACTGCCAGGCGCTGAGAACCCTACGGTACTGCCTCTTGCCGGGTCTGATGATGCGGTAGCGGTACACGTGGTCAGCCCTGAAGACTTATTCTGGGAAACCATGGAGAAACTGAAATCCTTAGGTTGTCGTTCTATTCTGGTTATGCCAATTGAAAAAATGATGGGTTAATCTGCCATGATCAACTGGTCCTCACTTTCACCTGCCGGGCAGACAGAAGCCCTCGCCCGGCCGGTAATGAAAAACTCAGACAGTCTCCGGGTGACCGTTGCAGACATACTCGCAGCGATACGCCAACAGGGCGATGCAGCGGTACTGGAATACTCCCGGAAGTTCGACTGTGCTTCACTGAATAGCCTGCCCCTTTCTGTTGCAAAACGAGACGAATTGGCAGCACGGGTTTCCACCGACGTAAAAGACGCCCTGCTGGTTGCGTTTAACAACGTAAAACAATTCCACGAAGCGCAGAAACCTCAGGATATTATCCTGACGACTACGCCGGGCGTAGTCTGCGAGCAACGTTTTACCGCGCTGGATGCTGTCGGCCTTTATATTCCCGGCGGTAGTGCACCGTTACCGTCAACCGTGATGATGCTGGGCGTACCGGCGCTGGTTGCCGGATGCGAACGCAAAGTGCTGTGCACACCGCCTGACCAGGCCGGTGAAATCGCCCCGGAAATCGCTCTTGCAGCTTCACTGTGTGGCATTGAAGAAATTTACCTTTGTGGTGGAGCCCAGGCCATTGCCGCCATGGCGTTTGGTACAGAAAGCATTGCTAAAGTGGACAAGATATTTGGCCCGGGCAACAGTTTTGTGACTGAAGCCAAACAACAGGTCAGTCAGCGCGCCGACGGTGCCGCTATCGATATGCCAGCCGGTCCTTCAGAGGTGCTGGTACTGGCTGACGGCAACGCCAATGCCGCGTTTGTGGCCTCGGATTTATTGTCACAGGCTGAACACGGTCCGGATTCCCAGGCCATTCTGGTTTCAGACAGTGAAGCGCTTATTGAAGCCACTAAAGCGCAGGTAGAATTGCAATTGGCGAAACTGTCCCGCAACAGCATTGCTTCTCAGGCCATGGAAAATGCCCGCTATATCCTCACCGGTAACATTAGCGAGGCAGTATTGGTAAGCAACGCCTACGCGCCGGAGCACTTAATTGTGCAGACCGACAACGCCCGTGAACTACTAACCGACATCAAATATGCCGGTTCCATTTTTGTTGGCCAATGGTCACCGGAATCTGCGGGCGATTACGCCTCGGGCACCAACCATGTGCTGCCAACATATGGCTATGCGCGCAACTATTCCAGTTTAGGTCTGCTTGATTTTATGCGTCGTTTTACTGTGCAGGAATTGTCTGCCAACGGCATGCGTAATCTGGGTCCGGCCATTATGAAGCTGGCCAGCGCAGAAGGACTTGATGCCCACGAACAGGCTGTTGCCCTGCGTATGGCTGAGCTTGAAAAGGGGAATGACCAATGAGCAGTCTGGTCGACCATCTGATTAATGACAACCTGATCCCGCTGAAACCTTATGAATCAGCGCGCCGCCTTTACGCCGGTGGTCAGGACTGGCTGAATGCCAACGAATCGCCGTTTGCTAACCACTACGACGTGGACAGCAGCCACTTCAACCGTTATCCGTCCTGTCAGCCTGACGGCGTGATTAACGGTTATTCGGCTTACGCCCGTGTCGCGAAAAGCCAGCTGATGGTGACCCGCGGTGCCGACGAAGGCATTGAACTGCTTATCCGCACGTTCTGTACGCCGGGTAAAGACAGCATTCTGATTTGTCCGCCCACCTACGGCATGTACGCGATAAGCGCAGAAACCTGCGATATTGGCGTGAAAAAGGCGCCATTAAAAGCCGACTTCAGCCTCGATGTGGAAGCTATTTGCAGCAACGACGACGTTAACGTGGTGTTCATCTGTGCGCCAAATAATCCTACCGGCACACAGGTGGCTAAACAGGATCTGGACACCGTGCTGCGCCACTTCACTGACAAAGCGTTAGTAGTGGTTGACGAAGCCTACATTGAGTTTGACGCAGAGAACACCTGGGCGAACAAGCTGGCAGATTACCCGAATCTGGTGATCCTGCGTACCCTTTCCAAAGCTTTTGCGCTGGCTGGTTTACGCTGTGGATTTACCATTGCTAATGACGATGTGATTGCTGCGCTGATGAAAGTGATTGCGCCTTATCCTATTCCGGATCCGGTGGCGCAGATCGCTGCCGAGGCGCTTAGCGAAGAAAACATCGGTCGCCTGCATGCGCAAGTCGATATTCTTAACGCAGAGAAAGCCCGCCTCACAGAAGCACTGAATGCGTTTGAAGCATTCGAAATGGTGGGCGACACCAAAGCCAACTACGTGCTGTTCCGTTATGCGCGCTGCAAAGAACTTATGGCATATTTGGTTGAGCGCGGCATGCTTATTCGCGACCAGTCCAAACAGCTGAATCTGGAAAACTGCCTGCGCGTAACCATCGGCAGTCCGGAGCAGGACGACCGCCTGCTACAGCTGATTAATGATTATTTTTCCCAGACAGGAGCTTCCAAGTGAGTCAGCAAGCTATTTTATTTATCGATCGAGACGGTACGCTGGTTGAAGAGCCGCCGGTAGATAAGCAATTAGACAGCCTGGAAAAGCTGGTATTTGAGCCAAACGTTATTCCTGTTTTACTAAAATTGAAAGCTGCCGGTTTCTCACTGGTCATGGTGTCGAATCAGGACGGTTTAGGCACTGACAGCTTCCCGCAGGAAGATTTCGACAAGCCGCACAATGCGATGATGGCGATTTTCGAATCTCAGGGTGTCACGTTTGATGATGTGCTGATTTGTCCGCACTTCGACCACGAAAATTGTGCTTGCCGCAAGCCTAACCTCGGGCTGGTTAAAGACTACCTGCAACAGGGCCGCATCGACTTTACCCGTTCTTATGTGATTGGCGATCGCATCACTGATGTGCAGCTGGCCGAAAACATGGGCATCAAATCATTCCAGTACAATCCGGAAACCAACAACTGGAAAGATATCGAAAAAGCCTTACTGGCATCATCGCGCATTGCGGAAGTGGTGCGTAAGACGTCTGAAACCGATATCCGCGTGCGGGTGGATTTGGACTCTACGGCCAAATCACAAATTCACACCGGAATGGGTTTCTTCGACCACATGCTGGATCAGATTGCTACCCATGGCGGTTTTGAAATGCAGGTGTCGGTTGACGGCGATCTGCACATCGACGATCACCACAGCGTGGAAGACACGGCACTGGCCCTGGGCGACGCGCTGAAAAAGGCGTTGGGCGATAAGCGCGGCATTGGTCGCTTTGGTTTCGCACTGCCTATGGATGAATGTCGTGCCGAGTGCATCATGGACATTTCTAACCGCCCTTACCTGAAAATGGATGCAGAGTTCAGCCGCGATCAGGTTGGCGAAATGGCCACTGAAATGGTACCTCACTTCTTTTATTCACTGGCGCAAAGCATGGGCCTGTCCCTGCACCTTTCCACCAGCGAAGGAAACGCGCATCACCAGGTAGAGAGCCTGTTCAAAGTGTTTGGTCGTGCATTACGCCAGGCGATTACCCGTCAGGGCGATGCCTTGCCGAGCAGTAAAGGAGCTCTGTAATGGCGCAGAAGATTGTTATTGTTAACACCGGTTGTGCGAATATTTCGTCGGTGAAATTTGCCCTTGAGCGCCTGGGCGTGACGGTGGATGTATCTGATGATTTCGACATCATCAAAGCCGCCGACAAAGTGTTCCTGCCCGGCGTGGGCAGTGCTTATGCCGCCATGCGCAGCATTAACGGCAAGAACCTCACCGACACCATTCGTTCACTGGAACAACCCGTGCTCGGCGTGTGTTTAGGTATGCAGCTAATGGTCGAAACTTCGGATGAAACCAGCAACGGTCAGATTGACTGTTTAGGCCTGATGCCGGGTCATGTTGCCCGCTTGCAAGCGGGTGAGTTACGCCTGCCTCATATGGGTTGGAACACGGTAACGCCGCTTGAGAGCAACACGCTGTTCAAGGGCATTTCGGCTGACACCTATTTCTATTTTGTGCACAGCTTTGCCGTGCCGGTATACGACAAAACCCTGGCCACCTGTGAATACGGCCAAACGTTCTCTGCCGCCTTGCACAGCAATAACTTCTTCGGCGTGCAGTTCCACCCCGAGCGAAGCGGTGAAGCCGGCGCACAACTTCTGACTAATTTTGTGGAAATGTAATGATTATTCCAGCAATTGATTTAATCGACGGCGCCGTGGTGCGCCTGTTCCAGGGTGACTACAACCAGAAAACCCAGTACCAGAAAGATCCGGTAGACGTGGTACATGACTACGCCGATCAGGGTGCTGAGTGGCTGCACATTGTCGACCTCACCGGTGCCAAAGACACCAGCAAACGACAGCTTACGCTTATCCGCAAAATGGTCGATACCCAACGCATGAAGTTTCAGGCTGGCGGCGGTATTCGCAGCGAAGAAGACGTGGCCCAACTGTTAGATTCTGGTGTAAGCCGCGTAGTAATCGGTTCTCTGGCAGTAAAGCAGCCAGAACTGGTGAAAGGCTGGATGCAGAAGTACGGTGCAGAAAAAATTGTGCTGGCACTGGATGTAAACATCAACGACGCCGGTGAGCGAATGATTGCTACCCACGGCTGGCAGGAAGACTCCGGCGTGGCACTGGAAGGTCTGCTGAAAGATTTTCAGGAAGTCGGCGTAAAACACGTGCTGTGTACTGACATCAGCCGTGACGGCACCCTGCAAGGCAGCAACGTAGATTTATACACCGACGTATGTGCCCAATTCCCGCAAGTGAGCTGGCAAGCATCGGGCGGCATTGGCGGCTTGGATGACATCCGTGCTCTTCGTCCTACCAATGTAGGCGGCGTGATTTTAGGCCGCGCCCTGCTGGAAGGTAAATTTACCGTTGAGGAGGCTATCGCATGCTGGCAAAACGGATAATTCCCTGTCTCGACGTACGCGACGGTAAGGTTGTTAAAGGCGTTCAGTTCCGCAACCATGAAATCATTGGCGACATTGTGCCACTGGCAGAACAGTACGCTAAAGCCGGTGCCGACGAACTGGTGTTTTATGATATTACCGCGTCGTCTGATCAACGTGTTGTCGATAAAAGCTGGGTAAGCCGTATTGCCCAGGTCATCGATATTCCATTCTGCGTAGCCGGTGGCATTAAATCGGTGGAAGACGCCGGACGTATTTTAGAAATGGGCGCGGACAAGATTTCCATTAATTCCCCAGCTCTTTCTAACCCAGATCTCATCAACGAGCTGCACGACATTTATGGTCAGCAGTGCGTGGTCATTGGTATCGACAGCTTCTACAACGAAGCGAATGGTCGTTACGATGTGTACAAGTTTACCGGTGACGAAAGCCGCACTCAGCAAACTCAGTGGCACACCATCGACTGGATTAAAGAAGTGCAGTCACGCGGTGCCGGTGAAATCGTACTGAACTGTATGAATCAGGACGGCGTGCGTAAGGGCTACGACATCGAACAGCTGAAAGCCGTGCGTGACGTGTGTAACGTACCACTTATCGCTTCAGGCGGTGCCGGTGCTATTGAGCACTTTACCGACGTATTTAAGCAGGCAGACGTAGATGGCGCGCTGGCAGCGTCGGTGTTTCACAAGGGCATCATTGATATGCACGAACTGAAAGATACCCTGGCGTCTCAGGCTATTCCCATGTGTATCCGTCACGGCCGTTAAGGAACAATTTAATGATTATTACTAAAGACAATCTGACGCAATTAGCGTGGGATAAAATGGATAACCTGCTTCCGGCTATCGTGCAGGATGCCGTAACCGGCAAAGTGCTGATGCAAGGTTACATGAACCCGGAAGCGCTGGAAGCGACTCTTGATTCGAAAAAAGTCACCTTTTTCAGCCGCTCTAAACAGCGTTTGTGGATGAAGGGCGAAGAGTCTGGCAACGTTCTGAACCTTGTTGAAGTGGGTAGCGATTGCGATAACGACAGTTTACTGATCCTAGCCCGCCCGAAAGGCCCGACCTGCCACACAGGAACGGAAAGCTGCTGGTTCGATAATCAGGCGCCGGCTTATACGTTCCTGGGTGATTTGGAACGGGTTCTGGCAGAGCGTAAGTATGCGGACCCTGAGTCCAGTTACACCGCTTCACTGTACAGCAAAGGCATTAAACGCATCGCTCAAAAAGTGGGTGAAGAAGGCGTGGAAACTGCACTTGCTGCAACGGTGCAGGATAAAGAAGAGCTGAAGAACGAAGCGGCCGACTTGCTTTATCACCTGACAGTGCTGCTGCAGGCCAGCGACATGTCAATGAAAGATGTCATTGCGGTGCTACGCGCCCGTCACCAGAAGTAATCCCCATGCCCAGCTGTTGTGCCGCTTCTTTCAGTTGCGACACAACAGCGTGATCCGTGTCTTTACTGGCAGCCAGATAGCCGGTCACGGCAAGCTCGGGAATATCCATTATTGGATTGAGCTGCTCCCCGTCCACGTTTAATTTCTTCGCCGTTGCAGGAATCAGGGCAGGATCTTCGATGATAAAATCGACCATCCCCCTCAACAGATACTCCCACGAGCACTGAATATCTGCACATACCAGCATGTTCTGACCTTCCCTGAACCCCTGTTGCTGTAACCAGTGGTAGCTGATGTCGTCCCGTTGCACAGCAAATGTATAGTTAGTGAGATATCCCTGCTTTAGTTCCCCGTTTGCAACAGGCTGGCTTTTGAGGCCAACAACGGCAAGATGAAAAGCCGACACTTCAGCCAGCCAGTGAAACTGTTTTTCACGCTCCGGTGTCCGTGCAATGGAATAGATAAGTGTGCCGGCCTGACGTTCTGCCATTGTGATACTTCTGGCCCAGGGATATAACGCAAACTCTCCTTTTACCCCGGCGGCCTCAAGGATAGCCTTTACTTTGTGCGTAGTCTCGCCGTCTACCCTGCCATATTTATTGAGGTAGTGATAAGGAGGCGATGACTCTGTCACCACCTGCAGAACTGTACTTTGAGCGGGCAGAGGGTGGCTGATAATCAAAAACAAGAGTAATACAAAAGAGATACGCATCCCTGAACCGTACCAATAGTGATTATAAAACGTACGATATCATGCTTTATCATCAATAAAAATGACACCCGACCGATTACTACCGTTTTCATACCTTGTTACATCTGTGGATGAACTATTTCACCGGACAACAGCTCTGACATTCAGACCAGCAATGTTTTTAACTATCAGAGGATGACTATGAAAGACAAGCCAACCGGACTGAAGCGAATTTGGAAAGACAATCAATCCTTTTTTATATTTATCGGCCTGATGTTGTTTGTGCGCGCCGGTGTGGCAGACTGGTATTACATCCCTTCCGGTTCAATGGAACCTACCATT
>NZ_CFHOXV010000022.1:25601-66536 GCF_984505615.1 Alteromonas sp. | reverse complement strand
ACGGTATAGAGCTATCACAATGGCATCGATAAAAAATGGGTTTTCACACAGTCTGTACGTAAAGCGGACCTCAGCACCACGTAAAATAAATAGCGATTATGATCGACTGGTAGGCGCAAAATAATAGGTGCGAAGTGTCTTGAACACTGGTGGCGATTCATTGACCTTTTTCACTGTAAGTATTGTTCAAAGAAAAATGGGATAGCTAGCCCCGGAGCAAGAGTTGATGACGTATATCAAGTAGTGGGTCAAGCAGGAAAAAGTGTTAAGTGGTTTGGCGATAAAGAAAAGCTTATCTTACGTCTGATGGATCGTGAGCGCACTAGACTCAATCAAGGCAAGGCGTCACGTATTGATAAGAGTAAATATGAAGATTTGGTTCATCTTGCAAAGGTCGCAAGGTATTCAAATTTTAAGCTGGGAATAGCCATTGTTCAGCCCGCTATATCGAAAGCTCAAGTATCAAAGGATCAATTGTCAGTTTTGGGCGCTACATCGGCCTATATTGATGAAGTAAGCGGAGTTAAGTTGAGGGTCATCATTAACCAGTAAATTCCAAAAAACTCCGATTTTCAGCGAATTACATTATAGAAATCGAATATATCATTCTCCGATAATTCGTTATACTAGTGCTCATCAATTCAACGCGCTTAATTTATCGCGAGCAATTCGCTTCTGCTCTTCTTTTTCCATGTTATAGCGTTGAGTGGTGTCTGAATTCTCATGCCGCATAAATAACTGAGCCGTTTGCACGTCAAATCGCTTGATCATGTCGGTACAAAACGTTCGTCGTAGATCATGTGGAGCGATGGGCCCAATACCAGCACCAGAACATAATTCACCCAGGATGTACCGCACACCTGCACCCAGTAACGGGCTATCACGAAAGGTATCGTTTTTATTGATAACGGTGAAGAGATAGGCACTCTCATCCTGCGGCGTCCAGGCATCAAGATAGGCTTTTAGTGGTAGCCATGCCTCATCAAACAAAGGGATCTCTACGCGCTTGTTGCCTTTACCGAGCACACTCAACTGGCGATTCACAAAATCCAGATCCGCATACTTCACCAGTCCAATCTCACTGCGACGCAGTCCGGCGTATAATAATAGTCCGAAAATGGCCGCATCCCGCATTCCACGCCGGGTTCGGGATAATGACGCGTACCGCGTAACCTTTTTTTGCACTTCTGCAGGGATGTACTGGCCCCTGGGTGGCTGTGATCCTGACTTCACTTTTATCCGGCTGACCGCATAGTACTCATGCTCACTCATGAGCTTCATATCGGTATAGGCACCGATGATTTGCTTGAAGATAGACTTCATCAGCTGCTTGGTGGCTTGGGAAGCCGGCTTAATCACTTTCTCTTTGACGCCGTCAGGGTTCGTCTCAAATGATTGAACTGACAGTGAATTTAGCATCAGTCGGAAGTCGGCCGCTGTGACGTGTTGCCATGGGTAAGTGAAAATATTGGGCTTTGCGCCATCCGTTCTGACAACGTTAGGCTCTAGGGCCCGGATGATTCGCTGCAGCACGCTGACAGATTTTTTGCGCGATTCCAGTGAGCTCAGAGACGCAATGTACTGCAGGACCGGATGTTCGGTCACCGCAGAGCGAAGATCATTTTCTGACACTCCGTATAGCTGATACTCAAAAACCTGATCATCTGATAACGGTTTACCATGAGCCACCAGCTCCGACATAGTCCGGTTCGGTATATGGGCATCGTAAGGTGAAAGCGTTGTGAACATGTGTCAGTCCTGTCAGATCGTCCGGATCAGGATAGCAGACTCTTTTACTTTCTGAAATAGTCATTTCCGTTAGTAATAATTAGCTAATGTATAGTGGGTTAGTGCCTTAATTGGTGATATGTCACTTTTTTACAGAAAGTAGTTCACAAGGTCAGGGGAGGGGTGCTATAAAAGGTAACATATCACCTTTAAAGGGTAGGGGACTGGTTGGTGGTTACCTGGCATCAAATATAGGTAATCAAGACCACGCCATCACAGCAGGTATTATCATGACAGACAAAGAACAATTAACCAATGAAGTTTGGCAAAGCTATATTGAAAAAGGCCACGTTAGAAAATCCGTAAATCAGGATATAGAATTAGCATTATCCGGAAATTATAAAGCAGATATAAATTACCTTTTCGGAATTATATCGAAAGAAGATGTTGATAATATCCGTCAGAAGTTTAAAACATTCAAATACCGAAGCAAGAAAGAAACTACGACTATAGCTATCAATAAAAAGACGCTGGATAAGCTGAAAACTGCAGCATCATTGAATAGTATTAACCTGAAAGAAGACGGTTACGATCTCCTGTTTGAGATACTTCTATCTACACGTTCTGACGATTATATAGAAGGTGGTCAAAAACTTAGTGAACTTCCAAGCGCCATGGACACGGACAAATTTCTTGCAGTGCGTTTGCGTACAGATATAAAGCCAGGTCGTTATAAATCATGGCTAGAGATGTTAGCATGGGTATTTCAACAAGGATGGAATGCTAGATCAAGACACAAAGGTCGACTAAAAAACACAACTTTTGAAGAAGAGTTATTATCGTTTGAAGAACGTATACTATAAATAAGGATTTTTAATGGGTCGCTCAAATAAAAATTCAACAAGAAACGCTGGAAAAAAACAATCTAAAGAACAATTAAATGCCAACGATTTACTTATAAAACCAATAGATTTCAATAAATTTCTTTCAGTATTCATGATAAACGAGAAACCTGCTTATGCGCTACAAACTGAATCAGTTTACTCAAGGAATTATATAGGCCTACAATCTGCAAGGGCCCTTGGAGAGTTTGCATGAACCGTTGAAATTCAGCCCTAATCATAAAACGCCCTTATTCTACATTATTTATTTTTCAATTCTGAGGGGAGAATTTTCCAACGGGAAGCCTTAAATAAAAACGCCAAACACTAGAACTATTCACCCAATGTTAAAATCTACTTATTGTGCTATTGAGCTTATCTAAGAGTCGAGGTTGCTGAGAATACCAGAGTCAACAACGTAAAAAATATGTCTCATGCTTAGCTCTACTTTGACTTGCCTTGTTCTTTTATCAAATATCAATCCTCTACTTGATTACTAGCGTTCGATTTTTCCTTAATAACTGGCTTAGTCTTCAACGGAGTGGGGTCAACAAGAACCTTAACCTCTTTAGTACTTCCGACATTTTTGCTTTTGTTTTCTGATTTACTAAAATGCCAATTTCCAGTCGCAAAAGATAGAATAAATACAGCTAGCAATATCGACCACCAAATACCATAGCGTTTTAACTGTGATTTCAGGTAAACTCGGTTTTTGTCAATGACAGGATTAACTACATCTTCAATTTCAGACTCCATAATTACTTTTTGGTAATTTAACTTCAAGATGTCTTTGATCGTTTCAGACGCACTTTCAAATCGTTTGTTTGTCTCTAATAAAGTCATAACTAACCATACAATTGACACTAGAGTTAGTATTAGAACAATTGCTAGATAGCCATCACTAAATACCATCTTGTAACCGTTATCTTTAAGACCATTAACCAAAACAACCGTCAATAAAAACGTTAATAGGACTAAAATGTTGTTCTTTAGTGACTCCAATAACTGGTCTGCAATTCCATAGGTTTTTGCGGTCGAATCAATTATAAATTCACCGATCTTGTTTTTGACTTCGAGGTAACTTTGTAAATTTTCTTTTAAATATACCTGATAATTTGACTTAATGGCTTCCCAGGCTTCACTATCAAACCGAATACGGTTTCTATCGTCTAAGTGGATAGACAAAACATTTCGGACTAAACCCAGCTTATCAACTTTATTACCACCTTCGTATGCCCAAGAATATATCTTATGAGGTAGTTCACCGAAATCACTTATGTCAGTAAACTCTGCCTCATCATAGGAAATCATCTTATAACCATTAATTTTATAAGATAATTTCCCATCACTTGTTATCTCCGAAGTGTTAGAAATAAAGATAACTGAAAGGACACTTGCTAATCCATCAAAGTATTTTGCGATCTTTGACGCCGTATCGGGCCTTTTAATAAAGCTAAAATCTGAGGGTAGAAATTTCATATCATGACTAGTGTAATGACAATTTTCACTAAACATCTCAATTTGCTTTGCACGAATTTCCGGCTCTGACTGTGTGAAGTTATCTGGGAAATAGTCTTTTTGATAAAACACTATACTATTCGAATAAAATGGTTGGATAGTTGAGAAAACCTCAAAGTACAGTTGTTCTTCAAACATTGTAGAGAGCGTAGTAAGAATGTTATTAGGTGTCTCATCCTCAAGATATACTGAGAACTCATTAATAAAATAAACAGATACAGTCTTATCAACTACGTTCTTTTCAACCTTTAACTCGATCTCATATTCAGATCCAGCCTCATAACAATCTTTTACGTGAGCCGAGATAATATCGTAGCTATCCCTAGATGCATTTCTTATGCTCACTGAGCTCCCGTCGATTACAACAAATAACTCATAGCTATCTCGTGAAGATATTGTCTTCAGCTCATCGAAAAGCTTAGTCAACGAAGGCTTAAAGTCACCTATATCCTGTGTCGCTATTTTTAGTTGATTCAACGTTTCCCTTACAGAAACGCCTTCAAAGGAGTTAAAAAATTCGTTAAGCATTTTTAAGTCCTAACTTTTTCTTTAAATCTATTAAATTCTTTCTCCGACGAATCAATAACGACTAGATGACGACCATCCGCAGCTCTCTCACTCCAAACTTTGTCATGAATATTTTCAATTCCGTCTTCGATTGTTAAAGTGATTTCCTGTGATAATTTATATGTAGATTTTTTAAAGGGCACTTCTGACGGCACTAGGTTAAAGCGTGTATCAAAGTCCTTCTTTTCTGGCAACTTTTTTAATTGCTCAACAATTTTAGGTAGCTTTTCTACTAGTACAGGATCTTCAGGCTCGTAGTTTTCAAACGTATCGTGAATAAATTCATCGTACTTCAACTCACCCTTTTGTTTGAATGATGAAATAGCTGAATTTCTGAGAATGGTATGATCAGCTGGGTGATCTTTCTTTAGTTTATCGACGACCCTTAAAACTGACTTCGAAGCTTCTCTAGTATTATGAGAATCATTTCTTAGCTCTTTCAGCTCAAGAAACTCGCTCCACCAATACACAGAAGGCTTTGTATTAGTATCGTAAACAAAAACACTTTGTGGCACCCCAGCGGTATCAAAAGATGCCTTACATGCCTTATAAACCTTATTGGCTATAGATATGCCGATCTTTTTTCTGAAGTCTTCTTCATCTAAAAATGTTTGATGTTCTATTTTGACACCTAAATAAGATATTGAATCTGCATCTCTGTATAAAAACTGCAAATAACTACCTTTTTTAACATGACCAGCTCCGCTCGCACCCAGATGACCATACTTTTCATCAGCTTTAACTTCTTTATCTAGCAGCCTTTCTGCAAGGTTAGTCGAAACGGTATTTGCCTGAAGATCTTGGTTTCCCCAATATGAACTTAGTGCGTTATAAAACTCAGTTGTTTCTCTAACAAAGTCATAGCTTCGCTTTTGTTCTTTTGAGTGAATTTCCGACAATAAATCATCTAAGTAGCTTTCTAAATCCGTATTAGCACTGGATATCTCTATTAGTGTCGAACTTTTAGACTCAACATCTATTTGATGAAGAACTGTACTTATTATTCTTCCTGGCTGTTGTACGATTTCTTGAGGATTTTCTGCAAGCATTAAGCTTCTCCCTTTATATTTTTTATCTTCCAAATTTAGCCTGATTACTGCTCAATGAAAAACTAGATTCAGATATACTTATTTAATTTTTTTAGTTACTGCATGGAGCTATAGAAAAATCAATTGCTCCATTTAAACTGTTTTTATTTCTTAAATACAATTGATACTCTTTACCAGTCAATGTTGCATTGTCTGTACAATCAACATTCCATTGACGGAGTATGTAATTTGCTAAAGCGGCTCGCACCTCAATTTGCAACATGCCTTTTGTCATGGCGTAGTCCATCTCAATAGCTCTGCTATGGCTAAGCCTGGGATGTGGTACTAGTTGCAATTCACACAGCGTATTCCAAGTACTATCCATGTCGGCTAATTCATTACTTTTAGGCTCAGTTTCTTGTAGTTCGATATGCTTAAATCGCGTGCAAACAAAATCCCTAAATTCTCTACATCGACGATCAAATGCCCTTACATGCCAGCGATGACCATTGTTAACAATGGCATGTGGCACTAACTCTCTCTTGGTTGCACCGCTGCTAAGCGACTCGTATTCACACTTAATCGCTAAATTCGAGTAAATCGCTCGCATTATGGCCGAAATGATTACTGACTTAGGGTGAACTAATCGAACCGCATCAAAACACCTTGGTGACTTCTCTAATGGCAACGAGAAGCCGTCTCCAAAGCCTTTAGTCAAAGTTCTAAGGGCAGACTCAGGATCATGTTCGAAAATGGCTTTGAAAGCGTCTGAGCGGACATAGCGCTTATTCTCATGCATGAGCACAGCGTTATCAGGTGCTAGTTCTTTGTAAAGCGCGAGATCACGAGTGCAAGAAGCTAGGCCAGTGCCAAACTGTTGGATCAAGTCAGCCCTTGCTATTTGACCAAAGAATTCAAGGCTAAAGTCAATAAAAGCAAGGCGTTCACGCTGTGCATGGTTCAGATATTCGAGCTGCATACTTTAATAAAACCAAGTTTAATCAAAATACACTAGCTTAATCAAAGCTAGGAAGCAATCAAATTGATGTAATCATTTTGATTATTTTAGAGTTAATGGTGTAGGCTATTTAATAATTAATACAACAGAACTCGGAAAAGATGCTTGTTTCTGTGTCTTAGGTCACTCAAACCGCGGTTTCTAGGCATTAGCTCTGTTAAAGATGTTTGTTGACGGCACGATCACCGACATTGGTCAGGAGCGGACATAAGTCGCATTGTTGTATAATCCAGGGTCGTGAGCTTCAACCCTGTCAGAAGAACATTCTCATAGCGCAATAGACGAGCAGCAAAGCTAATATGCGATTTACCAACCGACCATGCTTGTGAAAGAGTGTTTTAAATATATGGCCCGCTAGTGCCCATACAAGATTCCCTACACAACCAATGATCGCAAGTAAAATACTTACATCCTATGCGTTATTCTTTTTGGTGTTATGGGCCTTGCTATGCTTGTATCAACATAATTTGTCATGCCATCAGATAAAACCCAAGCGACGACAAGATGTGCTTAATTATCTCTGCGCTATTCCGATGACTTCATCACAAAAAAATTGTAGGGAAGATTAACGGTAATTTTTTAAAAGTTAGTTGCTTATGTAAACCTCCCCTAAATATTCCTTCTTTTTGTTGCAAATTTCCCTTCCAACTTTGACAACTCACCCATGTGCTTATTAACGAAGTGTGAGCTTAGCTCTCTACGTATGAATTAGAGTAAAAAAGATTTGCAGCTAATCAGTGATCACTGATACCCAAAGAAAGTCTCAGACTTCATATAAAACTGTTTCATTTTGAGACGGCAGTCTTATGCGTATGTTTGTTTTTAAAACATCAATGAGGCGCACCTTTTTGGACAAAAATATCTAACTAACTGTTATTGCATCACTTAAATGTTTATGGAATGTTAAATGCTATTTATCCCTGTGACCTAAGAGAGCTTTTGCTCAGCGTAATCACTCACAAAGGATAACAAAATGAAAAACACATTCTTAAAAGCTGCTGTTCTGTCTGCTGGTCTTGCCTGCTCTACAATTAATAATATCTCTCATGCGGCTCAGGTTGCTACAGATCCGGGTGACTATTCACCATTGCCAGCAGGTATAGATCTCGGGATTCTATATCTGCAGTCTTTCGACAATGATGAGTTTTATGTCGATGGCAAACAGATTGAAAATGGGCCGACGTTAGGCGCAGATATAGGTCTTTTGCGTTGGGTCCACTATATGGAAATCGGTGGATTTATTATCGACCCTCAAATAATTCTACCATTCGGCCAACTGAAACTGGAGGCCGGCGGCAATACAATAGAAGCATCGGGTATTGGTGATCCTATACTCGGCGCAACGATCTGGTTATACAACAACGCCGAAGCAAAGCAAGCTTTCGGATTGACTGGTTTGGTTTCAGTTCCATGGGGTAGTTACGACATTGAAAAAGGACCCGTTAACCTTGGTGAAAACAGAACAAAATTAATCACGCAAGCTGCATTTGTAACACCGCTAACTGAACACTTTTCTCTTCATTTGATTGGTGAATATACATTCTTTGGAGACAACGACGATTTCGGCGCTTCAGGGGTCACCCGGAAGCAGGATGATCAGTACGGCTTTCAGGTACATTTGAACTACCACATTTCTGACTCCACTACTGCGTCGGTTAACTATTATCAGGATTTCGGTGCGGAAACTGAGGTAAACGGTTCCCGACAACAGGATAAACTGAACAGCAATCGTTGGCAGGCAACTCTGCAGCACTTCATCAAGCCCGACCTTCAGGTTCAAATACAATATGGCCGCAGCATCTCTGTAGAAAATGGCTTTTTCGAAAACGACAGACTTAACCTACGTTTTGTTAAAGTGTTCTAACTACATTTCCGCCGGAATAACAGACACCTCAAAAGTTCGCAATAAAAACCAAAGTTCGCCCAATAAACACATTACATTTAATTTACATTTCATGCTAAGTTATAGCTCCATTGAACAGGTATAAGGCTAATCGCCAAATGACCGATTTCAGTTTTCAATCTGGATAATGAGGGCAGTAGTCATGAATAACGAGCTTAGCGTAATTCGTCAGCGATTTGATGAGGGAGATACTCGGGTAGCCGACAGGCTGCCTGACGCTATCCGTGACTCTTGGCTTCGTTGTGCTAACCTGACTATTCAGATGTCCGGGCAGCTTGAATACGCCTATGTTCGTCCTGATAATCTTAAAGAGCTTAAATCTAAAAATTCTCGTTTACTAAACATTTCTAACCGGCATGTTGAACAATTATTTCAAGCTGTTGCTGGTGCTGGCTGGTCTGTTTTACTCACTGATAAAGACTGTACCGCTTTACAAGTCAGGCAAGCAAGTCGACTGAGAAATACCCGAATCGCGTCTGCTTTTCGAGATGGTGTCATATTAAATGAAAGTACTGTAGGTACCACTGCCATGTCATGTGCAGTAAACAGCAAACAGTTCAGCCGGGTTTTCGGTGCAGAACATTATCAACAACAACACAACTCATTTCACTGCGCAGCAGCTCCTGTGTTTGATCATCTTGGCCGACTATGTGGCTCTCTGGACATTACTAACGAAAACTCACTGAATGATATGGCCGTGTTTTATATGCTCGAGACATGTGCCAGAAACATCCAAAAATCACTTATATTAGATCTCAATGACAGTTATGTCTTAGAAATCATCCCCTCCTCCGGACAATTTGGTGATATTACAAACTTATTATTGGCTATCACTCCGGACGGTAAAATGACGGGATGTAATGAAGCTGCTTCAACATTTATCACCGATCAACGTCGTTTTTATGAAACCAGTTTTAGCGATTTATTCAGCTCCGACTTTCAAAGCCTGTCTTCACGAAGCGCAATCACCGGCGATCCCTTTTATCTCACATTACATTCTGGCGTGACTCTCGCGTCGAGGGTAATTAGCTTACCCCACGAAGATAAAAATCTAACGCGGTGCAAAGGCAAAATTAAACCTGTCGCCTCTGGTAAAAAAGAACCGGATACCACCTTTGGCGATGAAGGGTTGAAAAATTCTGTTGCACGAGGAGCTAAAGTGCTTAACCGACTACCGGTAATGCTCTACGGAGAGTCTGGAGTAGGTAAGGAAGTGACTGCCCGGCACCTGCATGAGGCCAGCCGATGCAATGGAAAGTTTATTTCTATCAATTGCGCTTCGATCCCTGAAAACCTCATTGAAAGTGAACTATTTGGTTACCAACCGGGCGCTTTTACCGGTGCTGACAAAAAGGGGTTCAAAGGCCGCATTGCCGAAGCCGATAGAGGTACTCTTTTCCTTGATGAAATTGGTGACATGCCTTTGGCCCTGCAGAGCCGGCTGTTGCGGGTCCTTGAAACCCGTGAAGTCAGCCCTTTAGGTTCTGCCCGCGAACATAAAGTTGACTTCCAGCTCATCTGTGCAACTAATGTGGATCTTAAATTAGCAATCGAAGAAGGCAGGTTTCGCCAGGATCTTTACTTCCGTCTGAAGGGATTTGAAATTCCAATTAAGCCACTGCGTGAGCGAAGCGACAAACTTGCCATCGCCCATCGAATCTTAAACAAAGACTGTCAGTATAAAAAGCACCTTAGTGCGGAGGTAGCTGAATTTATCGAAAAGCACACCTGGCCAGGTAATATCCGTGAATTACGTAACGTGCTTCTATACGCTGATACAATAGGGGAAGAAAGCAAAGAGGTAGCAACCTACGAACTTCCGGAAGAATATCAAAGCTGCCGTGGCATTCTGGTTCAGACATATGAGTCCGCTCCAAAACATACAACATCAGGGCGTCTCTTAGACCAGGCTAGTCAGGATTTGATAAACCAGGTTGTCGAAGACTGTAAGGGCAACATAAGTCAGGCCGCCAAAAAGCTTGGTATATCCCGGGCGACACTTTATCGCAAATTAGCGAAAGAACGTGACACTACTGCCTTAAACTGAGACGCACCAAAACACAGGGTGTTTCACTATGAAACACCTTCCCCTCCAGCCCCCTTAAAAAGCTAACGAATACAATAAATTAACTTAAATTTAACTTTTGGCATGATCTCTGCGTTGTTATGTGTAGTGAGTTCTTATCTCGATAACAACGAAAAAAGGCAAAGATATGTCAGATATAAATAAACAACGCAGGCAGTTTTTGAAACTGGCAACCGCCATCAGTGTTGCCGTTGCAAGCCTCTCTCCTATGCAGGTAATCGCAGGTAAAATAACTGAAGACAATAAGATGGACGCCACTGAGCATGCTGTTTTTACTAAAATGCTCACCATCTCCCTGCCTACGGAAGGCAGTCCTCTCATCCCCCCTGCAAGCTTGCCGGTTATCCCCACCATAGAAGGTGCACTCCTTGCAGGGATGCCGCCTCACATCCGCCAGGGCCTGAATCAGGGCATTCATTACTTCAATCAGGGGCCGCTGAAAAAGTACGGCAAATCATTTAATGAACTCCCTGATGAACAAGCTACAGCCTTTGTTGACGAATGGACTAACAGTGACAAAGCTCCACATCGTGCACTTGCAATGGGCTTAAAGAAGCTAACAGTTCTTGCATATTGGGCAATTCCTGACACCTGGACGCCACTAGGCTATGTCGGGCCTGTTTCAGAAAAGTGGAAGCTTAAATACCGCGGTGTCACACCAGAGCCAAAAGCATAAAAACAGGCAGGAGAAAAAATGATGTCGAACAAAAATCAGTTAAATGTAAAAACCTCAGAAGATATGACCGCCACTGAATTAAATATCGAAGCTGATGTAGTCATTATCGGCTCAGGCGCTGGTGGAGGAATTAGCGCCTACGAGCTTGCTAAAGCCGGGAAAAAAGTCATTGTTCTTGAAGCAGGTCCTTACGTACCTTCAGAGAAATTCACCGAAATGATGGCCGTCTCCATGGCCACCATGTATGAAGGAGAAGGTGCGCAAAGCAATACCGATGGCGATATAACAGTACTTCAGGGACGCTGTGTGGGAGGTTCGACTGTCGTAAATGCAGCTTTATGCTTCCGTACTCCGGACTACTATCTGAACAAATGGGGCAAGGAGTTTGGGCTTACCAATTTGACGCCTGAAGTAATGCTGCCTTATTTCGAAAAAGTTGAAAAAAATCTCGGCATAACTGAAGTAAAACCTCACGAAACCAGCTCTGGTGCAGAAACAATCAAAAAAGGTCTGAGAGCATTAGATATCCCTTTAGGTCTGGCTCGCCGAAATATCCGCGATTGTGCGATGACAGGTTTCTGCTTCGCTGGCTGCAAAACTGACCGCAAACAATCAATGATGGTGACCTATCTTCCCTGGGCGTGCAACCACGGTGCAGAGATTTATGCTGACACCCAGGTAACGAAAATTATCGCCGACAACGGCACAGCCAAAGGCGTTAATGCTGAAGTTATAGATCCTAAAACCGGAGTAACGAAAACAAGCTTAAGTGTAAAAGCTCCTATCGTCGTGCTGGCAGCAGGCCCAACTGGTTCGCCCCTTCTGCTTCAACAATCCGGACTGGCAAATTCCAGCGGACAGGTAGGTAAGAACTTTGCTTGTCATCCGTCGTTGTCGATAACGGCCATTTATGAAAAGAAACTAAACGACTTCCATGGTGCTACACATAGCCTGTTTGATGATCGCCATACCCTACCGGAAAATGGCGGTTGGATCCAGCTTAATGCCGTACAGGACCCCGTGGAAGCTTCATTTATGGCTGAGCCGGGTACAGGAAAACCCTATGTTCGATACATGCAGAACTATCCAAATTCTACCCGTCTCATCACACTTATCCATGATAAGAATGTCGGCGAGGTCACGATGGAAAATGGCTATAAAGAAATTCGCTATCAAGTAGACGACAAAGATTTTGAAGCCATGAAAAAAGGCCTGAAAGAGAATGCACGGATCTTGTTTGCATCCGGCGCTAAATACCTCTATTTACCCACCTATGACACTCAGCGAATTAACTCTGTAGACGAAATTGACAGTGTTATCGATGCGCTTGAAAACGAGAGCGCCCGATACAGATACACCTCGTTCCATCCTCAGGGCACCTGCCGCATGGGTGCCGATAAGTCGAAAACAGTAGTGAACCCCTATGGCGAAACTCACGACATAAAAAACCTTTATGTCGTAGATGCCAGCTTACTGCCAACCTCAATAGGCTATAACCCGTCCGAAACGGTGTATGCCCTCGCCAGCTATATTGCAGACCATATTAACGAAGCTAACCCGGGTTAAGGATTTTAAAAATGAAATATAACGAAATAAAAGAGCATGATTTTGTTCTGGATTATGATTCCGGTTTCTCAGGCGAATACTTCGATATTAGCGAACCCGCTACTGGCAAAATTTTCGGAACCGTAAGGGGGGCAAGTATTGAGGAAACGAAAAGGATAATTAGCTCTTGTAAGCACGCCCAGCCGGACTGGGCTGCCACCACGTTCGAATACAGGGCGGCGATTCTTCGTCGGTTTGCACAAGCTTTGGGGCATCACTGCGAAATGATTCACGCCTGGAACGCCAGAGAGTGCGGTTCAATTCGTCCTAAAAGTGAATGGGAACTTCAGGCTTGCATAGAGCAGGCTTATACGGCTGCTAACCTGGCGCAAGCCCCCAATGGTGAATTGTATCCGTCAACAATGCCCGGGCGGAAAAATATGCGGGTGAAAGTGCCGGTTGGTCTGGTCGGAGTGATTGCGCCCTGGAACTTCCCGCTGTTACTTTCCCTACGTGCAATTCTACCCGCCCTTGCACTGGGCAACACGGTAGTTTTGAAACCAGATCCACAGAGTTTCTTTACCGGCGGTGTCATCATAAGTGAATTAATGGCTGAAGCGGGATTACCAGAGAATGTACTCAGACTAATTCCGGGTGGCGCAGAGCCAGGCCAGACGATTGTAGAACATCCGGATACAGGAATGATTGCGTTTACAGGCTCAACGGCCGTTGGTCGTGCTATCGCTCATCAATGTGCAGGAACATTTAAGAAAACATCGCTGGAATTAGGTGGGAACAATGCGTTTATTGTAATGGCTGATGCCGATATAGAATCAGCCTCATCTTGCGCAGCATGGGGCTCGTTTTTGCATCAGGGTCAAATCTGCATGCAATCGGGCCGGCATATTGTGCATGAGAGCATTGCAGATAAATACGTGGAAGCACTGGCTGCCAGGGCCAACCAGCTCGTCACTGGTAACCCGTTTACAGAACAATGTCATCTGGGTCCGCTCATTAATGCGCAACAGGCTGAAAAGGTCAGGACACTCATTGAAGAATCTGTCGCTATGGGGGCAGAGATCGTGACCGGCGGTACGATAGATACCCAACTGGTGTCCCCTACAGTTCTGAAAAATGTGTCCTCTGATATGCCAGTATTTCAACAGGAGATTTTTGGGCCGGTTGCGCCCGTAGTAACGTTTAAAACGGAACAAGAGGCTATAGCGCTGGCAAATGACACAGCTCTCGGATTGTCGGCTTCAATTCACACATCAGACAGCGCGCGGGGAGAATATCTGGCGACGTTTATCAATGCAGGAATGGTGCACATTAATGACCAGACCGTTAACAACGAATATCACATTCCTTTTGGTGGGTTGAAAGACTCAGGTGATTCGGGCCGTATCGGCGGACCGGTGAATCTCGATGAATTCACACACACAAAGTGGATTAGTGTGATGAATCAGGGGGTTCAGTATCCTTTCTGAATGATGTTGAAGATTATTTAGGGGGCTGTGTTGCCCCCTTAGTTGTACTAGCTCTTTACCCTTTTGAAATTTCTGAAGTAGTGCGTTGGTGATCTCAGGAACCAGATAGCAACAAAGCCTTTATGGTCATAATTACCGAAATCGTGTCAGGCTACTTTATTGATGACGGATGCTTACAAAGAGCGGTTACGGATAAAGTCATATAAGGATAAAGTGGAAGTCCCATCAGAACTTCGTGAAGATGTGCGTTATCCTCAACCTCAAAGATACTTACATTTGCATACTGCCCAGCCACTCTCCACAGATGTACCCAAATGCCTTTCTTTTGTAACTCCTGTGAGTATTCTTTCTCTGTCAATTTGATAGCGTCAAATTCCTCAGAGCTCATGTCCTTAGGGGGATTGACTATCATCTTTACCTGAAAAAGCATCTTTGAATCTCCTGATTAGTTATTTGCGAACATATTGTGAAAACTTGTCTTCATCTATTTCTACACCCAGTCCCGGCAGCGTTGGAATTTCCACCCCATTATTAGCGTATGTTAGCGGGACTTTTACGATGTCGTCTTTTTGTAACAGAGGCCCGAACATTTCCGTACCCCACTGAATTTTAGGTAGTGCAGCCCATGTGTGTAACGAGGCCACTGTACCAATGGTTCCTTCGAGCATCGTTCCGCCATACAAACCAAAGCCAGCCCCGTTGCACACGGACGCTAAATTCAGTGCTCCGGTAAGTCCGCCGGCTTTTGCTATTTTCAGAGCCACTGCACCGCCGAAACCAGCACGAGATAGATTTACGCCGTCTGTTGCATCCAGAACGGATTCATCGGCCAGGATGGGCATATGAAACTTTTGAGCCAGACGAGCCAAAGTGGAAAAATCTCTGGCCGGGGTTGGCTGTTCAACCAGGTCGACGCCCACTTCCTGCAATGCAGCCATCGCCAATGATGCGGTAGGCTCATCCCAAGCCTGATTCACGTCTACACGAATACTGATTTCATCACCCAAAGTTGCTTTTATTTTGCTAACGTGGGCAACATCATCCTTATAATGGCGGGAACCAATTTTTAGTTTGAAAACATTGTGTCTACGTTCTGCAATTAGTGCCCGGGCTTCTTCAATATCCTGCTCCGTATCACCTGATGCAAGTACCCATAAGCATGAAAGATGTGAATTGCAGGCTCCCCCCAACAATGTGGAAACCGGCACGCCCAGGATTTTTCCCTGCAGGTCGAGTAGTGCCGTTTCAATAGCAGATTTAGCAATGGCATTGCCCCTGCAACTCTTATCTATGGCTAACATCAATTTTTTAATGTTATTTAGAGGCTGATTGAGCAGGTGTTGTACGAAATATTTATCAATATTAAGTTTGATACTTTCAGGACTTTCAGGTCCATATGCGAGACCACCAATGGTCGTACCTTCGCCAACACCCTCACGCCCTTCATTATCTCTGACACGAACAATTACCATCGACTGAACGGCCATTGATGTCACGGACAATTTGTGTGGCCGTATAGTAGGAATATCGACGATATAAGTCTCGATGTGAGCGATGTAACTCATACTAATTAATCAAGCTCCAAGTTGAACAGACGTAAACTTAGTGTGATTTAAAAGTGGCGACCAATATTGAATTAGTATCAGGCTATACCTTGAGGGTATGGAGCGGTTGTTTAATATGTGTGGCTCGCATCGCAGAACTATCTAAATTTATATTCAGCGGGTATGCACCCTGATATTTTCTATTGCTGCCATTAATACAGGCAGGCAGCGCTCTTTCAGGTCCTCCAGTGAAACCCGTAGCGCATTCGTACTTATATTGACGGCACCTATTAAGTGCCCTTTATGATTGAAAGCCGGTGCTGCTAAGGATCTCAGACCCAGTTCCAATTCCTGATCAACAATGCAGTACCCCTGAGCTGAGACTTTCTGCAGTTCAGAGCTCAATGATGCCTTGTCTTTAACACTAAAACTCGTATAAGCACTAAATGACACGCCGTTCAACCACTCTTCCTTCCTATCAGCCCCTAATTGGGCAGCCAAAACCCGTCCCATCGACGTGTATGCAGCGGGCAATCTGATGCCCGCAGAAAGATTAATCGACATTAACCTGTGAGCAGCACTTGAACGTACAACATAAATTATGTCTTGCCCGTCCAGGACAGCCAGTGAACAAGACTCACCAAGTTCTGCAGTCACTTCATGAAGATAATGTTCGACGACAGGTAAATAATCATTGCCTGCGCTATAAGCATATCCAAGCGAAAGTACTTTCGGCGTTAACATGAACAGCCTGCCATCTCTACGAATAAAACCCAGCGAATGAAGCGTCAGCAGAAACCTCCTGGCTTTTGCTCTGTCCATTCCTGCTCTTTCAGCAACTTCCGATAAAGTCATTTGCCGGTGACTGGCATCAAAAGCCTGGATAACTACGAGCCCCGAAGCTAACGCACCAACGAAATCGCGATGTTCTGGTGTAATACTTTCGTCTTCCATCTTGTTCCTAAAAACTTTGTCGTTTGAAATTTCTGCGGTATGCAGCCCTTCGCCATCTCAGGCTGAATTCTATCCAACACGTCCTAACCATGCAGCTGATTATTTTACGCATTTAAGTACATGAATACTTAGCTTACAAATCAATAGCTTGAAAATACCACAATAAATGACCGCACAAAATTTTAACAATTTATCTTGACGGTAACAGACAGTATGGCTTACTTTGTTCGTATATTAAATTTTAATTCGCATATCGAACAAAGGAGAAGCTGTGACTACATTCAGTTCACTGGCAGATGCAATTCGCGATGGGGTGAAAGATGGTGATAGCGTTGCGATGGAAGGTTTCACCCACCTTATTCCCTTCGCTGCAGGCCATGAAATTATCCGTCAGGAAAAACGAGAGCTGACACTTATACGCATGACACCGGACTTAATTTATGACCAATTGGTTGGTGCCGGGTGCGTAAAAAAACTCATATTTTCATGGGGTGGCAACCCTGGAGTGGGCTCTCTGCACAGAGTTCGCGACGCGATTGAGAACCAGTTCCCCAGGTCTCTGGAAACGGTAGAACACAGTCATGCAGCAATGGCTAACGCCTATGAAGCAGGTGCTTCAGGCCTGCCGCTGGCAGTGTTTCGCGGATATGTCGGTAGCGAATTACCCCTTGTGAATAATCAGATTGCAAAAATAACTTGCCCGTTTTCTGGCGAAGAACTGGCAGCAATTCCCTCTATTCGCCCGGATGTGGGAATCGTTCACGCTCAAAGAGCAGACCGCAAGGGCAACGTGCTGTTTGAAGGCATTGTCGGGATACAAAAAGAAGTCGTGCTCTCAGCAAAACACAGCATTGTGACAGTGGAAGAAATTGTGGATGAATTAGAAGCAAGTCCTAATGCCTGCGTACTTCCGTCATGGACCATAAACACTATTGCGGTTGTACCCGGAGGCGCGAAACCATCATACGCTCACGGCTATTATCCGCGGGACAATCAGTATTACAAAGATTGGGACAACATTGCCCGCGATCGTGAGCAGTTCACCGTGTGGCTAAACAACAGCGTTTACAAAAAGGGAGAGCAGTAACATGAATCAGTCTTATACACCTTCAGAAATGATGACAATCACTGCTGCCCGCGCTCTGTCAAATGGGACCAGTTGCTTTGTTGGTATTGGTTTACCCAGCGAAGCTGCAAACGTCGCAAGACTTACCCATGCGCCGGACATAACTTTAATTTACGAATCAGGGACCATTCAAACAAAACCTGATGTGCTACCTCTCTCGATAGGAGATGGCGAACTGTGTGAATCGGCATTAACCACGGTTTCGGTACCGGAAATGTTTCGCTACTGGCTTCAGGGTGGCCACATTGACGTAGGTTTTCTGGGGACCGCTCAAATCGATCGTTTCGCTAATCTTAACACCACAGTTATTGCAGCTGAGCACCAGGCTGACGGAAAACATGGTGCATATAGTTATGCACATCCCAAAGTACGTTTGCCGGGAGGCGGCGGTGCGCCTGAAATATCAACAAATGCAAAAGAAGTGTTCATCACTGTAAAGCACTCCACCCGCACTTTTGTAAAAGAAGTCGACTTTGTTACAACGCTGGGTTTTGGTCGCGATGGGAAGGGCCGCGAAAATAATCCTAATATTGGTGAGGGCCCCTCTGTCGTCATTACTGATCTATGTATTCTGAAACCTGATCCAGAAACCAAAGAACTGGTTGTGACAAGCCTTCATCCGGGAGTGACACAAAAGCAAGTACAAGATGCCACAGGTTGGGAAATTAAATTCGCCGAAGAGCTCGATGAAACACCCGTACCCGATGAAGCATCGCTAAAAGTGCTACGCGAATTAAAGGCCCGTACTGCAAGACAACATGCTGGGGGGAATGCACAATGAAAATCTCTCTTTGCCACCCCCGACGTTCTGCGGTTGGACGCTACGCCGGCGGCCTTGCTCCAATCCGTCCGGATGATTTACTTGCGCAGGTTATCCGGGCAACTATGAAAGAAGCGGGCGACCTGGATCCTGCTGCTATAGATGACGCAATTTTCGGATGCGCGAACCAGTCAGGTGAAGACAACCGCAATGTTGCGCGGATGTCAGTATTACTGTCAGGCTTACCTCAATCAGTGTCTGCCACAACAATAAACCGCTTATGTGGCTCTGGAATGGACGCAATTGGGACGGCTTCACGCGCAATACGAGCCGGAGAATCTCACCTTGTTCTTGCCGGCGGTGTAGAGTCGATGTCACGTGCTCCGTTTGTTATGGGTAAAGCCGGAACAGAATATGACCGTAGCCAAATACTGGAAGACACGACAATGGGCTGGCGTTTTATTAACCCCGCACTTAAAAGTCTCTATGGCACTGAAACGATGCCAGAAACTGCTGAGAATGTGGCTGAGAAATATGGTATTTCCCGCGAGGACCAGGACGCATTTGCCTTGCGCTCTCAACAAAAAGCAGTAGCAGCAAGGGAATCCGGCCGGTTTGCAAAGGAAATTGTACCTGTTACCTTTACCCCCCGCAAAGGCGACCCCATTATAGTTGACACTGACGAGCATCTCAGACCACAGACAACACTGGAAGCACTGGCAAAGTTGCGAGCACCTTTCAGAGAAGGGGGTACCGTCACTGCCGGCAATGCATCAGGCATAAACGATGGTGCTGCAGCCATGCTAATAGCCAGTGAGCTGGCAGTAAAACAGCACGGGCTACTTCCTGTTGCAAATGTTATAGCAATGGCAACAGCGGGTGTTGAGCCTGCATTAATGGGGATGGGCCCGGTAGCAGCGGTACAAAAGCTCCTGCAACGCACCGGCATTTCTCTGGCAGAAGTCGATGTGATCGAATTGAATGAAGCATTCGCTTCGCAAGGACTGGCCTGTATGAGAGAGTTAGGTCTGAAAGATGACGACGCGAGAGTAAACCCGAATGGAGGGGCAATAGCCCTTGGACATCCACTGGGCATGTCAGGCGCCCGCCTAGTGCACACCGCAGCAATACAACTACAGCAAACGGGAAAACGTCTTGCACTTTGCACTATGTGTATTGGTGTGGGCCAGGGAATTGCAATGTTAATTGAACATCCGGAGGCATAATGACACCAGTACTTAATTATGAAACCCTTGGCGATAGAAATAATCCCGCCCTGGTTCTCGCTCATCCCCTGGGTATGAATTTACATGTATGGGATCACTTAGTTGAGCACCTTAAGGATAGTTTCCATATTCTCAGGTTTGATTTGCCGGGCCACGGAAAATCGAAACCGGTAGCACCAGAAATCACCGCGCTTAATGAAACCAGCATTGTAGATGCTGTTTTGAATGCATGTGATTCGGCTGGGATCCAGCAGTTCCACTTTGTAGGTACATCTATTGGTGGAATGCTCGGACAACAATTGATTATTAATCATCGCGACCGGTTGTTGAGTGCTGTGCTGACGAACACCGGTCTTGTTATCGGTACCCGGGAAGGCTGGCTTCGCAGGCAAGCTGACGTAATATCATCAGGCCTTAGCAATATGGCCCCTACGCTTGTTTCCCGCTGGTTCGGTAAGGTCTTTACTGCAACCCGACCTGACCAGGTAGTACACTGGACAGAAGAGCTGTCGAAAGTTGATGATCATAGTTACGGATTGTTGTCAGCCTGGATAGGTGAAAGGAACTTCATCGGAGAACTGACTCCCCTACACCACCCCACAATATTGATTGCCGGAAGCGATGACATGGCGACCCCTCCTTCGTTACTGGCAACATTATCGCTTAGCCTGGGGAATCCGCCACTGTTGGCAATGCCGGATACGGGACACGTTCCTTCAGTGGAGCAACCCGAACAATTTACACACCATGTAAAACAATTTTTGGCGACCGCTTGTCGCTGAAACCAGTCGCCGTAAGTCAAAGGGCGGGCTTCCTGATTTTGTTCGCCCTTTTTATCTGAATATATGGCGTTTTGAACACTGCCTGTAGCACATCTCTTTATCAGCTTCGGTAGAGATCATTTATCGATGCGCATCAAAACTCTTTTTTGACTCTCCTGATCAGCCTCCAGAAAATTTATTTTTAGTAAACAGGTTCACCAATTATCAATAAAAGCCACGCATTCTGTCAGGAGGTAAAAGTTCAACAGCCGCTGTTCAAACTAAAATCAAATCTATATTTTTCAGCATTTTAATAGTTAAAACCATTTTTAACATTATCATCATAAACTAAAATCATCCTTCACTGATACTTAGAGGGTATCCCACGGGACTCATTCAGTATTGGATAATGTAAAAAGTTCAACGTAATTTCTCCAAATAAAGAAACAATCAAATAACACTTATTTTACAACAAGGATGTGAGCAGTGTTGTTCGGACGTTTCAGATAAAAGCGTGTGTTTTGCAAATTCCAACGGAGAGAACCATGAACACTTTAGAACGAAAAACGCTCAACAAAACCCTACTCGCTGTATCAACAATTACTGCACTCACTCAACTCCAAACGGCAAGCGCTGCCAACATTGCTGGTACAGATGTAAAATTTAATGGCTATATTAAGGTCGACGCAATGTACAGCGATTATTCAAACGGTGAAGGTATTGGCCCGATGAGAGATATCTACGTTCCCTCTCTGGTCCAGACAGGCGCTGAAGATGATGATCTAGGCGGACGATTTGACGCTCATGCAAAACAATCCCGTTTCAGATTTACAACCAATACAGCTGTTGATGGCGAAAACAGCGTTACAGGAGTCCTGGAGTTTGATTTTCTGCTGACTTCTGGCGGTGACGAGAGAGTAAGTAACTCATATGTACCAAGGTTACGTCATGCATATCTGCAATATGGTAACTGGCTGGTAGGCCAAACATGGTCAACCATAATGGATCTCGGTGCACTGGTCGATTCAGTAGACTTTATCGGAACGACCGACGGCGTTGCGTTTACCCGTCAACCTCAAATCCGCTATACCAATAATGGATTTTCTATTGCTCTGGAAAATCCTGAAACAACTGTCGGTACTACCGAGACAGCCCAGATTACAACAGACGATAACTCGGTTCCGGATCTTATTGCTACCTACACAATGAAAACTGGCTGGGGCCACGTGAAATTCGGTGGTCTTGTTCGCCAGTTGGCTTACGAAATTGCAGAAGAGGATTATACCGAGACTGGGGTTTCGCTCTCGCTGTCTTCAAGAATTAACATTGGTAATGGTGATGACATTCGTATTCAGGTTGCCAGTGGTTCTGGTATTGGCAGATATGTGGGTGTGAACGCCGCAAATGGTGCATTTCTTAATGCCGAAGGCAAGTTTGAGGCTGTTGACGCTACCGCAGTTACGTTGGCGTATCGCCATACATGGAATGAGCGTTCACGGTCAAACATAATTTTCTCATCTCTGGATGTCGACACGATTGAAGGCATGGTGGGTTCATTGACTAACGATGTTTACAGCACCCGAATCAATTACATCCACCACATAACAGCTCCCCTCTCACTTGGTATTGAATATACCTATGCCAAACGTGAAACAGTCAACGGTTTCGACGGCGACATGAGCCGGGTACAAGTTTCAGCAAGATACGACTTCTAAGCTTTTTACCGAACCTGCCCAACCGGCAGGTTTGTACTCCAGCTGACAAGATTATCAGCCAGATTTCTACAAATTAAAAAATAACTACATAAGTTCAGAAATTTAATTTTCAAAAATGCGAGTAGACAATGATGAAACTGAATAAAAAATTTATTAAACAGTGCATGTTGGCAACAGGCATGATGGGTACAACTTTAATGGCTACTTTTCCTGCCCATGCAGATGAGGAGCCGATTAAGATAGGTGTAATGTTACCTTATAGCGGCGTTTATGCTGGTCTGGGCGAAGCAGCAACCAATGGCCTCAAACAAGCGTTGAAAGAACATGGTAATGAAATTGCCGGTCGTCCCGTGGAATTCATGATCAGTGATACCGAAGCAAAGCCAGCGCGGGCGCCGGAACTCACCTCTGCAATGGCAGATAAAGACGATGCCGATTTCATTGTAGGACCCGTTCACTCTGGTGTAGCTATGGGGATGATAAAAACCATCCGAAATAAAGATTCCATCATGATTATTCCCAATGCGGGAGCCAATGCTGCGACCGGCGCCTTTTGCCAGCCCAATGTATTCCGGACATCATTCTCATCCTGGCAGACCGCATATCCTATGGGAAGCGAAGCGGTTGAAATGGGCTATAAGAAGGTCGTAACCATGAGTTGGAATTATGGTTTCGGTAAGGAGTCTTTAGAAGCTTTTGAAGAATCCTATGAGAAAGCAGGGGGCGAAGTTGTTAAAAAGATATACGTTCCGTTTCCCAATACAGAATTCCAGTCTTACCTGACAGAAATAGCCTCAATTAAACCAGATGCTGTTTTCGTATTCTTTGCTGGCGGCGGCTCAGTCAAATTTGTAAAAGATTACGATGCTCTGGGCCTCAAAGGCAAAATTCCACTTATCGGTTCAGGATTCCTGACGGAAGGAACAATTGAAGCACAAGGTGACTCTGCTGAAGGTTTACTCACCACGCTGCACTATGCAGATACGCTTGATAATCCGAAAAATAAAGCCTTCCGTGAACATTACCAGTCACTCTACAACAAGCCTGCCGATTTATACGCTGTTCAGGGTTACGATGCCGGACAATTAATAATTCAGGCTGTCGAAGCTACAAAGGGTAACACAAGCGATAAAGATGCGCTGATCAAAGCGATGGAGAAGGTGGAAATAGACAGCCCCCGTGGTGCATTCCGTTTTTCTAAAGCACATAACCCAATTCAGAACATTTACCTGAGAAAGGTTGAAAACGGAGAAAATGTTGTAGTTAAAACTGCCGCAAGCGAGCTGAGTGACCCTGCTCGCGGTTGCAGATTATAAGCTTCAAGCGTTGTACGGAAGCCTGCGGGCTTCCTTTATAAGGTGTAATAGTATGGATATGTCTTTATTCCTGGTGCAGTTGTTGAATGGTGTTCAATACGGGCTTCTCCTGTTTCTGATTGCATCCGGGCTTACGTTAGTTTTTGGCGTAATGGGAATACTGAACCTTGCCCACGGTTCAATGTATATGATTGGCGCTTACCTCGTGTATTACTTCGCGACGGTAACAGATAACTTCTTATTTGCGGTTATCATTGCATGTCTTATCGCAATGATTCTCGGAATAGTTATTGAGCGCTTTCTGATCGTACATTTATATAAACGGGATCATCTGGATCAGGTTCTGTTAACTGTCGGTCTGATTTTTATCTTTAATGCTGCACAGAGCTTTATCTGGGGCAATGATCCTCTTGGCGTTCAGGTACCATCACTTCTCTCTTCCTCAATACAAATAACTGACATTGTTGAGTATCCAGTTTACCGTTTATTTGTCTCTGTATTGTGTGTAGCAATCGCCGTTGCGATGTACTACATCATCAATAACACAAAACTTGGAATGATGATCCGGGCAGGAGAATCAAACCGGGAAATGGTGGAGAATTTAGGCGTAAATATTGGCAAGCTGTTCACCATTGTATTTGCCGTTGGCGTTACCTTATCTGCACTTGCGGGCATCGTATCAGCGCCAATTGTCAGCCTGGTGCCAGGTATGGGTGAAAGGGTTTTAATATCCTGCTTTGTAGTGGTTGTTATCGGAGGAATGGGATCCATAAAAGGCGCCTTCGTCGCAGCTTTGCTTGTAGGCATCGTAGATACCTTCGCGTCTGTTTTGTTACCGGGGATGTCGAGCATGACAGTTTATCTGTTAATGGCAATTATCCTCATTTTCAAACCACAAGGGCTATTCAAAAGTTAAGGTATACCGATGTCTGTATTTTCTACCAAAGCTGAAAAAATATTCATTTTTGCGTTCTTTTTCATTGCCCTTGGGATCCCCTTGTTCTTCAATGAAAACACGTTCTATGTAAACAAAATTTCCAGCATGCTCATCCTGTCAATATTCGTCATGTCGCTGGATTATCTGGTTGGCAGAACCGGTCTTATCAGTTTAGGGCACGCGATGTTCTACGGACTGGGAGGTTATCTGTTCGCTATTATGCTTCCGGAATATGAAGTGGTTAATTTCTGGCTGTATACCTTTTATGTAATGACTGCCAGCGCAGTTATAGCGTTTGTAGTGGGTTTAATTGTACTTCGCACAAGTGGCATTTATATGATTATGATAACACTGGCACTGGCACAAATGACCTTCTACTTTTTCGCAGACTCTACCGAATATGGTGGTCTCGACGGCCTGTTTATCTACCTGAAACCCGAAACCAGTATTTTCGGGTTGAACTTTCTCGATCTGGATAATGAAATTCACTTTTATTACCTCTGCCTGCTTTCACTGTTCAACTGCTATCTGTTTTGTAAAATCAGTCTCAATTCACGTTTCGGAAGGGTTATTGACGCAATAAAGGAAAATCCTGACAGAGCATTGGCGCTCGGCTACAACATTTTTCATTTCCGTTTGATTGCGTACGTTTTGTCATCGTCTTTGGCCGCTTATGCTGGATACCTTTTCTCGCTCCAATATGGTTTTGTAAATCCTACGATGATGTCCTGGGAGGTTTCTGCATCTGCGCTGGTTATGGCCATTCTTGGCGGCCTCGGTACTATTTTTGGTGCCATTCTTGGCGTGTTCGTTTATGAAAGCCTTCATTATGCCATTGAACATATGACGCAATATTGGATGTTCTGGATGGGGTCACTGATCATCGTTATGGTGTTAACACTGAAAAGTGGAATCGCGGGTCTGGTTGAACAGTTTGTCACGGGGAAACGAAAATGAACGATTGCATTTTACAAGCGGAGAATCTCTCTAAACATTGGGGCGGACTTAAAGCTCTGAATGAATTTAACATCAAGTTTCATGACAAATCAGTACACGGCATAGTCGGTCCTAATGGCGCAGGGAAAAGCACAATGCTGAATATTCTTTGCGGAACATACCCGGCTACCAAAGGCGTGATTCTCTATAAGGGTGAGAACATAACCAACCTGAAAAGTTACCAATTCTGTCGCAAAGGTATTGGACGTAGTTTCCAGAAAACGAATATTTTCAGGGAAGCTACATGCTTAGAAAATTGCTGCATCGCCGCGCAGCAGCGTATAGGTAGGTGCTTTAACTTGTTCCAACCACGTCAGGCTGATAAGAAAGTGAGAGAAATAGCGCTGGACGCGCTTGAGCAGGCTGGTCTTAGCCGTCGTGCAAATACCCGGGCCGGAGCCATCAGTTATGGTGAACAAAGGCAATTAGAGATTGCTATGGTACTCGCTACAGCCCCGCAAGTCTTGTTATTGGATGAGCCAATGGCTGGCATGGGTCATGAGGAGTCTCAGACTATTATTGAGCTGCTTAAAAAGCTGAAGCAAAGATATTGCATTGTATTGGTAGAGCACGATATGGACGCGGTTTTTGAACTGTCAGATTTGATGACAGTGATGGTGGATGGTCAACACTTAATCACAGATGTCGTCGATAATATCCGTTCAAACCCACTGGTTCAGGAAGCATACCTGGGTAATGACGATGAGGTATTCTGAGATGAAAAACAATATTCTCGAAGTAAATGGAATCCATACCTTGTACGGCGAAAGCCACATTCTGCACGGTATTTCTTTCAGTATTCAGAAAGGTGAAACCGTAAGCATCATGGGGCGGAATGGTATGGGTAAATCAACTACGTTGAAGTCCATACTTGGTATTGTACGCCCCCGCAGTGGCACAATACGTTATAAGGGAAAGGATATTGATACACAACCGACCTGGCAACGCATGCGCAACGATATTGCCTATGTTCCTGAAGGTCGCGGTATGTTTCATAATCTCACGGTAAAAGAACATCTGCAGATGGCCGCAAGGAAAAACTCTCGTGGTGAGGAGAACTGGACGTATGACCAAGTGCTGGATGTATTCCCGCGACTCACTGAAAGACTCACGAATAAGGGTACTCAGTTATCTGGTGGTGAGCAACAAATGCTGGCCATCGGTCGTGCTCTGCTGACTAACCCCGACCTGTTAATTCTTGATGAGGCGACAGAAGGACTTGCTCCCCTTATCCGCAAGGAAATCTGGGACGTTATACGAAAAATTAAAGCAACGGGTGTTTCTACTATTATTGTTGATAAAAATATCAAAGTACTGGAAGAATTATGCGATCAGCACATTTTGATTGTTAAGGGTAAAATAAAGTTTAGCGGCGACTCTGAAGCCCTCCTTGCCAATAAGACATTTATTGAGTCCTCCCTTGCTGTATGACCAAAATGTGATATTTTCCTGACGAAACATATATAGAAGTATGTCCCTTCAGCAAACCGGTCACATTAGATGACCGGTTTTTTATAACCAAAAATAGAAATGAGCCATGTCAGAAAAACAAGGCGTCTCGGCGAGACAAGGCATAAATTCACTGGAATTGGGAATGGAAGTTCTCAGACTCATTGCCGAACACAGTTCTCCGGTTTCGCTAACGAAACTATCTGAACTTTCTAATATGAGCCCCAGCAGACTTCATAAGTACCTGGTGAGTTTCACTAAATTAGGTTATGTGGCTCAGCTAGAAAATTCAAAATATACCCTGTCATTCAGTAGTGTACGATTAGGAATGTCAGCGTTAAGGAACCTGAACCCCGTTCAGGTCGCCTTCGAATATGCGGACCGGTTGCATCAGGAGCTCG
The DNA here is from genome assembly GCF_984505615.1 of Alteromonas sp. NCBI lineage: Bacteria > Pseudomonadati > Pseudomonadota > Gammaproteobacteria > Alteromonadales > Alteromonadaceae > Alteromonas > Alteromonas sp. The sequence goes on along the minus strand of NZ_CFHOXV010000022.1, from coordinate 38,914 downwards.
ATAAAACAATTACTGTCACCATCTGGAATGGAGATGTACCACTGGTTATCAAATGGCTGGACTCAAGCCGCTTCCTTCCGGTAAACATCCGCCTTGGCTCTGAACTTTCACCTTTTAATTCCGCTGCAGGAAGAATTTTTCTATCAAACCTTCCACCATCGCGCCGAAGAGAACTTGTAGAGGCGTATTTCAACGCCCCCGCCCCCTTACCCAGATACATGGGAAAACCTGTTTACAAAGAACAGTTTTACAGCCTTCTGAATGAAATAAAAAGAGAAGGGTTGTGCTGTTTTAAAGAAGACTTCTTACCGGACATCAATGTGATCGCAGCTCCGATATTTAGCCTGGATGGCTCGGTGAATTCAGTGGTAAGTTTGCTCGGCTTAAGCAGTGATACGCCCGTAACTAAAAGCTGTGTTTATGTTCAATCAGTTATTAACGCGTGTGAAGCGGCAACCCGGAAAATTGCGGGTATATGATAGTGCCTGATGCGAATCGGGTAGCATGAAGGGAGTTTCTCTGGCAGTGAGAGCTCACCGCCAGAGACTGTTCTTTAAATTTCTTAACTCAGCTTAATTCATTCACACGTGTAGCTTGATTCATCTGTAATAGAGCCAGTGCCGCTATAAACTGCCTTTTTCGGATATGAACAGACGGGCATTGTCACACTATCATCAGCTGAGCTGAGGATCACATCATCGGGCGGAGCAACGCCATTTTCTACCCAATCCATGACAAGATTAAAAAACTGATCCGTTTTTGGTATTGGAACATTGTTTTCATTTAACGCCGGGCTGTCATTACCGTTTACAGAACCGATGCCTCTACAGTGCCCAAATCCCGGGATAAGGTACAGCTTATTAAACTCATGTACAGCTTCAGCACCTCCCATCTCGTCCGCAACCCGATTGAAATAGTTAATTGAACCATCTGAAGTAATTAGTTGATCAGCGAGGCCATGATAGCTAATAATTTTAGCTCCCTTTTCCTTCACACCAGTTAAATCAGGGTTATCTGTGTTTATGTTGCCAAACCAACCCTGCAGAAAAAGGCCTTCAGTGTAAGCATAGGCAAGATCCGCATAACTCAGTGTTTTCCATCCGTCCTCTCCATTCCCAGTTGGATTGATAAAGGTAGGCTGTGCAATAGTGGGATCTTGTAATTGCAGTGCCGCAATATCCGTTGAATAGCCAAAAGGCTCCGAACTACCCGCAAGTCGTAAGAGGTTAGTGCCTCTGTTTAATCCCCACCATAGCTGTTTGTTTGGGGCAGAGAGATAGGCGTTGCCAACATTTTCTATTGTAGGGAATGGGGCGGTTCCATCAACTGTCTGCCCGTACCAAATTTTGTTGATTGCGGTCGCTTCTGATGCCGTAACACAATACGCATTTGTACTGGTTCCGGTAATACCATCCCCAGCCTCACCGCTGCAAAGAACTGCTTCATCTTTCATTGGATGGTAAGCACAAGACTCAGTATCCAGTACAAACCCAAGATGTTGACCATCTACCAAATCGCAGGCACTTACAGCTGCTCCGCTAACAAATTCAAGTTTCGCTTCATCTATTGGTCCACCCAGATCCTGTTGCATCACAATCTGCGGATACAACTCGCTTGTGATAAACCGAGTCCAGTTCATCGCCGGAGCACCATTCAGATAGCCGTCGTAATATTCAGGATGTTCCTGCGCCATCTTGTAACCCTGACGACCACCTGTAGAGCAGCCTTCCCAATAGGCATAATCTTCCTCTTTCCCGTAGAATTGCTTAACTATGTCTTTTGTTTTTTTCCGCGAGCTTTTCAAGTGCGCGGTCAGCAAAATCTTCCCATAAGTTATCATTGATGGACCCGTCCTCATCCATTGCAAAAGAGCCTGATTGAGTGATGGTGTGTCCTGCGTCAGTAGTACCAACTACAAAACCTGAGCCGGCAATCTCTGAAGCCTGACTATTACCGATTTTAGTGAGAGATGTTTGCTCACCGCCAACCCAGCCTCCTCCGCCAAGATTCCGGATTCTGTTATTCCAGTGTTCGTGATCAGGTAACCAAATTTCTAACCCGATCCCTTGTGAGGTCGAAGGCAATCCATCAGTACCCGGATTCCCGGGCCCAACCAGTATCTTTACAAGACACATGTCTACCGCTGCAGTCATGTTTGTTTCGGATCCATCCAGAGTTATCTCATCGCCCTGAGCAAATGCATGCACCAGAAGGACACTGGTTTCTGAGTCTGTTTCAAGGCTTGTGATGAAACTGTCATCACAACTCAAAACTGTTTCTGAGGGGAGCTCAGCAATATCACCATCATCAGGTTCATCATCACCGCAGCCCGTCAGGGCAACAACTGGCATAAACAACGCTGCGTAAATGAGATTTCGATTAAATAAAAGCTTTTGGAATTGTGTGTTTTTCTTTGTACGAATCATATGAAGCCTCTACTGACTTTTCATTTTATGACCTGAAAATAATGCTAACTGAGAAAACAACGTCTTAATTGCATCATAATCTGGCCGGACTGCAGTCAGACTTCAGAATTTGGCCTTAGCCTTTCAATCTGAATTGAAAGAGACGTTCACTGACAAGCGCTTGTAAACACCACAAAGTAAAAAATTAGTTATTATTTTGCTTAATAATTGTTTACACATTGAAAAATAACGAAACTAAAATTGCTTAACAAATACCATATTTGTTAAAAGTGATACTTAGAAGGTATGTTTTCAGAAGAGCCTTTGAACCTTAATTATTAGACCCTTCTTATTGATTTTTGCGAAGTAAAAAACTCTGAACTAATACGATCCCGCCACCAAATATCACCCCCCAAAAAGCAGAAGATAGCCCCAGCAATGAAAGATCAGACGCTGTTACCAGAAATGTACACAATGCCGCTTCTCGCTGTGTGGGTTGACTCATAGCAGCATTTAGCGAGCCTTCGAGGGCGCCTAATAGGGCTATACCAGCTACCATCGCAATGAATGCGGCCGGAAATGATTGAATAATACTGACTAAAGCAGCACTAAACAGACCAAACATAAGATACCAGAGCATAGCGACAACTGGTCCGAAATACCGCTTCCCCGGATCCGGGTTAGCGTCCCGACCGGTACAAATTGCCGCTGTGATAGCCGAAAGATTAACGCCATGGCAGGCTGTAGGAGCAAACAGAATACTTAACAATCCGCTACCGGCGACAATAGAATTTGCCGGCGGATCATATTTGTCCTGTCGCAGGATAGCGATCCCAGTAATAAACTGACCGCTTACAGCAACCAGTACCAGAGGAATGGCGATACTGAAAAGAGCCGTAAGTGAAAATGTTGGCCAGTACCATTGAGGCACTGATACTTTCCATTGCACATCTGAAAAAGATAAATCGTAGGTGGCCAGAAGTACCAACACACCAATGGCCACAGTGAGCATAATGGTATAACGAGGTAAGAGCTGCCTCAAAATAATATAGGCAACGAACATAGTGAGTCCAAGCAGTGGCGAGCCGGACATCTGCGAAAATAAATCCAGACTGAAATGCACAAGAATGCCTGCTAGTAAGGCCGCTGCAACTGAAAGCGGTAGTCGTCTGACTAACTTTTCAAAAGCCCCGGATATTCCCAGAAGCAAAAGAATGATACCAGCCATTACGTAAGCGCCAATAACCTCACTCCACGCCAAACCCGGAACAAGCGTTACCAGTAATGCTGAGCCCGGCGCATTCCAGGCAAACAGTAATGGTATGCGGTATCTCAAACTGAACCAGCCGCACAACAAACCACTGGCAATTGACATCCCCCATATCCAGGATGTCAGTACTTCATTGCTCAGATTCGCAGCTTCTGCAACCTTAAAAAGAATAACAAGCGGCCCCGCATAACCCATTGTAGAAGCCAAAATACCGGCAACTACAGCGGACAGCGACCAGTCTTTCAATGGAGGAAAAAATACAGAATTGGCAGGTCCGGACATAGTGAAGATTCCTCATGTGTTACATTTTAAAAAGGCGAAAAGACAGGCTACTTTTAGAAGCGACAAGTTCGCAGTAAGAGATAGTGTGTAACAGCGAGTGGCAGACCGAGTCTGATAACAAACATTCCAGTGACAAAATTGTCACCGGAGTATTTGCAATGGATGAGGGAAGACGTAACTAATGTCAGCCACAATCTCCTCCGGCAACCGGTAAAATGGTGCCAGTTATGTAGCTTGCTTCATCTGACGCAAGAAACAAAATTGCGGAAGCCTGTTCATCCAGCGTGCCGTAACGGCCCATGAAACTAGTATCTTTGGTCTGATCAACGATCTGTTGATACCAGATTGCTTCTTCGTCAGATTGCTGCTGTTCATTCCTTGGGATGATTCTGGCTGGCGCGTCAGTGCCACCCGGTGCAGTGGCATTTACGCGGATGTTATACTCCGCATATTCAAATGCAAGCGCCACAGTTAGTGCGTTTACGCCGCCTTTGGCAGCAGCATACGGCACACGGTTTACCCCGCGGGTCGCAACAGAAGACACATTAACAATAGCGCCGCGACCATTCTCAAGTAAAGCGGGAAGTACAGCCCTGCAACACCAGAGTGTAGGGAATAAAGAACGGCGTACTTCTTTTTCTATCTCTGAAGGTTGATAGTGCTCATAAGGCTTGGCCCAGATCGTGCCACCTACATTGTTGATGAGCTTATCAATGTGGCCAAAATGGGCCTTAGCATTCTCAATAGCACCAACAGCCCCTTCCCAGGTCTCAAGATCAGCCTCAACTGCAATTGCTTCTTTGCCTTGTTTCACAAGCGAAGAAGCAATTTCGTGAATATGACTGGCACGGTCCACCAGAACAACTTTAGCCCCCTCTTCTGATGCACGTTCTGCTACCCGAAGACCAATCCCCTGCCCGGCACCAGTCACTACTATAACTTGTCCCTCAAAACGCCGGTTCATGCGGCTTTCTCTTTCGGGGTGCTCGGATTGAATTTCTCATAATGGAAGCTTGCCGGCTCAGTTGCTTCCTGTTTGAAGTATTGCCTTACGGCATCAACCATCGGAGGTGGTCCGCACAAATAGGTATCGGCGTCTGCAATTGCAAACGGAACCGCATTCATGTGTTCAGTAACAAAGCCTAATTTTTCATGCTTACTATCCGGATTCACCACGACGGTTGCATAAGAGAAATTGCTCATTTTTTCTGCGAACGCGTTCAATGCTTCCAGCTTCACCAAATCATCGACATTTGTTACGCCGTAAAGTAAAAATACCTGTTGCTCAGCTCCCTCTTCTGCAATCAGCTCTAACATCGACAGAATAGGGGCCAGGCCGGTGCCTCCGGCAAGCATTAGCACAGGTCTTTCAACTGCACGCAAATAGAAGCTACCTAATGGGCCGGTAAGGGGGAGCTCGTCACCAGGCGCAGCCTTCTCTCGAAGATATGAGCTCATCTTACCGTTGGGAACGTTTCTGATAAGAAAGCTGGCTTTTTGTGCGCCCGGCGCCGAGCTGAAAGAATATGCCCTGCTGTCGTCTGACCCCGGAATACCCAGGTTGACGTACTGTCCAGGAAGAAACTGCAGTGGTTCGGACAACGTCACATTAAGTTCAATTGTTGTCTCCGATAAAGACTGCACAGTCTCTACAGTAGCAGTAAGGCTCTGTGGTCCGGATGAACAGAGTGATGAAGCTGCGGGAATACTGACGACTACATTTGATTCCGGCACCATTTGACAAGTGAGAACCACACCATCAGCAGCTTCGTCATCTGTCAGCGCTTCATCTATGTACTCATCACCTAAGTCGTATTGTCCCTGCTTGCACGTACCTTTACAGGTTCCGCAAACACCGTCGGAGCAGTCCATTGGCAGTTTCACATGAGCCCGATAAGCAGCATCGAGAACTGTTTCACCATCATTGCATTCGATTACGCGGGTAACCCCGTCCTCAAAATTGAGCGCAACTTTAAAAGACATAACTTCTACTCCATCTTAAAGGTGGTAAACGTCAATGACCTGATTGATATAGTCATTGTTAAGTACGATCTTCTTACTCGTGATCACAGGCTGCTCTCCTGACGTGTCCAATGTGCAGAAGATAGTACCGAAGAACCGCGTAGTTTCTTTATACCTGTGGCTGAGAGTATTGAAGTTATAACGAATTTCAGCTTTGCCTTCAGATTGCTCGAGAATTTCAAGATTGGCACACTGATGTGTTGTTCTCGGCTCAGGCATACTGGCTCCTGAACGTTCTGTCTTAATGCGGTAAACCCGGTCTTCGAGGCCATTGCGATTCGGATAATAAATGAGCGAAATCTCTTTTGTCGGATCAGATGTCAGCTTGTCGTCATCATCCCATGCTGGCATCCAATACTCGCACTTAGGATGATAACAAGTCAGCCAGTCGTCCCACTGCCGGTCATCGAGCAACCTGGCCTCGCGAAAAATAAATGCCTGAATATCTTGATATGTCATGATCGATACCTCTTAACCTTTCTGCACAACAGGGATTTGCGCGGCCTTCTCAATTTTAATAGCCTGTAACATTTCATCCACCCAGTGTTTATGGTGATGTACATAGAGCCCTTCATCCTCAGGTTTGATACCTGTTGCGATGGTATCCATTCCGACAGATTTAGCGTAATCGTCAGGTCCTTCCATCCAATGAGCTGCACCTCTACTCATGTCGTTCCAACGCATGTCGCGGGCTTCGTAGCCTTGCTGACAACCACGGAATTCTTCCAAATCATCAGGCGTTCCCATTCCTGAAACATTGAAGAAATCCTCATACTGACGGAGACGTTTTTGTCGGCTTTCAGCAGATTCATTTTTCGGCGCAAAACAATAGATACTGATCTCTGTTTTATTCACTGAAATTGGGCGCAGTACGCGAATTTGCGTTGAGAACTGGTCCATCACGTATACATTTGGATAAAGGCAGAGATTACGCGTTTGATTAACTATTGTGTCGGCACGAGCCTCACCAACTTTTTCCTTAAGTTCGTCGAGCAGACTATAAACAGGTCGTGCTGTCGGATTGGCTACCCGCGTCCACAGCATCATGTGGCCGTTTTCGAAAGAATAAAAACCGCCCTCGCCTGACCAACTCTTGGCATCGACAGCTTCTGTGCCGCCATCTTCGTAGTTGCGATGTCCCATTGTTGACAAGTAATTCCAGTGCACTGTGCCTACATGATAACCATCAGCGCCATTCTCTGCGGTGAGCTTCCAGTTACCTTCGTAGGTATAGGTCGACGTTCCGCGCAAGATTTCGATACCATCAGGATCCTGATCAACAATGTTGTCCAGCACTTTGGTGGTTTCGCCAAGGTATTGTTCTAACGGCAACACATCGCTGTTCAAGCTACCGAACAAAAACCCTCTGTATGATTCAAAACGGGCTATATGCTTAAGATCATGAGAGCCCTCTTTATTGAAAGACTCAGGGTAACCGCCTTTCTTTTGATCGCGGGCTTTTAGTAACTTGCCTGAATTGTTAAAAGTCCATCCATGAAACGGACAGGTAAATGAAGTTTTGTTACCACGTTTGCGGCGACAAAGCGTAGCCCCTCTGTGCGAGCAGGTATTCAGAATGGCATTCAAATCTCCATCTTTATTGCGGGTAATAACGACTGGTTGGCGCCCAATTGTAGTCGTGAAATAATCCCCTACCTCAGGAATCTGACTTTCATGAGCAAGAAACACCCAGTTGCCTTCAAAAATGTGCTTGAGCTCGAGTTCAAACAGATCCGTGTCGGTGAAAATACTGCGATCACAGCGATAATGTCCGGTTTTTTCATCTGCCTCGACGGCACCGCGAACTCTTTGCTCAAGTTGTGACAAAGTTGCTTTCATCTTATTTCTCCTGGCAAATTTCGTGGTTACGCCTGACTCGCAGCCGCACGAGCACGTGCGTGTTTGTTCTGCTTTTCGTCGTCACTGGTTTGCATCAATGAGATATTGAATTCCACATCCAGGTAGTTGTCTTTAAAACCTTTTTCAGTAATTCGTTTGCTGTCTGTGACTTCAACAGCTTCAACAACCAATTCATCCCTTGTGGCAAAAGCGAAGTCATCGTACGTATACTCATCACCTGCAAGATTGATCTGAGTTGTGAGATGTTTATAACCAGGCTTTGAAACAAAGTAGTGAATATGAGCCGGACGGTTGCCATGACGTCCGAGACTTTCAAGCACTTTCATCGTTGAGCCTCCCGGAGGACAACCATAACCGCTGGGTACAATGCTGCGCGCGCGATACTTTCCTTCAGAATCGGTCTTAATACGGCGACGAAGATTAAATTCACTTTGGGTAGGATCGAAGTGAGAGTAACCCCCTTTCTTATCTGCGTGCCAGATATCTACAATCGCGTCGGCAAGCGGGGTGCCGGCTTCATCGAGCACTTGTCCGTGAAGCCACATTTCCTGTCCAGGTGATTGACCATCGTCCATTCTGGCCTCTCCATCACTCAATGGCGCGCCTTCCACATACAACGGACCTTCAATAGTACGCGGTGTGCCGCCGAGTTCACCGGCCAGGGCATCTTTAGCGTCTTCCCGTAAATCCAGGAAATGATCAAACCCGAGCCCCGGTGCAAGCAATACAGCTTCACCGTTAGCTCCCAGTTCATTGAGGTAGTTCACACCTTGCCAAAATTCTTCCGGTGTGATGTCCAGATCTTCGATCATCGTATAAATGTCTGTAAGTAGCCGATGCATAATCTGCTTATTTCGGGTACTGCCTGTTTCTTTATCGAGTCCGGCTGCTTTATGGAGCAATTCTTTAACGTGGTCGGTATTCATGATATTGGTGGTGATTGTCATCTTTTTTCTCCGATAATTTGTAACGGGTTTTCTGCCTGTTTGTTGGGAAGCTGCCACCCGGCTTACTTCCACCTTTCAAAAGCTTTCAGTAACTTCTGGCGTATTCCTTCAACTTATTTTCGTCCAGCGTCAGTCCCAGACCCGGTCCCCGGGGCACATCAACGCCAAAGTTGTGATAATTTAGAGGTGCTGTGACTATGTCATCACGTTGTAAAAGAGGACCGAACATCTCTGAGTCAGCCTGAAGTTCAGGGAGTGTTGACCAGGCGTGAATTGCAGCAGCAGTTCCGATAGAACCTTCAAGTAGGGTTCCTCCGTAGAGATCGATTCCCGCAGCCTGACAAACGGTTGCCACTTTTAGCGCCTGTACCGGTCCGCCGGCTTTAGCAATCTTTAAAGCGACAGAACCTGAGAAGCCCCTTTTTGCTAATTCGAAACAATCATTGATGTTTGAAATGGACTCATCGGCCATAACGCCGATGCGGTACTTATCTGCCAATCTCACAAGGCTGTCGAGCTGACCGGCTGAAGTAGGTTGTTCAACAATATCGACTCCGGCCTCTTGCAACAGAGCCATACCCAAATTCGCATCTGATTCCGTCCATGCCTGATTCACATCCACGCGAATACTAATTTCGTTCCCCAGAGCAGATTTGATAGCTGCAACATGAGCAACATCATCCTGCACACTGCGATTGCCAATTTTGAGTTTGAACGTATTGTGACGACCAGTTGCAATCATGGTTTTCGCCTCGTCAATATCTCTTTGAGTATCGCCGGAAGCCAGTACCCACAAACAAGGAATGTGGGAATGCAAAGCTCCTCCTAACAGTGTGGATAGAGGAACATTCAAAGTTTTGCCAAGTAGATCCAGTAGTGCGGTTTCTATAGCTGATTTGGCAATACTGTTTCCGCGTATTGCGCGGTGAATGTCTTGCATAACAACCTGAGGATTGTCTGTACCCTTGCCTTTCAGCAGAGGTGTAATGTAACTGTCGATATTGGTTTTAATACTCTCCGGGCTTTCAGCGCCGTAAGCCAAACCACCTATAGTGGTGCCTTCGCCAATCCCCTCTCTTCCTTCTGAATCACGTATCCTCACAATGACCATCGATTGCACAGCCATTGAGGTCATCGAGAGTTTGTGAGGTCGAATTGTTGGAATATCGACTATGTATGAGTTAATTTGTGATATAGTTGCCATTGTTAAATTCGTGTTGCCAATTACCTTCTAAATGCAACTTACAGATATTTATTATTTACAACCAATATTGATTTAGTCCGAAGAAATACTCAGGAGGTATCAGTGGAACTCAGGCATCTACGTTATTACTGCGCTGTGGCAGAAGAAAAAAATCTCACCAGAGCTGCGGAAAAACTCTGTATGGCGCAACCGCCTTTAACACGGCAAATAAAGCAATTAGAAGAAGAAATTGGCGTAACTTTATTCGAGAGACAAGCGCGTGGAATAGCTCTGACTCCTGCGGGGGAGTACTTTTGGAGGCAGACGAAACTAATTTTTGAAAAACTGGACATTGTGATTAGCGAATCAAAGCGAATAGATTCGCGGAAGAAACAGATCTTCAGAATTGGTTTTGTACCATCAATATTTTATGGACAATTACCGCAATTGGTCAGGCGCTTAAGGCCGATGACTGGTGCAGATATAGAGCTGCATGAGTTAAAAACTGCAGAGCAGATTGAGGCCCTCAGAGCAGGAAAAATAGACATTGGGTTTGGTCGTGTTGTAATGAATAATCTGGAATCTGATGTATCGCAAACGCTCTTATTCCATGAGCCGCTCGTGGCAGCCCTACCTGTGAATCATCCCATGGAAAAGAGTCAGCTCTCAATGGAAGAATTATCAAAGCTACCAATGGTACTTTACCCCGCAGGAAATACTCCCAACTTTGCGAATTTATGCCTTCAACTTTTTTCAAACCGTGGCTTACGGATTAAAGTTGCTCAACAAGTAAATGATGTTCAGACAGCTTTGAGCCTCGTGGCTTCCGAGATGGGATTTGCCCTTGTTCCAGAACAAGTCAAACGTATCAACCGGGATGATGTGAGCTTTATTCCTCTTTCCGATCACAATGTCACCTCTCCCGTTTTTTTAAGTAAAAGAGTTGAGCCGCAAGATGAGATTATGAAAGCTGCGATGGGGATTCTGGACGAATTGGTGCAAAACCGGATTCAGGGCAGATATCCCTGAATTTGTTTTAAAATTTTCGTATCAAATGGCTGTGGAATTGGACTTTGAGCAGATCTCGCCTCGGCTATTCATGCGGACTGCACGACGTCGTTCAAATAAGGATTATGCATATGTTCGGTTGTCTATGGACTTTTAGGAATAAATTCGCCTAACAATTAACTTTTAAGCATTTGAGTAGATGAACAGACTCATACACGATCTGAAAGTTTGGGATTTTTAGTTCAATCAAACCCCGCAGTCCGCAACAAGTTAATCCGAAAAGAGCGAATTTCGGAGATCTGGAAGGCAGATTAGGAATGTCAGCTAAAGACAAGTACCGCACGCTCAACGCTTAAATCTAACGAATCCCCTCATAAATTAAAGCAGATTCAATGATATAGACACGCATAGCGCAATTTGATCTAATCCATTTCGCCAAAAACATACCAGAACAACACACCATGCGTGATATCTCTATCTTACATGATTTACTTAAAAATCAATGCCCTAATTTACATCAAAAGCGTCTCTCTTCTCTAATGGTAGCTGTGCAATCATTGTTTAAGTACACACTGTCGGGAACAGATTGAAATTTTAATCCGCCAGAAGCTCTTTTAAGCATTTGGGAAACCGCTTGCAGCTCGATCATTGTCTCCATGTTTACGGGAAGTAGTTCTCTGTCGAACTGAATAGTGAACCACTCAGCTGCATCTTCGGCATTTATCAGGTTATTCTGCCAACAATGAGGTAAGTCCGGACCACATAGTACGAGATAATTTTCATCATAGTATTCGACACTATCCCCGACAAATTGAAGACCGGTGCTATGTATAATCCAGGTCAGTTCAAATTGAGGGTGAAAATGAAGCGGGTGATCCTCTCTAAAATCGGTTGCTCTTCGTTTCATACAACGAAACGAAGAGGTTTTCTCAAAATCGACTAACTCAAATTGAGCCATGTGTCTGAAATTAGGACGGTGGACGTTAATTACACACTTTATCAAAAGGCTGTTTGTGCAACCAGATCCTTATAGGACAGCGTTTACAAATCGATGGCATAACAGATGCACAGGCACAGCAAACAGAGTTGAAGGTTTCATTCAATCAACGCTCTCAGGAAAAATTAAGATTCGCAAAGTTGATGTCCGTCTTCAGCTTTTCTGCGACCAACTCGTGCTCACAGAACTCGCTGGATTGTCAGCTTCAGAGTCACCGAACCACTTCATCTTATTCACAATGGCTGGTCGATGCTCTATTCCAACGCAATTAGGGATAATTACACGTACAAATCGTCGAGATGGTATGTAAAGACCTTAAGTCATCTGATATTTACACGCCCGCAGCGTTTCACAATGCCCTTTTAATTTACGCCGCTATTGGTGGCTCAACCAGCGCGCAGCCACATATTCTGGCTATCAGCCATTATGTAAAAGGCATGCAATTAAGTATTGCTGACTGGCAAATAGGGCGAAAAGTACCAATGATTGTAAATTATCAGCCGAATACCGAGGAGTAGAGTTTCATCGGGCAGGAGGTTTGCCTGTGCTAACATTGAGTTATGACGCTCTAATTTACGCCTTGTAAATGAGTTCAGTTTTCTGAAAAGAATTATTGAGACACAATTGTTATACTAAACGAGGTCCTACCATTATACACCCCCTAAAAAAGAACTCACTGTAACATAAAGGTTCGTAGATAGGAAACCTTGACACTATACTATTGCAAAACTATACAGAGTATCGCCACACAGCATTCGCAGGCGAACCAAATGTACAGAACCAAATGTACTGACTTATACACGTTCTGGCAGTTTAGGATTTTAAGTTTAACCAAATCAGACAGTCCGCATCAAGTTAATGTCCGAAAAGAGCGAATTGCGGACTTAAAAAGGGAAAAGCCATCGTAGTCCGCTTCAGACAAGGAGCGGACGGTCAACTCCTTCATTGTTCCAAAACCACTTAAAATTTTAGTAAATAGATTATGAGCCGATTCTATCTGCGCAGTGACAATGAGGTGTACCATTCAGATGAGCAAAGTGCATGACCTTACTTCGTAGCTTGCTCAACGATCCGGATTGTCACTTTGAGTGATATAGGAACTTTCTCAACTTCAATGCCATTCTAATGGGCTGAACGCGGCAATTAGCGCCTTCCGCACTACCCTATTGGGCGCAACGGGGCGATTACCATATTCCGCACTGCCCTATTGGGCGCAACGGGGCGATTACCATATTTCGCACTACCCTATTGGGCGCAACGGGGCGATTACCATATTTCGCACTACCCTATTGGGCGCAACGGGGCGATTACCATATTTCGCACTACCCTATTGGGCGCA
>NZ_CFHOXV010000022.1:0-25501 GCF_984505615.1 Alteromonas sp. | reverse complement strand
GCGATTACCATATTTCGCACTACCCTATTGGGCGCAACGGGGCGATTACCATATTCCACACTGCCCTATTGGGCGCAACGGGGCGATTACCATATTTCGCACTACCCTATTGGGCGCAACGGGGCGATTACCATATTTCGCACTGCCCTATTGGGCGCAACGGGGCGATTACCATATTCCGCACTATCCTATTGGGCGCAATGAGACCATTTTCGAGTCGAACTCATGAAAATCGTGTGCTATATGAACACTTTCCTTCAGCCACATATGCTTTATTTACCGATAATTACACCTTTATTTTTTTTGAAACCAAACCGCATACTTAACGTGATGTATTATAGGTTTTTGAAGTAAAAGTACCGCCGGAAACATAAAAAAAATAGCTTCTATCCTCGATCTGTAATAGCACACTAAACCCGAGCACCGTTTTAACGGGCATCATGTCACCGTAATACTGACGAAAATTGATCACTGGCTGACATGCAGGTATACGCTTTGAAAGGAAAAGGGACACTGTCAAAACGTGTATAAGGCTCGCTTCCTAGGGCGACTGTAGTGGCATAGTGAATTTGGCCACCTGATTAGAGCTGCTATGATTAGCAGCATAACAAAATTAGGTGGCAATATGGCAAAGAAGAAAGGCCCAAATTTCAGTCCTGAGTTCAGACTCGAAACTGCGCAACTGGTTCTCGCCCAGGGGTACACGAACAAAGAAGAGGCTGACGCGATGGGCGTTGGTTACTCAACATTGGGTAAGTGGGTGCGGCAGCTTCGTGAAGAACGTGATGGAAAATCGCCTCAGGCCACGCCAATGACGCCGGAACAACGAGAAATCCGCGAGCTGAAGAAACAAGTTGAACGCCTTGAATTAGAAAAAGAAATATTAAAAAAGGCTTCTGTTGCTGCACAGCGCCTCATGCAGATGTCGGACTCCATGAAACACTCTCGTTAATCGAGAAACTGAGTCAGAGCAATAAGCACCGATATTCGGTAAATAATCTGTGTGCGGTACTGGATGTCCACCGCAGCACGTTTAAATACTGGCAACAGCGCGATAAGTGGCCATCACCGGAAGCTATCCGGCTACGCAGCCTTATACGCGAAGCGTACCGACTGAGTGGTGGTTCTGCCGGAGCGAGAACCATATCAGACATCATTACGAACGATGAGTCTCACGATGTTACGCTAAGCCGTTACCGGGCTGGCAAGGTCATGAAAGCGCTCAGCTTGTTCAGTTGTCAGTTACCGAAACACGCTTACAAGAAAGCCACGCAGGAGCACGTTGCTATCCCGAATTTGCTCGATAGACAGTTCGCTGTTACTTCACCGAATCAGGTTTGGTGCGGCGATGTGAGCTTTATCTGGACTGGTAATCGCTGGGCTTATCTGGCTGTGGTTATCGACCTGTTTGCCCGCAAGCCAATAGGCTGGGCAATGAGCCATTCACCGGACAGTAATCTGACTTGCCAGGCTCTGACAATGGCATTCGAGTATCGGGGAAAGCCTAAGAACGTGATGTTTCATAGCGACCAGGGATGTCACTACACGAGCCGCAAATTCCGTCAGCTAATCTGGCGGTATCGCTTAACGCAAAGCATGAGTCGCAGGGGGAATTGTTGGGATAACAGCCCTATGGAACGCTTCTTCAGAAGTCTTAAAACCGAATGGGTGCCAACAACTGGCTACCATAGTTTTACTGAAGCAAAACAAAAAATTGGTGATTATATTCATGGCTATTACAGCCGACTGAGACCGCATTCATACAACGGTGGTTTAACACCGAATGAGTCGGAGAAGCGTTACTGGAATAGCTACAACGATGTGGCCCAAATTACTTGACTACTACATGCTGGTGATTTGTAGACATCAAAAGGAACGCACTTGCGTACGATAAGCGATTTTTCATCAATTCAAATCGGAGTCGTTTAATTATGAGAGAGAAAAAATGGATTTATAATGGTAGATATATTGGACTCTATCAAGAATTATCGCTAGATGATGATAGCGAGATCAACAAGATGGATGTAGTGCTATGTATTCATGATGGATATCGCTTTAATTTTGAATATTTATCAGAAAACAGCAAAGTTCAATCTCATTTCTCAACAAGTATTTCATCCTTAGATATGGACAATTTAGCAGTTGCTTGGTGCAAAAAGCGACACCTCAGCGTGAACAAATACACGCTTAACGAGCTACTTGAACAAAGTGAAGATGCAACTGATGATGTCGGCCTAAAAAAGCTGGTTATTGAGAGAGAGGAGCAGGAAGAATTGGAGTATGACAATATTTTCGAGGTTGTTGCTTCAGACACAAGCACCGCAAAAGCAATGAAAGAACGCAGTAATGAGTTCATAAAACTACGCGAAGCTGGACAAGCTCTAGCTAAACAAGCCGCTTACATCACTAAAATTAATTCACAAGAGGAGCATATTACCGCGCTGGCATTGTTAGAAATCTTACTAGATGACTATGACAATAATTTGCTACTCATTGATGCTTTAAGTGCATCAATTGCTCGGTTTGAACAGTCCTGGCCATTATGATAGCTAAACCCTCCCCCGTTTGCTGAGTAATATCGATTCTCGTATGTTGTCGTTGTCGATAGACGCGAAACCTGAGTCTCTGTATTACTCGGAACATGTTAAGCCTCTAAAACAGAATGATTTAAACATTCACGACAAATTCAGGTCATCTTCTTTGATTTTTAAATCGTCACGTTGTTCAATACAGCGGGTGACTAATATTCTACCAAAACTCGTGGTGTCTAAGGTGTAAATACTCTAGTGATTAAGATAAAAAATCAGTGAATGCAAAAGTAAATAAGTATCAATATGTCAGTGGTCTGGTCAAGAGTAGTTTACCGATCTGTGATTTGTGGATATTGCAGAAAAAGTTTTACTTTATTTTTCAAAAAGTTAAGAGTCATAAAGCGAAGTTCCGTCCTCACAATACAACGAAAAAACACTATTAACTATTAGTGTTGGAATCAACATTTAAGCTTCGTAGAGCAAATAGCTATCTAAAGCGCCTTATCAAGGCTGGCTAAAATTTCAGATTTTTTCTAGTTACTCAATTTAACTCATTAGCGTTAACTTTTTCTAGATGTTAGGAGAGATACTTTATTACGAATTTCGTCTGTCCATTAAAGGATTGATGTTTAACATCATTGCTGTGAAAACTAGGGTGCTGAAAGGCTGAAAGATATCTGGCTAGGTGTCTGAGTTCTCTGGGTCGAAACTGATCTTATTTGAAATCTACGATTCTCAACTTATTTATTATGAGTAATCAAACTCGCCTGCGCCCCAACTAAAAGAGCTTCAGCGGTTCAAACGCTCTCAATTTCACTTGTATTCGCTTTGAGAAGTTTCAACACAAGACCGTTGACTCAGCAAGCTTCTATTGAGCTTTTATTTTAATAGAATGATTGGAGAAAATTTGGATTAATCGTCAAATTACTGAAACTTTGACATACTTATTTTTAAAATTAAAAAACGCCAGAGACACCGCTAGACTTGGGCTCTGGCATTTTCTATTAGCTTAGGTTCACGTGAACCTAAATGCTATTTGGAAAGCGATGTAAGCAGCACTTTAAGTACGTTTTCCACGTCATTGACGTCGTCAAAATTCACATTATCCCAGTCTATGCCAAGTTCCAGTTTCGTCACATCCTCTGTGAGCAGCCTCTGAATGGCAGACGTTTGGTTAACTTTGACCTTCGGCATAGTAATGTATTTTTTCGCCCTGCCCTGCTTTTTCGGCGCTTGTTCAGGCAAATACTTTATAAACTTACCCGCCTCTTTAAGAGACGACAGGTAACGTTCTGCTTCCTGGTTTTCTTCCGCTTTTTTTATCTCTTCATAAAGCGCAACGATACTGGTAACCACCTTGTTCTCGAGCAGCGGCAACACGATGTTAATATGCTCGTAGAGCTTGTCATAACGGTAGAACGAGGTCCGACTGATCCCAAGGTAAGACGTTACCACTGATATTCGGTCTTCCTGCATTTGCACCGCTTCAAGAGACTCTAATTCCTGAACCGCTTTGGCATAACTCTGCAATGCATCAGGCGGTGTTAAGTCAGACCGTGAAAAGTTCTCGATGTGGCGAAGGACATTGAGATTCTTAGGCTTCTCAGCATAGATCTTCACTTTAACCTTGATGAGCCCACCGTACAGGTACCGGATAGCATAGAAACGTCTGTGACCGGCCACAATCCCATAGTCGGACATGTTCTTGCGCCAAACCGAAATCGGATGAACCAGCTCACTGTGTTTCAGTGTTTCGGCTAATCCCTTTATCTCTTCGATTTCATTATTCACGGCGTCATACCGCAGGTTATCTTTGGCCAGGCGGTTTTCTAACACCCCTTTTTCACAGACAACGCAGTTCTGCAGTGCCGCAATCGATTCCTCGTCGGCTTTCTTCGCAAACGTGACTGGCAGATACCGTGGATTATCGGCCTGGGGCTGAATGTAATCCATCAGCACCCTATCCAGTTCAGATGGCGTTTTGAAAAGCGGATCGTCATGCACTTCACTTTCTTTGGATTTATCGCGCTCTTTCAGCTCATCCAACATCTGTTGAGACTTTTTAGACACGCCCTCACCTGACTCAAACTGACTGATGAGATCTTCCTGTGATGTGGATTTTCCAACAGTTCGGCGTCTTGGCTTCTTCGTGGTGGTCATGCGTCACTCCCCCATAAACTGTTTTCAATGAGCTCGTAGAGCTTCTGCATCTCTTTCTGAGCAAGATGGTTATGCACGTAGTTAAAATGGGTCTCATCAACTGATGGACGCTCCATGACGCGATAACAATTGCGTTGCTGCAGCCAGAAACGACTCATGTGCTTACCTGTAGGACCGTTTTTGTCATACAGCTTGGCCAGTGCCACTTCGTCTTTCTGTGTCAGGCGAGATTTGCTGGGTACCTTATTCGGGACCACCCCGACAACCTTAAGCGGGTTCCCTTGCCGTTCCTCATTGATACGGTCAATGCGGTTTAACAGCATAGGGACACCATCAATAGAGTCGTATTCCGGTTCAGTAGGAATTATCACATGTGTTGCGGCGCCCAACATGCCGGCACTAACCGGTGATTTACTTGGCGGGTTGTCCACAATGACGATGTCGTAATCATCAGCCAGGTCCGGGATAGAAAACCAGTCCCGCATGTGAGAGGTAATTTTGGAGACCAATCTGTCTGATTCCGGCGTCAGGGCCAGCACCCGGTCAACATTGCCTTCTGACGGCAACACTTTGATATTGTCAAAGGCCGTAGGGTATTCATAAACCGGTGAATCGAACAGAATGTCAGTTGACGTATTTCGTCCGCTCCATTCCGGATCGGCTATCTCATCAATCTCAGGATGCAACGGCGCTGCATATTCATCGTCACCGGGGATAGCATCCATTTTCAGAAAGGCCTTGGAGGAGTCCTGTTGCGAATCGTAATCCAGCACCAGAACACGGCGCTTTTTCCCTTTACCATTAGGTCCGCCTGTTGCCAGCAAATACGCGATTGTCGAAGCAAGGAACGTTTTTCCTACGCCACCTTTTCTGTGGTAGCTGGAAAGTACTCGCATTCCATTATACAGCTCACCTGTTTTCATAATTCTGACCTTGTTGTAGCACACAAAATCAGTCTGACATGCTAAAGATCCAATGTCTCGGATCGAATCTTTAAAATCTTCAAATACAGGCTCAACATGGGTTATTTTTTAAAATTAAAAATTGCCTCAGAGCCTATGGATTACGGGGCATGTAGAGAAAAATTATCACTCAGGTTCACGTGAACCTGATTAAGTCAGATTCTTGTATATAAATCTTCAAGAGGAGCGAAAGTATGTCCATTGGCTATCTGCAAAAAGAGGATTCTACAAACTGACACTTTCGATTGAATACATGAGATCTACTGGATCCAATCTTTAAACTGGCCACTAAGCCGATATTTTCACGGTATTATTTAAAAAATAAGAATTGGCCTACAGGCTACGAATTTTGTACCATTCAGTGCAATGAAGCGACTCAGGTTCACGTGAACCAAAATGTCCGATGCGCGTTCCTTTAAATCTGTTCTCTTAATAATTACACGCGGTATTGGGATTACCGGATAAAATTTAATTGGTGGGCATAACCAATCAGCGTCCTAATTCTAAACGTCATTTATGATTAGATTATGGCTCATATCAGGGTATTTTAAAAAAATTAACAAGAAGTCTGCATGACACGTCCTTCATGGGTTCCAGAGATTTTTTCGTTGTCAGGTTCAAGTGAACCTGTTTGCTTAATCAGACTGCAATCTTTAAGGTGGACTTGGGGAACAGAGTCAGATAACCTCAGGATCGAATCTGCGAAATAACTATAATCTATAAAATCGGTGGACCAGTCGTGAGAGAGCTTTTTGACCTATCAGAGAAATACGGATTTACTGCTCCGTTGGTAAGTGCTCCTGACAATCTCGATCTCAAAGTATACCTTCGATTATGTGGAGCCTTATCCATCTCGCCAACTACTGTCGCCGTTGTGTCGGATATATTCATCGCTCTGCAGGATATTGATGAGCGCATTGCCAGTTTTGATTTCCTGGCTGATCGAATTGACCGCAAGGTCTCCAATATTCGTCACCATCTGGTTTTGCTGGAAAAGACTAGTCTCGTAACGAGCGAATTCATTACAACCGATCCCATCCGTCGACGCAGAGGAAAATTATATTCCCTGGCCATCCCGAAAGGCCAGGATATCGCTACCACAAAATCCGATCCCACCGCCAATGACGTCAACAACTTTCAGATGGTAGCTTCCAGTTCTGTCGAAACGATTAACATTGACCGGTACGATGATAAAACCCGTTTCCTCGAACTGCAAATAGTCCGTTATCTAGTAAAAGCTATGCGGACGAACCGGAAAGACAAAGCCGGTACCATTCGGGTTAAACTAAAAGAAGAGGGCAGGGCAAAGCCGATATCTATAACAGCACGGGCAGAGGAGGGACGACTCATTTACCTACCTGATATGAGTTACTACGCTGGCGCCATTACATGGCTTATCAATCATATCTCGGAGCGTATTGAAGAAGCGGACACCATCGGCGAAACATTTACCCTCCCACTTGAACCACTTATCTCTATGGCCAAAGATGTTCCCTTATCGGACTCATCAGCAGGGGGCTACACTGCTAATGCTATTCAATCGATGCAACGTATCTCTGCCACAACGTTCGATATGCGAGATTTCTATGGCCAGAGCCACGATTCCATCAAAGACATCGATATGTTTTACAAGCTATTTAGGCTTGAAGCGCTGGTCACTTATGAAGATGAACGCCAAATGGAAAAGAAAGCGGCAGTCATTCAGTTTCCGCGTTCTACCGTGAAAAACATCATCGCTGCGGTAAGGTCCAAGCGAACACTGGACGATATGCTGCTCATTGACAGTGATGTATTTGCCACAAAGAATGAAATCGAGATCCTATTTGGCTTATGGGCGCGGGAACACCTCATCAGTGGCCGACAGGCACAGCAAATTTATACGTGGAATGCGCTCAGGGAGTCAGTTGCACCATCGTCCAGCTTGAGTGAGTTTAAACGCAAATTTTCCAACATGGTGTTAGCTAACGCCGATCCGGAATACAAAGCTAAAATCCATGACGCCATTAGAGACAAGATTGTTCATGTTGTAGAGACCTGTCATCTATCCGAACCGCGTAAAGGCGAACTGGTGGTTGAATATGGCAGGGCAACGGTTCAAGGCTACCTCATTAACATCGGATTTTCGCAAGAGCAGGGCGCGTCAGTTATCGCCTTCAGACGCGATATGTCAGCACTGCACATATTGAATCATCTTAACGGGAATCGGTGATCGGCGATTTGATGAGTTCTTTTTGCTGGATCGAATCTATAAGCGCCTAAATTCAATAACTAAGCGCTGGATCGAATCTATAAAAAGATCCCAATTAGATCCCGATTCGGCTTGATCTCTAATATCTTTCATATAAAGATTACATCTGTTAAAGACATCAAACAAAAACAATACGATCTTTAACAAGCTCAGCGAAGAGCAATAAGACTTATGGGAAGATAAGAAGCGCTAAAAAAATAAACCCGCGTTGTGCTGGAACACAATGCGGGCCGTAGGATGTAACTATTCGAAGCAGTTACACATCCAATTTTAGCTGATTGATCGATCAGGTCAACAGTTACGCGTTTTTTATCGACAAATTTTCGATATTTGTTGGTAAAGAAAAATGAAAAACAGAGACACCTCCAGTGATGTCGTATTCATGGCCACCGGCCAGTTCGAACACTTGACAGACACGGAATGCTATGTGTTCAGTCACATTGCGTTCTTTGCCTGCCAGCAAAGTCCTTACAACCGGACCTTCAAACAGACGACCCGGGCAATCTGTAATAAAGTCGGGTATTCTCCAAATGCCGTCAGAAGTGCTATCCGTTCTCTGATAGATAAGAGGTTTCTCAAGAAGGTCGAAAGAACCATTGTATCCAGAGAAGACCGCTTTACCTTTTATGATGATATTGCGCATCACCTGACCATTGGTGAACACGAGTATGCGAAACGATTTGCAAAGTCATTGCAACGCGCTGTTGTTGAAACAAAATCTAAGTATAAAGGGGTAGGGGGCAGAGATATCACGTTCTTCCCGGTAAATGTCGGCCGACTACACCAAGAAACCGATGCTGACGCTGTAAGTGGTAATCAGTCTAAACATGTCCACAAAGCGCTCATTCTACATGCCTATCTCTACCACAACCATAAATGGAATATTGAAAAGGGTCGCAGAAAACTCAGCCGCAGCGTGACTTTTTTATCAGGGATGCTGCAGTGGTCGCAAAATACTATCCGCCGGATCCTCAACTCTCTGAAGTCGTTTTCCGCGCTCGAGTTTATCTACGAAGATGCCGCGGTCTCCGTGACATCCATGAACCCCATACTTCGCCTAAAATCCATGGCAGGTAAATTGACAGCAACACTGAAACAAAAGTTTTCCGGTAAACCCAAGAAAGCACCGGTGCTACAGGAAAGAACAGCCAAGTCCAACCCGCGACTGACCCCCGCTGAAGCTGCAGCATACCTCAGGGAATACCAGCGACGCACCTGAAAACACAGCTTTAAAGTTACACGGCTTTATGCCGTGGCTTTCGCGTGCTTGACATAAAGTTCCAGCCCCATTTTCACAGTTTTAGCGCGGTATTCGGTCACGGATCCTTCTTTATGCATCAAATTCGTTGTCTTAACAACTTTTTACCCCAACTCTCTATGAACAATCCGCATTTGCATCAATTACACTGCTCCATTGATGCACACCTACTGGTGCCATACGTGAGGACCGTACGCCGTACATGCCCAGAACGAGCATTTCATGCTTCAGTTTTGTCACTCGTGATCACATTAGAAGTTCTCTTAGAGGCAACAAACAGGTAGCAGATAAGGCTAAAGACAATCTCTCAGAACTATCAATATTTAAAAAGCAAGATAGTGTGCGTTCATAGTGCCCATAACTGCAGCACATGTTACTCGATACCCATGTTAGCTAGTGGTAGCCGACAGGAACTGAGCTCACTGGCATTAACTAAAAAGGTAGAATTAGTGATGCCTTCATGACTGACACCATTGGGATCTTGCCCTAAGTCAAACGATGCATAGACAGTCTGACCGACAGTAAAACGTTATTTAACGATATGCTGAATGAAATTTACAAAATATTGAAAGTAGAAAAAGGATAAAGCAGTCAGAATATTGCGCTGTTTTTCATCTCGGCTAAGAGCTCTGCAGGGTTTACCTGATCATCACTGACACGGCTTTCGACAAAGTGAGTGAGCAGTGAAACGCGTTGTTTATCGTTCTGATGTCGTAAAAAAAGGCCTTTTAGGGTATTTAGCGGTAAAATATTTCCGATTGTCTCAATAATGTCCGATGACTCATTATCGAAAACGTGATTAGCGACGATTCGTCGCCATCCCGGAAAGTAACTGATAAAAAACACCTCAACATCCACGGAAATCGTCATCGGCAACACCCATGATTCAGACCGAAATTGTATCAACAGCTCTGTTGCGAGAAACACTTCTAGCGGTGCAGCCTTAAAAACATCTGACAGCTTATTTCGGTATAGACTAGGCAGGATAAACATCTCAGTCTCAGTCTCACCCTCAGGCTTTCCTTCTTTAATTTCGTATGTACAGTGACTGAAGATATCCAGTAAGAATCTTTCAGCCTCATCCAACAGCTGCAGAGTCACTAACGATGCCCAGTTTCCCATGCGTGCATAATGATAAAAGCTATTTAAACGCGGGTAGTCGTCTTTGTGTGAGTACCAGTAGCTCTCTGGTAGCTGCCTTACCACAGCTTGCCTCGCATACGCCGCATCTACCCACCTGACGGCGTCATCAGACAAAGGGCTTTGCTGGTGGATTTTCATGATAACCCAGGGCGTTAAGGCAAATTCAGGGAATCTGTTCATAAGCTCTCGGGCCTGGCTTTCATCACCTCCGGTGTATTCGACCAGCCCCATTGCCACGAATCCATCTTCGCCAAGAACCAGGCCTTTAGAGTCGATCCTGCCGGCGTCATAGTTGCCATTCTGCCAGCCAGACAAATAGTATCCCTCAAAGCAGTAACCACACATGGCTATTCTCCATATAAGGGTGTGATTCATGGTGCTGAATGTAATAGGCCAGCATGTAGACGTTGTCATGATGGTAGTGAAGCCAATCGACAGGATAGAAATCACCTTCGCGACGAATGTAGGCATCAAACTCCGTTTCTTTCCCTAACAGTCTGGATGCCGCGCGGCCAAAGGCACGCCATTCAAGCTGAATCTGAATGAATTCTTCAGCCAATATCCCCTCCAGCCTTTCACCGATATTGACCATATCAAACTCATTAAGGTCGAACTCTTCGCTGCACATCAGTTGCTCTTTGTTTAAGAAAAGCGTGTAGGTACGCTCTTCTTCTGAGCCAGAAGGGAAGGTCAGCAGCAGTAAATCAGGTACCTCATCAATCTGCTTTTGTACCAGCTCGGAAGGGGGGCTGAGTAAGGGCCGTACTTTTTCACTTTCTGATCTCGTTAATCTTCTTGGTCGCATTCTGACTTTCTCTGCTTATTCGATATGCTTGACGGGATTTTCCGGCCATTTTAAAAGTTCGCCATCTTTTTTTATCCGGAACCTGCGATAGGGAAATTCAGAGTTCTTTGCAAGCTGTCCGACGAACTCTTTTTTTATCAAAGCTTTTTCTGACAACACTGCTTTTCCTTTTATTTTTTCTAGAATTGCATCATCATATCTTGATGAAAATACTTCGCCAAAAGGTAACCACATCACTACGCGATAAGCTTCAAGGATCGCATCGCCCACGCACGCAATAGCAATTGTGGGTTTATCCATCGCCGCTTTATGCTTTCCAATTTTCCAATACCCGCGAGTGGCTTCATAAAGCTCGTAGGGTTTGAGATTAGGTCGATAATTATCCTTTATATGCAGAAGTGTAATGCGTATACCTTGCGTCCTGGCAAAGCTCTGCAGTTCCTCCCATTCCACATATTTTGTGCCGAATCTGATGTCTAATTCTGACCATGACATTCGAGAATTTACTGAATCATTGCCTTTCTTCATATTCGTGAGATTGTCTTTACCAAAGGCATCAATTAACGCTGCCTCTACTGTGAAGGCTTCTTTAGGGTCACGAAGGTGATGCCTGATGATATGAATGAGTTCTTCTGGTTTCTTACCCGAATCTATCATCCGTTGAATATAGACTTCCTTCTCGCTAACGGGCTCTCTTTTCCCCAAAAAACTGAAATGTTCAGTGGGTCTCATATTGGTCCTATTATCAAATTTGGGGCCCGCCATGCCCACGTAAAAAATTTTATCATTCTGGTAGGGGTCGACGAGCGCATATACATATGAGCCAAGCTGATCTAGTTGAACCATGGGATTCTCCAAGTCTGGTATTCGAAGATACAAAGCAAAACAGCGCTTACCCAGTTCATTTATATGAACTAGAGTAAGAATCTTCGAATAACTATGAATTTGTAGTTGATGCTTTAAGAAGCAATTAAACTTCGATAAGACGAACAGTAAGGCAGCCAATATCCTTGGTGCCACAACAAGTTCATAACCGAAATGGGGCGGATTTAATGCTGGTTTGTTCACAGCAGAATATGAGCATAGCGCAGATTAATAGTAAAAACAGAAGTATTTTGTCCGGCTATAAAAAAGTTACAGGATGATTTTCTATCTAATTCAATAAGTTGCAGAGCCCCTAATTTTTGGCACTATTTGCCAGTCTTTTTTTAATGTAGATCTTTCAATAAGAATGGCTTTCTGATGGGCGGGAGCAGTAATTTCACATCATTTTTTGATTCTGATGCCTGTTTTTTCAGGAACTGCAGCGTCTCTTCCACGTTATCTGCTGTTTCATTGGTCAGCCTGAGTTCGTCTGATAACGCATAGTTGAAACTGTCCCAGTGAATGGGAATAACGACGTTCGCCCCCAGCTCTTCCACATTTTTACGCCATAAAATCTCGGCATAACTGGCACTGTCAAAGGGCGCAGGATTCTCAGGTCGTTTTTCAACCCAAGAGCTCAATACGCCAATGCCGAGAAATACGATATTTGGCTTCACAAAGTCGGGATATTGGTCCGGGTAGCCGGCACTGGGAACCACAAGGATCCTGATATCCCCACGCTCGAGGTAAAAACTGTATACCGGCCCATGATCGGCATAGTATTTACCATAGGTTGCCATCCTGTCGAGAAGGTGCTGCAGGCCCTGTAAGGCCCAAGGTTTTGTTCCGTGTTCACCTGGCACCGCCCAGACCTTGAATCCGGCTGTTTCAATGGGGTCGTCAGAAAAGGTCAGGCGTTCGAAATCCGGCCATAACCTATCGAGTTTCTTATCAGACGACGGACAATTTTTGATGACTTTATTATCGTCTTTACAGGCGTTCTCGGTATCACCAAGCTCCGAGCAAATGGTTTGGGCCGTTGTGCAGGAGCCATAAACAGTGGCGTCTTTATAGGCCGGTGCATCGAGCGCATGGTCATAATGCGAATGACTGACGAACAGTGAGTCAATTTCCCCGAAAGTCAGCCCGGCTTTTGCCAGCTCGCTTTCTACCTTGACGGGATCGGTCTTCATCCCCTCCGGTAAAAACGCCATACGAAAGAACCCAGGCCGGGAAACAAAGCCATCTATCATGACGCCGTCATCATACCCCTCTTTGCCAAACCCGAAGTACAAGGTGCTGGTACCGAGAAATAGGGCATACACCTGACCGGTCAGATCCCCGTTGTAGGTCTTAACTTCCTCTTCGCTGTGGTATTGCGCGCAACCTGATAGCGTCAGGAGTCCAAGGGCGGTAATAAGTGAGCGAAAGTGGTAGTGAGCCATGGTTATCCTTAACGCGGCGTGATGGAAATTTGATCGATATGGCTAGTATGTCCAGAAAGTAGCGCGATGTGAAGACCACGGTATGGTGATGATATGACTCATTAACCTGGACATCGCTATATGTTGTCGAAACCGGTACTGCCAACGCGAGATCCCGATGACGATCGCTACACGCCATGTCAGTCAGAACGTACACAGCCTCAAGCCCGTCAGCGGGTTTTACGCTACCTGCGTATTCTGGCGGCCATGCTGTCTAAGCGCGACGACGTGACAATCCGCCTGATCTCGGCAGGGAAACAAATTGCTGTGACAAATGGGAATGTCATTTGGATCCGCAATGGCGATTTCACCGACCCGACTTATCTGGCACTGGTAAAAGGGCTTATCGACCATGAAGCCGGCCATATCCGTCATTCTGATTTTGCTTATCTGACATCGCTGAAACTCACACCGCTTCAACAGGGTTTGTTTAATCCGATTGAAGATGTGCGGATGGAAAGAAAGGTAAAAGCCGAATATCCCGGCGCGAGAGTCAACCTGCAGAAGATGTGCGAGGTGCTGGTGGCTAAAGGCGGGGCAGATAATCACCTTCAGGCGTTCCCAACCTGCTTTCAGGGCTTCGTGATGCTCTATTGTCGTGTTCACGTGAATCAGGATACCTGTATGGAGCCTGCCATGAATAAGACGCGTTGTGCGTTAGTTCAGATGCAAGGCGAGGAGTGGGTGTTAGGCGTTGAGACCATCCTAGAGCAAGTGCATCAGGTCGTTGAAATGGCCGACGTTATGCCGGTGGTTGAGCAGTTAACACACTGTCTCGACACCCGGGACCGTGATGAAAAGCATGACAGATACACCGAAGACAGCACAACCCAAAACCAGAAAACCTATCCGGCGGGCAACGTCAGACATCGTCTCTGGCTGGTGGCCGTCAGTTTCAGAAAACAACTCAGGAGATGGAAAATGAAGACCATTTGCAGAAAGCTGGCGAAGATCTATCGTCGCAACCGTCGACTTCGTTAACGCATCGGAAGGGGGGGCGCCTCTGGCTGTCTCCACTGACTTGCATGAGCTGGCACGGGATCTGATGGAATCTATGGCTGGTGAAGCCGAAAGCCAAGAACCGTAAGGCTGGGTGTTCCAGATCACGCTAAAAAGCGTGAAATTTGTCTAAGAAATGAGCGTGAAATAGATAGCTCCTGGTTAATAATTAAATAGATGGACGACAACAAGGACTGTTATGCGTCGATTTGCTCTTTGTAGTGGCTCAGTTAGTTTGGCCTGTCGTTTACATAAAAACATGGCTAGATCGTTACACCCCGAACGTTTGCTATTTTGTCTTTAGCTGACGCTCCCACTCAGTCCACCTGACGTCCGCAATTCGTTCATTTGAGCCTTAAGCAACCCATGCAGAGAATTCTATGCTTACCTCCTCTTATCGCCTTTATCTGTTATGGATAGTGCATCATATAGACTTTATAAAGTTCCAAAATGGTTACAATAATAGGTAAAAGGGCACTTAATGTAGCCAAATGTGGACTTTAAATGATGGCTTGACAGTGTTGCTTTAAAGTCCTAAATTAAGGACGTTAAGCGAAAAATAAAACATAGTGTAACCAAAATTGGACCTTATATTGAAAAGCGTGGCAGCTACAGCATTAGCAGAAGAAATCGGCGACAGATTGAAGCAAGCTCGACTAAATCGAGACCTGACACAAACTGAAGTTGCGGAGCTTGCTGGTATTGCTCGCAAAACGGTTTTAAATGCAGAAAAAGGAAAAGTTCAGCTCGATATCATGATTGCTATACTAATGGCATTAGACCTCACGCAGCAGATTGATCTATTTCTCCCTAAACAAGAAATTTCTCCCTTACAGCTGGCCAAACTGCAAGGAAAGAAAAGGCAGAGAGCCTCTGGCCAGCGCAGTAACAAAGATGAGGAAACACCAGAATGGTAATGGAAGTCATTACGTTAACATACCAAGATGATACTATTGGTGCAGTGAGTTTTGACACAGAAAAGGGAATTGGGTCATTTGAATATGAGCCAGGCTTCATAAAAAAAGGTATCGAGCTGTCTCCGATCAAAATGCCATTATCGAATCGCATTTATAGCTTTCCCGAACTGGATTTCAATACCTTTAGAGGACTACCAGGTTTAATAGCTGACTCCTTACCTGATGATTTTGGTAACGCAGTTCTCAACGCATGGGTTGCTGGTCAAGGTCGTTCACCGAGTGACATAACCCCACTGCAACGTCTCCAATATACGGGAAAGCGAGGCATGGGAGCTCTAGAGTATGCGCCAGCTACAAAGTTACGAAGTTTAAATGCTTCACAACCAGTAGAAATCCAATCGCTCGTTTCAATTGCACAAGAAATCTTAGATTCAAGAGGTAATTTTGAAGTAGAACTTAAACAAAATGGCCAAGACGATAGAGAGGCAATGATGTCTTTATTATCTGTTGGCATGAGTGCGGGAGGAGCACGACCGAAAGCCGTATTAGCATTTAATGAAGATTTTACTCAAGTTCGCTCTGGCCAAGCCAAAGTGCCAAGTGGTTTTGCTCATTATTTGATGAAATTTGACGGCGTTAGTGAACACAACAAAAATCAGGAAACCTTTGGTGATCCATTAGGCTATGGAGCAATGGAATTTGTCTATCATTTAATGGCTAACAAATGCGGTGTCGATATGATGCCATGCCGCTTACTCCACGAAGGTAAGCGACGCCACTTTATTACACAACGGTTTGATAGAACTAAAAACATCAAGGTACACGTACAAACACTAAACGGGCTTGCCCACGTTGATTATAAAAAGCCGGGGACATTTTCTTACGCAGAATTATTTGGTGTTGCCAGACAGTTAAAGCTTTCTGCTGTTGAAGCTGAGCAGTTATTCAAGCGCATGACGTTCAATATCATTGCTCGAAATCATGACGACCACTCAAAGAACTTTGCCTTTATTCTTAAAAAAGACAAATGGTCTCTCGCACCAGCTTATGATTTAGCTTATAGCTATAAACCAGGCAGTAAATGGGTAAACAGCCATTGGATGAGCTTGAATGGTAAAAGAGATAAATTTACACGAAGTGATTTCTATAGTTTAAAGAAACTTAGCCCTATTTTTTACAAGAAAAAGATCGACGATATAATTGATGCAACGATTGAGCACGTATCAACTTGGCGTCAGCTTGCTGAGGAATGGGATGTACCAAAAACACTGATAGACGAGATACAGGAAAACTTGCGGCTCGATATTTAGGATGCTAAGAGTTTGATACTCACTTCCGCTATTAGTTCAGAGCTGATATTAAATTCTGAATCAAAATATCAGCTTAATGTTAGAAATCGAAAGTGAGAGCAACTTGGGATCGAGTTCTGCATCTATCAACAGAAGAACTGTTAAGCAGAAGTTTTGAAGATAACTTCTCTATGATGCCTAAGGAACTTTTCGTGATTTGGGTGTAAATCAATTCTCATATCGTCACGAATGCCAGCCAACTGACGATCTTCCTTTTTCAATTCACTTGATATGAGAATTTTACCCAGTTTATCAAAGCTAATGAGTCCCGAATCGAAAGCTCTGTCCAGATTAGCAATTAAAAGCAACCCATTGTACGGGTTCAACCTGTCTTCGATAGATTTTGTCCATGGAATGATATGACTGGCAACTAGTAGGTCTTTGGTCTCGCAGCCTGTTACAGCACATTTCGTCCACATATTAAGAAGCATTTTTCTGAATTTTGCCTGTCCCTTTCTTATCTTTATAAGTGCTTCTTTCTCCGTATCACTAAGAGAGCTTTCCCCGGAAATAATCTCAATTTCACGAGTGATATCTCTTTCTTCTGCTTCGTTATTGTCAATGATGAGATCGATTTGACGTGCCAGGCTCTGACTATTAGATGAAGGGAACTCTGTGCTGGAGGCGTAAACTGAATGACCATTCTCAAAAGCACTGTCCCAGGAGAACTGTTTCAGCGTTCTGTCGTTTACCTTATCACCAATCGAGAAAGTATGTTCATATTCACTGGTGCCGTCGTGCCTCACTACACGAACCGCATTATTGAGTTCAAAAAATGTGTACACAAACTCTTTTCTCTCGTAACGATGCTTTCTCATAGGAGCCCCCATTTGTTCAATCCATTTTACTTTAGCACGTGGCATTCTGTAAAAATGCGATAGAAGACAGGTTTAATAATGCAATTACCTACCACCTTCACATGAGGTATACGATATTGGCGTCCCTCATCCACCCCCGGAGGTGCCCCTCCTGTTCAACTAACGCGAGCCTGGGGCGGTCAGTCAGGGACGAGCTCGCAAGTATCGTGTTCATTTGGCGGGTGACGAGTGGGTATTTTTTGTGTTATATGTAGAAGGTGGTAGGTAAAGATAGTTATATTGATAGAGGGTGTTATGGCCAATGACAGGGTACACTTTACCCAGCTGCTGGCACAACTGGAAGATGCATTTGATGTGCTCACCGACACGATGGTGCTGGCACCGGTCGGTTATTATGCCCAGCTCCCTGCTATCTACGAAGACGACGTGGAGCGGTATCGTCGTGGTGAGCTCACGCTTCAGATTGGTCACTTTACCGGTGAGGAGGCGGTGAGGGCAGGGGTAAGCGCCCTTCGTCGTTACCAGCGCCATGAGCATGATGTCTCCGGTAAATACTCCGGCAAATACCCGGGCGTGCTGTTTTTAGAGAATCCTGACGACGTCATGGAGACCATTGCCGTCATTAACCAGCTCAAAGATGTCATCGCCGCCTGTGTGCAGGACCGACGCCTGATGCGCCGGGGCAACAAGCTGGTGGCGGTCCACCAGCGCAATCATCTTCAAAAGCACGAGTTTCTACACGCACACGGCGAAGGCTACATTGCCTATCAACTCTACCGGCAGATTGATGTTATCAATGCCGGTGCTGACGATGAGATGTCCCGCCTGCGTTCGGTGAATTTTCACTGGATAAGCAAAAACGCGGATAAATACCTCGATGTGGAGACCGCGGTGCCTTTCATCATGGCCGCGCCACCGAATAAGCTCCCGCTTAGCGATAAGGTGCGCCTGCGGGATATCCTGCACGAACGGGTGAACACCCATCGCTTCTGTGTGCGTAAAACCCGCAACGATACCGTCAACGCCTCGCTGTATTTTGGTACCAACGGCACCAGCCGCCCGGTGACCACGTCGATTAATGCCTCACAGCCCATTTTGCTGACCAATTATGGCCGGCCAGAGAAAGTCACCATACATCCTCTTAAGCCGCACGATCCTGCCCGGCGCCGTGATAACCGCACCGGTTCACAGTGGGAATGCCTGGATGAAGAACTGTCCCTTTACTGCAGGCCAATGACTGAGGCTGAAAGCAGCAGAAATGCGATTTAAAATCACAGAAATCCTGTGAGTGAAAACTGAGAAATATTCGTAAGTATTACTTGTTGGTTATACGCAATCTATTAACATGATGCTTATTCATGCACGGAAGAAAACAGAATAATTATGAAGCCAATTCAATATATTCCCTATTTGGGAACCTTCTCATTAGGTTTAGCGAGCGTTTATCTGGCCTTTTTCTGGAGTGAGTTTGGAATCGATATCTTTCAGTTTTTGAGTGTTTCTGACTATATCGGTCAGGCTTTAAGCCCTCTCATGGTCGCCTTAACAACTTTAGCTCTGGGATTCTTAATTTTTAATATTTTTATCTTGCCGATATTCAGTTTAAAAATCTTTGCTGAACCTACTGACGAGGAATGTACAGACGATAAAGGTAATCTAGCACCTGCCAGAAGATTAGGTAACGTTCTGGTCACTTCAGTACTAAGCGGATACGGTATGTATTATCTAATCACGGGCAAGACTATACTAATGCATGGTTTAGGGTTTGTTTTTATTCTTTTTGCGCTTATGGAACAATGGACACGTAAAAATTTCAAGAAGATAGACTTACGCTTATTAAAGATAGCCATCCCTACTATCATTTTAATAGGACTTTTACCCTTTGTCGCAAAAATGAACGCTGACTCTCTGAAAAACTCCAGCATGCAGGTAAAACTCAACGCGAAAACGAGAGAAAATACTGTGTTAGTCGGTAGGGCCGGGAACTATTTCTTCTTTTAGAACAAGATAGACGAAAGCACAGAAATTTTGAGTGAATCAGAAGTCAAATCATTAATAACTTTCAAAAAGAGAAAACTTCATTCATTGGCGCCTTTAGTAGGGACGAATGAATCATACGTTCCCTTTGCTGATTGATAATCAATGGATTTGCTGTGTTGCTGTAAAGCCTTACACTCTCCCAGGCTAAAGCTACACAGCATAAAAACGATGCGTTTGAAGTTCGTCATCCTCGTTTTAATCCAAATCCGGTTACGGCCTATTTTCAAGCGAACAGTAAGGCTTTGATTGAAATGTGGCACCCACGACTATGGATATATGGGCATAACCATTGGGGAGCAGAACCCCTAATAGGCCAAACTCAATTAGTTAGTAATCAATTAGGGTATCCAAGTGAAGCAGGTATGGTACCTGTGTTTCGGAGTGACTGGATGATTGAAATCGATTAGCAGAGTTTAAGGCAAATAATCATTTAGAGCTAAAATTCAACAACCATCTGTTTTTTAAAGATAATTTTTCATTAACACAATGGATGTAATCCCAATTGCTTTAGACTGGAGGACCGTCCTCAAACATGAGGACGGTAATGTTTCGGACAGTTTGGCAATGTTTACTTTACGCCAAATGTTTTATTGAACATCTCAGCGATATGACCGCCTACTGTGATAGGTTCGGGGTACTCTTCGTCGGGCTTGCGCAAAGTTGGAACCACTGAAGCCTCATAATAGTAGTCAAGGTCAAAGAATGTCGGGAAAGAGTAACGTGGAGTTTCCTTCGATGCGTTGAGAACGCGGTGCATTGTAGAGTGATACAACCCGTTAGTAAGCACTGGCACCATATCACCTAGATTCACTACGAAGGTATTTTCTATAAAAGGGGCTTTCAGCCATTCTCCATCTGCATTTCGAACTTCTAACCCTCCGACTGCATCCTGGAGTAGTAATGTAATAAGACCCCAATCCGTATGCGCACCTGCACCTAATTGGTTTACCTGAGCGTCTTTCGGCTGACTGGGATAGTAGAGCATACGAGAAATGATCATCGGCTCCTTCAGACCCTCGTCAAAAAAGTCCTCTGGCAACCCCAACGAGAGTGCTAATAAGCGCACAAGCTTACGACCTAAAAGCTCCAAATGGTGCATATAATCCTCAGCCTGTTGCCGGAAGTGTGGATTGCCTTCAGGCCATTGATTGGGACCATGGTACGGTGTTTTATTCTGAACATAAGGATGAGACTCTGTTAGGTCCCGACCAAATAAAAACCCCTCCTTCAAATCAGAAGGAGATCCTTCATCCAGAGTTTGAGCAGTAATAGGTTCGTACCCACGCAGGCAGACAGAGTTCTTGGAACTGATCTTCATTTTTTCGTCCATAGGGGACGCAAAATATTCCTTGGCTAAATCGAAATATGCCTTTTGCAATTCAACTGGAACACCATGATTCTTTATATAAAAGAAGCCAGTTTGACGTGCTGCCTTATGTATTTCCCACGCAACAGCTTTTCTCTTTTCGATATCGTGTGAAAAGCTTTCTGCGAGGTCGATAACAGGAATATCTTTTGCCACAGATGGCGGGGTGTAGATAACCATTTACATGTCTCCTACTAGGATTTACATATTTTAATTTATTAATTAATTTCTATTTATAGCCTTTTTAGTTATTGGATACTGACGCCTTTGCCAGAATCCTATATGGCTACAAGTTGATAAATATTAATATCTTGGCGCAGGGAATATTTAGATATTGCTTACAGGGAATATTCCCGACATTGCTATAAAACCGGGAATACGCTTCACACTATCTAGCCAGAGTCTCACTGAGGGATAGTCTTGAAGTGAAATGCCCGCTTCGTCAGCCATAGCTATATATGGAAAGCAGGCAATATCGGCGATTGTCGGGTGCTCCATGGGGCAGAGAAAATCAAAGCCTTGCTGACGATTCACCCACAAATGTTTGTCCATTACCTCTAACAGAACATAAGCACGGTTCCGACACTCCTCGACATCAAAGTCGTACATAAAAAGCTCATGTAGCCTTGCAGCAGAAATAGACGCCGTAATTCCGTCAGAAAAAGCCAGCCAGATTTGAATATCTGAAAGAGCATCTGGACTATCTAGCGGATACCATTTCCTCCCCAAATCAAACTTAGTCGCTAGATAGACCAAAATGGCTTGGGATTCACGAATAACTTTGTCTCCGTTTTGCAAAACGGGAAGTTGGCCAAGTGGATTAATGCGTAGAAAATCAGCACTCTTATGTTCGCGTTCTGGATAAAACTCAACAATCTCGGTATCATAAGAAACACCAAGCATTGATAGAAGTAGGCGAGCTTTAAAACAGTTTCCAGAAAGCTCATAGTCGTAAAGTTTAAGCATAAGCACCTCTTTTAAATATCCAGAACTAGCTTTGCTGATTTACAACTAGATACGCATGGCATTATTAATTTCCCATCGTTCTTTTCCTTGGAAGAGAGATAAACATCTTCATGTTGTAAGTCGCCGCTAATTACTTTAGTCATGCATGCACCACATACGCCCTGTTCACAGGAGTAATCGATTTCAACCCCAGCTTCTAAGCATGCTTGAAGAAGGTTTCTACCAGGTTCAACAGTGAATTCTTGTCCAGTGGATTGAATAGTCACTTGATAGCCCCCTTCACTAAGGGCGCGTGATGTTGCGTGATCAGTTAATCCGAAATACTCGTAATACACTTGATCTGCGGAAAAACCGGACTTGATTGCCGTTGTGGAGACAAGTTCGATCATCGTCTGAGGGCCACAGACGTAAATATCATGTGACTCCGGATTTAATCCTTGTAGAAGCTCAGTGATTGCACTCTGAGTCTCCTCTATACCTAAGCCAACATAGGTAGAGCAGTTATTTCCAAGCGCCGAAATACGATCTTTAAAGGCAATGTGCTCATTACCTCTCACAAAGTAATGTAAGTGGTAGTTACGGTCTCTTTGCTCTTGGAAAAGAGCCATTGCGAGCAGAGGTGTCACACCAATACCACCGGCAATGAGGACAGCCTTACGCTCAGATGGTTGTAATTGAAATTGATTGCGAGGAAGAGTTATTGACACTTTAGAGCCAACTCGAACATCACTGTGCATGCTACGCGAGCCGCCTCGTGACTTAGCCTCAAGTTTAACACCTATGATCAGGACATCTCGTTCCTCGGGTGTATTAACGATTGAGTATTGCCGCAAGTGACCGGATGGCGTTGTCAAACCGACATGCATGCCTGGTTCCAAAGTTAATACTTGCTCTTCTTCCGGCTTAAGCCAGAAAGAATCAATATCAGGCGTCTCAGTATTTCGGGCGATGACAGTACATATAATCTGCTTTCGAGCACTGTCTACTTCAGGATTGCCCTGGTTTACAT
Source organism: Alteromonas sp. (assembly GCF_984505615.1). NCBI lineage: Bacteria > Pseudomonadati > Pseudomonadota > Gammaproteobacteria > Alteromonadales > Alteromonadaceae > Alteromonas > Alteromonas sp. The sequence continues at coordinate 2,582 of NZ_CFHOXV010000022.1, read as the reverse complement.
GTGTACTACTATCAGTAGCGATAACATTTTTTGAATCAGAAATGCTGGTACTACGCTCCGTTTGAGCGAACAGCTCAGTCAGCACGTGCATGAACATAACTTTACGTTGAAGATCCACAGGAGTATCCGTGTATAAACGGGCGTGAATCACCACTTTTTGTTCAGATTCTGGCTGGACAAAAATACGTAAAGTTTCCGCCAATCCCGTACATGTAAGGTCGATAGTTAGGCCGTCGCCCACAAACTGAATCTCTTCTGGGCGATTGCCTAAAACAGGGGCAAAGCTAGAAGCTCCCTTCTTGATTGTATCGATCGCAGTCTGGGCATCTACAGCAATCACCTGGCTTCGCAGGTTGCTGGAATTAAGAGAGTCAACGAGAGATAGCTGCTTTGGAGCATCGGTCCCGTTCGTTGTATCCAGTTTTACAAATATCAGGCCTTCTAACTCTGTGCATAGATAAGTCTTTACACAGGCATTACTGGGCTGTGCAGTTTTATGCGCTGGTACAAATGAGCAATGTCCCGTACCAGACTGATATTTCCATCCGTGGTACTGGCATTGCAATTGGTCTCCGACATTTTCGCCTAGTGTTAGTCGAACACCACGGTGCGGGCAGCGGTTTTCCCAAACATTCACATCTCCTGTATAGTCACGCCATACTGCGAGTTCTTGACCATTAAGACGTGATTGGTACACGTGTCTAAACGGTATATCTTCGGAGTTGGCAATGACATGCCACTCCTGATTTAACGAATCCATAACAAATCACCTAGTAATAAAATAAGCTCAGTGAGCGGTGCCAAACGTCACATTTCTTTCTTTAATCCAGCGACGATAGGCGCTCGACAAGGCATCAGCCCGCACAGGGGTTTCAAGCTTTGGATCAAGGGGTAATCCTTTGGGAACTTGGTTCAGCAAAATCATGATGTCCTGGCCAAAAATTCTCTGTTGGAAGTCCTTTAACTGCTTGTCGGTGTTAATGTCATCGAGGTAGCACATGATCGCGTGGGCAACGCATGTTTCTTCATCTAGGGGCTGGACGAACAGACCCAAAACATCAAGGCGATCATCTTCAATCACACACGTCTTATATAAGATAGAGATGAAAGGGCGGGCGACTCGGTAGACGTAATGCATGTCCACCGGTTCAGTAGCAGCCGCCGACCCTTTCGGTTGGGGAAATCTGCAATTAATAGCCAGCACTTCATCTCGGTCTTCATCGATTTCAATGTCATATGCAGCCACTTCAGTTAGTGGTTCTGCGCCGAGAATATCTGTGTGTACAAACGGGAAATGCGCCATATCAAGGAAGTTTTCAACGACACGTAACCCAGAGGTTCCCACCCGAATTGATCCTGCACTGATCACCCTGCGATCAGGTTCATCAAATTCGGGGATGGCTACTACATCTCGTGGGTTATTTGAAAGAGACACCCATAAAAGTCCATAAATCACCTGGGTTTTTAGCGGTAGGCCTGTAGAGGAAACCTCTGCCCGCAACCCATCCTCGGTGAGCGTATATTCAATGCTGACAGCCAAAACTCGGGAAAAGTATTTCTTACCAAGTGAGGTATCAGCTAGTGCGCCGACGGGGTGCCAGTCGTCAAAAATAAAACTGTTCTCATTTAACATATTGGGGCCTATACATTGTTTGGCACCGCTACAACGGCGCCTGCCCGGTATTGGGAGACAAATTCAGAAGCTGACATGGTGTTTCGTGCCTGATGAACAGCAGCACGTTCAGCATAGATTTCACGGACATACTGAGCGTAAGCGCAGCTATCAGCGAACATGTTGTACTTCCACCCTAATCCGTAAGCATTCAGGTTGATGTTGTCGATGGTCATTAATGAGAGGTTGGTATCATCGCTTTGTAGGTACGCATCGATGACCTTTCTCGTAATTTCTTTGGTACATGCCAGCTTGTGGGCATGCCACATTTCTGTGTGCCATTCGCCTTTGGCAGGGCGCCGGAATGGGTATTGAATGGAACGTCCTGGGCGATCTATCCCTTTTGCATCCCATGGGCCAGTTTCAAACCCCCACCAGTTAAGTGGGCCGTTTGGTGCTGCGGGACGCATCTGCGCCCAGTGAACTAGATTGCGATTGAGCCATTCATCTGCGTAACTATCGTCATTGAACGGATCAAGTTTGGCAATTGCCTCATTGTCACCACGCATCTGAGAAACTGCATGCTCAACTGCATTTTCAATTTTGAAAATGCAGTGGCTGTAGTCCATGGCCACGTTGAACCTGACTCCTCTCGCCTCAACCAGATCAGCAACCTGCGCAACTCGACGATAGTCTTCAGACCACATGTCCACATGGTTCTCGAAGGTGATGATGACACCGGCTTTTTCGGCGTACTCGAAGGCGTCTAGATAGCTCTCAGCAACTTCTTCATTGGTCACGTAGTGACCGTCCTTGTGCTTAGCCCAGACCATAAAATTATGGTATTTACCGCCGACCTCAGCGGTAAGATTTATATTCTGCTTAATAAGGTCTTCATCTAAACCTAACGTGTAGGGGGTTCTAGGGATTTTCCCCTCTAAAAAGACATAATCCTCTGTAGACCACACCA